>NZ_CP035108.1:2664490-2997552 GCF_004087915.1 Geovibrio thiophilus
GCTGACCGCCGAAGGACTTGATAATGTCCATGGTGGCCATTGCAAGACCGGCGCCGTTAACCATGCAGCCGATATTGCCTTCCATACTCACATAGGACAGGTCGTATATGGATGCCCTCACTTCCTGAGGCTCCATTTCACCGTAGTCCTTCATCTCTTCTATCTTGGAGTGACGGAAGAGTGCGTTGTCGTCAACAGTGATTTTAGCGTCAAGGCAGACGATTTCGTTGTCACTGTTTACAACAAGGGGGTTTATTTCAAGCAGCATGCAGTCATAGTCCATGAAGACCTGATGCAGCTTAACCACAACCGCGGAAAACTTATTGAGAAGATTGCCTTTAAGCCCGAGTTTTTTGGCAATTTTCCTTCCCTGATAGAAGCCCATGGCTTTTATAGCGGAGAGTTTCTCCTTTATAATAGCGTCCGGTCTGCTTTCGGCGAGGGTTTCAATTTCTGTGCCGCCCTCTGCGCTTGCTATTAAGATGTGCTGCTCGTTATCTCTGTCGACCATGATACTCAGGTAGATTTCCTGTCTGATGTTAGTCGCCTTCTCAACGAGAATCCTGTGGACGATTTTGCCCTCTTCTCCGGTCTGATGCGTGATAAGCTTCATACCGAGCATATGGGTTGCTTCGTCATAGACATCTGAGAATGACTGAACAATCTTGACACCGCCGGCTTTTCCCCTTCCGCCTGCGTGTACCTGAGCCTTAATGACCCATTTTTCTCCTTTCAACTCTTTTGCAACGCGAAGCGCGTCGCTGGCCGTGGATGCCACTCCTCCGTCCGGTACGGGAAGTCCGTACTCGCGAAGAAGCCCCTTAGCCTGAAATTCGTGTAAATACATGGCTCACCTTCCAGCTGTTTTGTTTTACTTCGGGCTTAAAACACGAAAATAGTATTCCAAACCAATGCTAACTTCAAGCCTTAATTGGTGAGCCATGTTAATATAGCCTTAAAATATAACAGTTATTCTAAAGGAAACCGAGGCGTGTCATCGCTTCAACAAGATCTTTTACTGCATTGACAGAATTATCCATCAGAGCCTGCTCTTCAGCGTCAAGATCGAGTTCTATTATTTTTTCAACGCCGTTCTTGCCGAGGACAACAGGCACACCGACGTAAAGGTTGTCTATGCTGTATTCGCCTTTAAGAAGCGCGCATACGGGCAGAACTCTTTTTTCATCCTTCAGAATGGCTTCTGCCATCTGGATTGCGGAGGAAGCGGGAGAATAGAACGCTGAACCTGTTTTAAGAAGCTTCACGACTTCGCCGCCTGCCTGCTTGGTTCTTTCAACCATAGCAACCATAACTTCTTTGGCTTTTGCCTTGTCGTTGTACTTTTTCTCAAGGAGTTCCATAACAGGGCAGCCGTTTACGTTTGCGTAGCGAACGAGGGGAACCATTGTGTCGCCGTGACCGCCGAGAACCATAGCGTTTACGTCTTTAACGGATACGCCGAGCTCCCATGCTATGAAGGAAGCGAATCTTGAAGAGTCAAGAACGCCCGCCTGACCGATTACTCTTTCAGCGGGAAAGCCCGTTATCTTCTGCATAAGAGTAACCATAGCGTCCAGAGGGTTGGAGATAACGATTACGTATGAATCGGGAGCGTATTTCTTGATGTTTTCGGCAACGCTTTTGATAATGTTCGCGTTTGTAGTAAGCAGGTCGTCTCTGCTCATCCCGGGTTTTCTGGGAAGACCGGCTGTAACGATAACTATGTTTGCGCCTGCTATGTCTTTATAGTCGTTTGTTCCCCTGAGGCAGGCGTCAAAGCCGTCCACTCTGGAGGCTTCGGCTATATCAAGGGTCTTGCCCTGAGGCATATCCTCTACTATATCGAAGAGAACAACATCGCCGAGCTCTTTAAGAGCGCTGAGCTGAGCGAGAACGCCGCCGATCTGGCCGCCGCCTATGAGGGCAATTTTAGGTCTGGTAAAGCACATATCAAACTCCTGTATAAATTATAGTTTCAGAGCCTTCAGCTCCAATTTCTTCACAGTACACGCTTTTCAGTCGATAATCAGCAGTTTTTACAAAACCTGTCCTTAAAAAACTGTTTTCACACAGCACATTCACACCCGAAAAACGTTTTTAGAACTGCTTTCTGATGTATACTGTATACAGTTATAATTAAACAAAGATTTTTGTCAAGTATTATTGGTAACGCCGATAATAAAACATTTTTTAAATTTGATAAAGCGGAAAATAGAATTTTTTGCATATAATAAGAGACAAAAAAAATACCTCAAGGTTCACCATATTTCAGAACCCTTGAAAACACCTGCTTTCATCACTAATAGCAACAGGATGCGTTCTACCCTGTTTTTCGATATGACGGTTTAAAAAAATTGCGGAGATCGCCTGAATATTCCCTTAGCGGACTTAGTATTCATACGGCAGATCCGCCGATTCATTATACCAATAACCGTATCGTTTTTATCTATCAATTTTTCAAAACGGTATTTTATGAACATAAATCCATTTGAAGCATAGTGAAATGACATACGACCCCGCTTTAACCCTCTTTCCATACCACTCTGAATCCAATGAGTGAAGGACCTCAAACCGGATGTACATCGTTGGCTTGTTTTCAGCGCCTGAGACTGCTTCACTCCCGCGGAGTTCGCAATGGCGCCATGTTCCATGGATGGAACTGCGCCGTGCGAAGCGAAGCCGCATTTACTGCGGCGCGAGCGTGTGCGTCAAACTGACAGGATGTGCAGTTCGATGTTATAAAAAAAGGAGAGATTGATTCACCCTCTCAGGGTTCGCAATGAAGACTAGATAAATGGAAACTGCTCCATGGATGGAGCCGCGCCGTGCGAAGCGAAGCCGCATTTACTGCGGCGCGAGCGTGTGCGTCAAACTGACAGGATGTGCAGTTTGACGCCATAAAAAAGGAGCCCCGAAGAGCCCCTCAAAATCCTTTTAGAATGCCACTCTTTCGATGTATGAAAGCTCAAAGTCTCCCATTTTATCGAATTCAAGGTACCTGTACACCTCAGCCTGTTTCGGCTCAATCTTGCTTTTATACAGCATGAAGTATTCCGCCGGAGTGGGAAGCTCGCCCATCAGGGCGGTCACAGCCGTGAGCTCCGCGGAGCCGAGGTAAACCTGAGACTCGTCCCCGATACGGTTGGGGAAGTTCCTTGTTGACGTAGAAAGAACGTGAGCCTTGGGCTGCACTCTTCCCTGATTTCCCATGCAGAGTGAGCAGCCGGGGATCTCGGTTCTTGCGCCCACACTTGCGTATATTGAGTAGTAGCCTTCTTCCATAAGCTGCATCTGATCCATAAGGGTCGGAGGAGTCAGCCATATTTTGGTTTTGGGATAGGCGGCGCCTTCCCAGATTTTACCTGCGGCGCGGAAGTGACCTATGTTAGTCATGCAGGAACCGATAAAGATCTCATCTATTTTGTTCCCCGCGACTTCGCTGAGAAGCTTAACATCGTCAGGGTCGTTGGGGCATGCGAGAATCGGCTCAGTGATTTCGGCAAGGTCGATTTCTATAACAGCCGCATATTCGGCGTTTTCGTCTCTTTCAAGAAGAACGGGATTGGCAAGCCATTTTTCAGCGTCCTCAATGCGTTTTTTCAGCGTGTCCGCATGCCTGTACCCTGCCGCAATCATCTTTTTCATCAGCGCTATGTTGCTTCTGAGAAAACCGGAAACAGACTTCTCGCTGAGCTTTATCGTACCGCCGGCGGCTGATCTTTCCGCTGTAGCATCAGTGAGTTCAAACGCCTGCTCAACAGTAAGATCAGGCAGACCTTCCATCTCAAGAATGCGTCCGTTGAAAATGTTCTTTTTATTCTGCTTGGGAACAGTAAGCAGCCCCTGCTTGATCGCCCAGTAGGGGATAGCGTTTACTGCGTCCCTGAGAGTTATGCCGGGGTTGAACTTGCCCTTGAACTTCACAAGCACGGATTCGGGAACATCAAGAGGCATAAAGCCGAGAGCGCCCGCAAAAGCGACAAGACCTGAGCCCGCAGGGAGAGAAAGCCCTATAGGGAAGCGTGTGTGAGAGTCGCCGCCTGTTCCCAGAGTATCGGGAAGAAGAAGCCTGTTAAGCCATGAGTGGATAACACCGTCACCGGGGCGAAGCGCCACGCCTTTTCTTAAGGTGACGAAATCGGGGAGAGATTTGTGCATAGCCACATCGGCTTTCTTGGGGTAAGCGGCAGTGTGGCAGAAGGACTGCATGAACATAGACGCCTGAAACTCAAGGCAGGCAAGCTCTGTGATTTCATCCCTTGTCATCGGTCCGGTGGTGTCCTGAGAGCCGACAGTTGTCATTACGGGCTCGCAAGCGGTTCCGGGAAGAACGCCTTCCACTCCGCATGCTTTTCCGATAATTTTCTGCGCAAGCGTGAAGCCCTGACCTTTTTTGGGAACAGGATTTACCGTTGCGGTGAAGACTGTGCTTTCAGGAAGACCGAGTGCCTTGCGCGCCTTAACAGTAAGCTGGCGTCCGATGATGAGGTTCAGACGTCCGCCCGCTCTGTATTCGTCTTTTATAGTGGCGGGGCTGAGCTTGAAAGTGGAGATCACTTTGCCCGCTTCGTCCCTGACTTCGCATTTTTCTGTGTCGACTATTACAACATCGCCGGTTTTGATATTGTTCACATCACAGATTATGGGCAAACCGCCGGAATCTTCGGTGGTGTTGAAGAAGATGGGGGCTATTACGCCGCCGAGGATAACACCGCCGCGTCTCTTATTGGGAACGAAAGGAATATCCTGACCTATTTTCCACATAACGGAGTTGCACGCTGATTTTCTGGATGAGCCCGTTCCTACAACATCGCCCACGAAGCCTGCCTCAAAGCCTTCCTCACGGAATTTGTCTATAGTGGTATTACCCTGCGGCCATGAGGTTTCACCCATGGCGAGAGCATGCAGCGGAATGTCCGGACGGCTCCACGCGTGTTTAGCGGGGGAAAAATCGTCCGTGTTTGTTTCGCCGTCTGCTTTAAATATTTTCAACTTGAATGATTTTGGAAATTCGGGCTTGGATGTGAACCACTCGGCATCCGCCCATGACTGAATAACAGCCTTGGCATTGGCGTTGGACTTGGAAAGAGCAAGCACATCTTCAAAAGAGCCGTAAATGAGTATGGTCTGCTTAAGAGCTTCGGCGGCATCAGCACCGAGTTCGGCGTCAGTGAGAAGATCCACAAGGGGTTTTACATTGTAGCCGCCGAGCATTGTTCCGAGGAAGAACACAGCATCTTTTTTTGTGATTACGGGGCATTTCACAGCGCCTTTGGCGACTCTTTCAAGCCAAGCTGCCTTGACTTCCGCAGCGGGGTCAACACCGGGAGAAACACGGTTAACTATAAGTTCCTTAAGGAAATCCGCCTGCTCCTTCGCCGGATTTTCCAGCATTTTACACACTTCTGCGGTAAATTCGGGTGACAGAGGAAGAGGAGGTATCCCCTGAGCCTTTCTTTCTTCAACATGCTTAAGATAGTCTTGCATCATAAATATTTCTCCTTAGTAGAGGTATTCTCTGCGCAGCCTCAGCTCCGCTTATTTTCACATTAATGATTCCGAACCCGCAAGCTTTCGGAGCGGAACCGTTCATAACTTAAGATTGTATTCTGTATACAATTTTGAGCGCTTTTTGTCAAAATATTTTAGAACATATTTTCGTATGCGCCATATATAAGCTTAAGCATAAATCAGACTCCCAGTAAATACAATGCGAAACCCTTTAATATAAGGCGTTACCGGGCACACGCAAATGAAAACTGCGGTTACTTGTACAACGACGCATATTTAACCTGCAATAACTATCAGAAGAAATGAGAGCCTATTGTTCATAAACAGACCGAACATCAACGGAGATAAACAGTATTCGCGACATCTTTCCTTTTAATTGTAAAACAATTACCGCCTTATATTATATTTTAAAACCATTCAGGTATTTTAACAAAGAAAAAGATAGTGCGTTTATAATTTTTACCGGATTTTATTAGAGAAATTTTATTCATAATAAAATTTTTGAATTTGTAGTCCAAGCTACTATAATTTTCTGCACTTTATTTAAAATGCACATCTCAAAAGCTTTCATTTTTATACAGGTTAACCGTGAAAACTAGCTCTGCCTGCAAAGAGAAACAGTAAAATGTTTCTCTTTAAACAGCAGCAACCCGTAAAAAAGCTCTGTCTGCGTATATTTAAGGAGGTAGAAAGTATTTGATTATTTCAAACATAGTGAAATATTAGATAAGCAGACATATTTATTAAGGAGCATTCATTTATGGCAGGTTGTATTTGCAACAATTTTATTTCCGGTTACCACAGTCACAGTAAAGCATGTATCGGCAGCACATGGATTTTTCAGAATCTCTCTCCTGATGAGAAATCCTCTCTCGCTTCCTTCGCCGTGAGAAAGGAGTACAAAAAGGGCGAAGTCGTTTTTTCTCAGGGGGATACTGCGGATCAGATGTTCCTGATTAAAGCCGGGCTCGTGAAGATCTCCAAGGTCTCTGAAAACGGCAGTGAGATGATACTTGATATAAGAAAAATGGGTGACTTCATGGGTGAGCAGATATTCTGGGACGATTTTGAGTACCCCGGAACGGCGGTCTGTGTGGAAGACTCGTTCATATGCACTTTTTCAAAGAACGCTTTTGAAAAGCTGGTGCTGAGTAACCCTAACATCGGGCTTAATGTTGTTAAAAACCTCAGCAAGCATATCGAATTTCTAAGCTCAAGAAACTGCTATCTGCTGATCAGGGATTTGAAGGAGAAGCTTTACAACCTGCTTCTGAATATAGGAAACGAGCACGGAACAAATCACAGTGATCATTTTGAGATCAATATACATCTCAGCCACGAAGAGCTTGGATTTCTGCTCGGCGCTCACCGTGTAAGCATTACCAAAACAATGAAAGCTTTGAGAAAAACAGGATTGGTTAAAAAAGAAGGTAAAACTCTTTATGTTTACCGAAGTTAATTTTTTCTCTGAACAGGAGGTTACGCATGTTCAAACTGAAAGCTTTCATTCTGATCGTAGCAGCACTTTTTATTTTTTCATCTGACGTTTACGCGGCACAGTACCCCATAGCGGGCAAAGTGGTCAACACAGCGGAAGAGCCTATTGAAAAAATCACAGTAAAGCTGATTAATGCCAAAGATAACTCCGTTGCTGCCTCAGCAATGACAGACAAAAACGGAAACTACACCTTCAAAAATATTATGTCCGGAACAAAGTACTTTGTACAGACAGACAAATCCGCAGACGGCAAATACATACGCGGCGGGCTGAGAATGTCGGTGGAAGCCGGAATAAACACCGCTTCCCTCAGAAACATTCAGCTTTCCGGCAGACCGGGTGACAAGGCGGAATATGTGGGAAATAAAATCTGCATGGATTGCCATATGGACATGGATAAAAGCCACGATATGGCATCCGGTCACTCAGCATCCGCACATATGCGAATCATAATGCCCGGTCAGAAAGATGTCATTGAACCAATGAGCGGCTGGGGAGCGGATAATGATCCGCTCGGTAAAAAAACAGGCGTTTCGGCATCTCCCCCTGACGGCAGCGACAATGACCCTGTGCCGGTAACCGCATGTACCAAAAAAGGAATCAAAGGCTTCGCGTTCGGCGGAAATGGAAAGAACCCTTGTGTTACAGGTGTTTTTATACCCATAGCCGCCACAGTCGGCGGACAGGGTGATAAATACATTATGCCCGGGACAGACGAGATGCACACGAATGTAGGAGTATTCAAACAGCACTATCTCGCCAAACTCAAGGATGTTCCGGCTACCTCCGGTCCCAGCTGGGAAATGTATCCTTATCCGGGCGCAGATAAGGATTTTATAATGCTTCCGCTTTATGTGGCTCAGTCTGGAACTGATTCACCGAAATTCAAGCCCTTCCGCGCAGTACGTGCCGGCGGTGCGGCCAAAGCAGTCCAGAACGACGCTGTACAAGCCTTCCGTGCCAAAGGAACAGGCAATCTCCGGAACGCATGGGTTGATCAGGGGCAGCAGTATTCACAGGCATGTGCGGGGTGCCATGTTCTCGGCATTAAGATAAAAACCGGCGGGGAAAAAGGGGTCTACACCTCCGAATTTGACTTCCTTGAATTCGGTGTCGGCTGCGAAAACTGTCACGGACCCGGCTCACAGCACACTGAAGATCCCGGAAAAAGCAAACACATAATCAATCCCGCAGCACTCACTGCAACTGATGAAAGAGAGATATGCGCCCGCTGCCACGGACTCGCTCTGCCCGCCAGCGCCAGCCCCGCCAATGCTCTCCTTTATCCGTGGAATGATAAATACGCAGGTTCCGTGGGTCACGGCAACTTCATAGCCGGAATCCATAAGCTCGCTGATTTTATGCCCGGGTGGGAAAACGGAAAAGGTTTCTTCAGCTGGGACGGAGTGCACGGCAGACACCACAAGCAGCAGTCATATGAGTTTGAGCTCTCCGTACATGTAAACAACACAACCAGACCTCTGACATGCACAGCCTGTCACTCCTCGCACAGTCTCTATCAGGGACCTGAAAACAGACGGGAAATGTCAATAGACGGAAAGGAATATAACTATCGCAACACCAAATTTAATAATAATACGGTATGCCTCGCCTGTCATGCGGAATCAGGCAGCTTTGCATCCCTCTCCAAAAATGACATTGCCCTGCTCAGCGCAGGATACGGTCAGCCCACGTTCCTAAACGGTGATGCCAAGCCTCTCTACGAAGTCGGCGCAGCAGGAATAGGCAAGGCGCAGAACAAGACTGCCGCAGCGGTAATCAAACATATGAAGGATAAGGCAGGCATGGTCACTGCCGCCTATAACCCTTTAGATGAGTCCAATCCTGTGGGCAGATGCCAGAGCTGTCACATGCCGAATACGGGTATGATGGGCGACTATACTTATGATGATGATAAGACGAACTCCTCAAGAGCAATGATTGAGGGAGATGTCGTGTCTCATGTGGGTGATGTGGTGTGTCCTGCCGATGTGTATTCCATGTTCAGAGGAGTGGAAGAGAAAAAGGCCGCACCTCTCACGAGATGGAGCAGTGTAATGCCAACCTCATGCGGTAAATGCCATAAAAGCAGCCGTTATTATCTTAAATAAAACCTAAATTTACGCGCTGTCCGCCCTCCTTCGGGCAGCGCGCCTTTTATTACCTTATGCACAGTGTGATGTTAAGTATGAGATTCAGAAAGACACAGCGACGTTCACAGCTCTCTGACATAGCAACTCCACGGATGGAGCTGCGCCGTGCGGAGCGAAGACCTGTCTTGCAGGGCGTGAGCGTATATACAAAATTTCCATGGAAGGCAAATTTTGGATTATCAAGACAAGACACTGCGCCGTGCGGAGCGAAGACCTGTCTTACAGGGCGTGAGCGTATATACAAAATTTCCATGGAAGGCAAATTTTAAGCGGTAAGTCAGTAAAAATCTATATTCATTGAATTCCTTTTCTGCACAAACTCCGCTATGCTCTGTTTCGCTATGCGCCAGTGCCCCTTGCCATCTGTCCGTGTATTCCAAGCAGGAAGCTCCACCCGCCAGATCCATCTTTTAACAGTAAGGGGGTTCACCTGAAGAATCTCAGCCGCCTGTGACACAGATAAAAAACCGTGCGGTATCTTCGCCAGTTCCTCTTTTATACTTTTTTCCTCCCACTCAAGCTCCCTGTACACCATCCGCCTCCATAATCACAAATAATATTTGTTATTACACAAATTGTGCGTAAAAATCAACAATAATTTTTTGTTATAATTTTACGCAAATTTCATGTATCTTAATTTTTATGGATTTAGCAGAAAGATTAAAAACCCTCAGAAGACATTTCAAGATTTCCCAGTCCGATATTGGAGACATACTCTCAGTGCGTCAGCAGGCTGTATCTCACTATGAAAAGTCCGGCAATATCGATGCCGCGAAGCTTGAGGTGCTGGCAGACCACTTCGGTCTGGATATAAAGTTTTTTTACGAAAAAGCGCCTCTGGAGTACTATCTCAACTCCAACAGACAGACAGTCCACCTGCTTTCCTCGGACAGCGGCGGCTGTGTCCCCGTTGGGTGGGAACCTCTTTTAGAGAGAATATGCGGTCTGAGGCACACGCATATAAAAAATATTGAAAAAATACTTACACCGCTGGTTGAAATCTTTGAGGGTTCAAAAGAATAAAATCCGGTCGCTTTGAAGCCGCATTTTTGCCGGAGTCCGAATAATGGGGAAAATCTTCAAAAACCCCATACTATTCATGGAGTTTTCTGAAAACTTTGTAAAAGCGCGCCCGGTGTCCGGTGTTCCGGTTAAACCCAGAATGTCGGGACATCCGCCGCTCAGCCGCGGAACAATTGTCCGCATGATGGAGGAGGGGTTCGGCTTTTACAGAAATTTTGAGTACAACAGGGGGCTCTCTGTTGTGGAAAAATTTGTGCTGAGGGAAAATTCTCTCGCAAAATCCCTGCGCTACAGCTTTCTGGAAACCGCCAAAATCTCCCTTATCGGCTCTGTCGGGCAGACAGGCTTCCTTTTTCCCGTTGAGGATGATTCCGAACTGGCAAGAATCAGCACGGTGCTCCGCTTCAGCAGAAGCAAATCACTCGACGCTTCCCTGACCCATATTGAGAGCATCGGCGGGTTTTACCCCAACGAAAAACTGGAGCTCTCAAAAAAGTTTGTTCAAAAAGCCGTTTTTGATAAAACACCGGACAGGCTGATACGCTTCCGCTGCTTCCCTTTTGCGGACGCGGCGGAAAAGGTAGCCGTATTTCTCGCCCATCTGGGGGCGTCCTCAATAAAAATATATCCGGACATCACTGATTCGATCTTTATAGAAGCTCACATCACGGACTATAAACCGAAGCTCACCACAATACTCAACCACAGCTACATCAGCGAAATCTCCGAGCCTGAAACAGTGGAAATAACAGAGCACTACCTGCGTCATGAGGATCTTTTCGCAGACTGTGTCATGGAGAAAACAGCAGGTGAAAGCTATCCGACTGTGGGAATAATAGATTCCGGCGTGGCGGAAAACTCCTTCCTCCGCAAATGGGAAGCAGGTAGGGAGCTGTTTGTGGAGCCAGAGCAGATGGACACCGCTCACGGGACGTTTGTGACCGGACGTGCTCTTGCCTGCGGGGAAAGCTTCGGCGGGACTGAGTTTCTGGATGTGGCTGTAATGCCCGGGCGCACGGGCACCCCGCCGGATCTTGCCCGGCTTGCGGAGATACTGCGGATTGTTGTACCGAAATACAGGGATAAAATCAAAATCTGGAACCTCTCTCTCGGGACTAATATTACCGCAGGGGAAAACGTCAGCCTGTTCGCGTACCTGCTGGACTGCATTCAGCGGGAGCAGGATGTGCTGTTCGTGCTGCCCGCGGGAAACTGCTTTCCGCTAAGAACATGGAGTACGGAGGATCTGAAAGACAACGACCTCATAACTGTTCCCGCCGAAAGTCTGTTCGCCCTGACCATCGGCTCCGTCAGTCACATGGATACAAACCTCACTCCGCTTCACGCCCCCTCCCTTTTTACAAGACGGGGCAGAGGAGTGTTTTCCTCCGTGAAGCCGGAGCTTGTGTACTACGGCGGAACACATGAATATAAATTCGGCAAAAACATACCAAAAGGGGTCTTCTCCATCGGCAAATACAACGAAATCGCCGAAGACACCGGAACAAGCCACGCATCACCCGTCATAGCGGGAATTGCGGCGAAGCTTCATCAGCTTCTGGGCAAAGCGGCGACAGTTGACGCTGTGAAGGCGCTGATCATCCATAAAGCCTCCGGCGGATGCGCCGACGGAGTTTACACAGGCTGGGGTTT
The DNA here is from genome assembly GCF_004087915.1 of Geovibrio thiophilus. NCBI lineage: Bacteria > Pseudomonadati > Deferribacterota > Deferribacteres > Deferribacterales > Geovibrionaceae > Geovibrio > Geovibrio thiophilus. The sequence goes on from NZ_CP035108.1 coordinate 2,676,329, forward strand.
GCCTGAAGCTCCGGAAGAGATGATGAGAACGGATGATGACACAATCACCATAATCCACACAGGAATATACGAAAACGGAAGCCATATCGAGACCCCGCCCGTACCTGTTCCGCCGGAAATGATAAGGGGCGGCAGATTTACGGGCACAGTGCGCATCACCCTTTCATATCGTCCGCAGGTGAGCATAAGTTACTGCGGCTACTACACATGCGTAAACCTCAAGGCTTCGCTGGGATTTTACAGAAACGGCAGATGGAAGGGACTCATAACGGACAGACACCTGAAGTTTGCGCCGGAGGAACCGAAGAACAAGGCTGAGTTTCTCTGGCTGCCGCTGAAGGATTACCATGCTGAACTGAACACCGCCTGTGCTTTCGATAAGCTTTTCCTGCGGATTACCGCCTCAAAAAGAGACTTCTGGAAAGAAGCCTCTCCCGTGCCCTACGCCGCTGTAATATCCTTCATATGCGGCAGCAAAGGCAATTACGCCAGCTTCAAAAAAATCATGGAAGAGAAATCTGACGATTTTAAATTTTTAGGGATATAATTGTATACAGACACAAAACGCATTGAGCAATGTTGCAATATCGTTGATATATTCGCTTTTTCATATTATAATTGTGAAATATATCATCAGGAGTGATGGATGACAAAAGATTTATCAAGTCTGAGCATACTTTATGTCGAGGATGAGTCCGTCACACGAATGGCGGTCACCCGGGTTCTGCAAAAGCGGGTGGGAAACATATATCCGGCAAAGGACGGAAAAGAAGGGCTCTCCATGTTTCTGGAGCACAGACCGGATATGGTGCTGACAGATCTCCAGATGCCTGTTATGGACGGCTGGGAGATGATCTCGGAAATACGCAAGGTCGCTCCGGCGGTGCCTATCATCGTCATATCAGCCTATGAATACGACAACAGTGACCGAACTGTGAGCGATTCAATCGTCAAGCCTGTTATCAAAGACACTCTCTTCGAGAAAATTGAGTGCTGTTCCAAATAAAAGAAGCTTTTCCTCAGCCCCTAACCGATGACAAATGTTGAATTTTGCATTGCAGCACATAAGGAACGCGGCAGTCTCAAACAGTTCCAAGGATGGAACTGCGCCGTGCGAAGCGAAGCCGCATTCATCGCGGCGTGAGCGTGTATGTGAAACTGACAGCATGTGCAGTTTCACATTAATAAAAAAGGAGCGAATCTGCTGTAGACAAGGATAAAACACCCCTCTTTAACAAAGAGGGGCTAGGGGAGATTTAAAGAAAATTGTTCCTTTGTTCCAATGTCCCGACTTTGCCGACAAAATCGGGCTGCCATGCAGACCGGCATTCAGCTCTATTCCTTCGGAGTTACCATTTCTTCGGGTATCACGTACTTTTCAAACTCTTCTGCCGTGAGAAGCCCAAGCTTCACAGCGGTTTCCTTCAGCGTTGAATTTTCCTTGTATGCGGTTTTGGCTATCTTCGCCGCATTCTCGTAACCTATGTACGGATTAAGCGCAGTCACAAGCATCAGTGAGTTTTTAAGATAGCCTTCTATCACATCCCTGTTTGCCTCGATTCCAACAGCGCAGTGCTCATTGAACGAATCCATGCTGTCCGCCAGCAGCCTCACCGACTGGAGAAAGTTGTAGATTATCACAGGCTTGAACACATTCAACTCAAAATTGCCCTGACTCGCGCCGAAGGCTATTGCAGTATCATTGCCGAACACTTGGCACGCAACCATAGTCACCGCTTCCGACTGTGTCGGGTTCACCTTTCCGGGCATGATAGAACTGCCGGGTTCGTTTTCGGGTATGCGCAGCTCACCGATACCGCATCTGGGACCGGAGGAGAGCCAGCGTATATCGTTTGCTATCTTCATCAGGTTAGCTGCCAGAGATTTTACCGCGCCGCTGGCGTACACAAGCGCATCGTGAGAGGTGAGAGCCTGAAACTTGTTCGGTGCCGAAACAAAGCGTTTTTCGGTAAATGCGCTTATCTCCTCCGCAGCCATAACTCCGAGCTTGGGGTGGGCGTTTATTCCCGTTCCCACCGCTGTTCCGCCTATTGCGAGTTCACGCACATACTCTAGTGAGCGCTCAATCTGGGTATAATTCGTCTCAAGCATGGCAGCATAGCCGCTGAACTCCTGACCGAGAGTGAGCGGAGTTGCGTCCTGAAGGTGCGTACGCCCTATTTTCACTATATCCGCAAATTCGTCGCGCTTTTTGGCGAGTGTTTCCGTAAGACGCTTGAGGGCGGGCAGAAGAAGATCCTCTACCTCCGTAACCGCTGCGATGTGCATCGCCGTGGGGAATGTATCGTTTGAACTCTGAGACATATTTACATGGTCATTAGGATGGATGAGTCTTTTCGTGCGGAAATCACCGCCGAGGAGTTCCGTTCCTCTGCTGGCAATGACTTCATTGAGGTTCATGTTAGTCTGGGTTCCGCTGCCTGTCTGCCATACGGCGAGAGGAAACTGATCCGACAGCTTTCCGGAGAGTATTTCATCGCAAGCCTGAACTATAGCTCCTGTCTTTTCGGCGTCAAGCTTGCCGAGCTTATTGTTTACTACGGCGAGTGATCTTTTCAGAACGGCAAAAGCCTTAATCAGCTCTGACGGCATTTTTTCTATGCCGATACGGAAATTTTCAAGGCTTCTCTGGGTCTGGGCTGCCCAGTAATTTTCATTGGCGACTTTGATTTCGCCCATCGTATCCTTTTCAATTCTGAAACTCATCGTTTTCCTCCGATGTTTTATTATAAAAAATCTGATACCTGCTCCCGCAGAATACAAGACTTATCAGTCGGGCTGAAAATTTATTATACTTAGATAAGTCTAACACCAAAAAAGCATTGTTTCAAAAGGAAATTTTAACTTTCTTCACCTGCTTCCTATAATATAAATTAATACCTCATTAAAGCCGTTATTGAAATATAACATTTTTTGGGTTACATATGAGTATAAGCGCAAAATAACGCTATTAATTTTTTCAATAGCTGAATAATGAGGTGGCTATGGAACTCAAGAATGCTATGCTGGAACTGCTCCGCAGAGCCTCCACTGACCTTGCACCGGATGTGGAAAAGGCGATCAGGCAGGCCCACAAAAACGAGGACGAGGGAACATCCGCTAAAAACGTTTTCGGCACCATAATCGAAAACATCGAACTGGCAAGAAAAGCCTCAACGCCTCTCTGTCAGGACACGGGTTCGATAATCTGTTACGTCGATTTCCCCGTGGGCGAAAGCGAAAAAAAATACCGTGAGGCCCTTGAATGGGCAGCTATTGAGGCTACCAAGCTTCAGTATCTCCGCCCTAACGCAGTTGATCCTATCACAGGGAAAAACACTGGCAACAACATAGGCATAAACGCTCCCTACATGCACTTTCACCAATGGGACAAGCCCGAAGTCAGGGTGAGAGTCATGCTCAAAGGCGGCGGGTCCGAAAACGTCGGGACACAGTACAGGCTGCCAGACGCTGCCCTTAAAGCGGGACGTGACCTTAAAGGCGTACGCAAAGTGATAATCGATGCCGTGCACAAGGCTCAGGGTTACGGCTGCGCACCCGGAATAATCGGCGTGGGCATCGGCGGAGACAGAGTAACAAGCTACGCTCTCTCCAAAGAGCAGTTCTTCCGCGCACTCGGCGAAAAAAGCGACAACCCCGAACTCGCAAAGCTTGAGGAAAGCCTTCTCGATGACCTGAACAAGCTTAAAATAGGACCCATGGGCTTCGGCGGCAAAACCACCGTTCTCGGAGTGAACATTGGTCTTCAGCACAGACACCCCGCCACCTATTATGTTGCAATATCATATACCTGTTGGGCTTACCGCAGGAAAACCATGATAATCAAAGGAAGTGAGGTGAGCTATGATTAAGCTGAAAACTCCTATTTCTGAGGAAACTGCGAGAAGCCTCAAGGTCGGCGACGAGGTTCTTCTCACAGGAACGATAGTTACAGCAAGAGACGCCGCACATAAGCTTATGGTCGAGGAAAAACCCGATTTCATAAGAGAGCACCTCTTCGGCTCAGTCATATATCACTGCGGTCCAGTTGTAAAAAAAGACGCAGACGGCACATACTCCTTCGTAGCGGCAGGTCCCACTACATCCTCAAGAGAGGAACCGTATCAGGCTGATGTTATGGAGGAATACAAAGTGCGCGCAGTAATAGGCAAGGGCGGGATGGGACCCAAAACGGCGGACGGGCTTAAGAAAACCGGCGCAGTCTATCTCCACGCTGTCGGCGGCGCAGGCTCTCTCATCGCCAAGAAAGTTACAAGCGTTGACACAGTCTACAAGCTGGAGGAGTTCGGAACTCCTGAGGCTTTCTGGGTTATTCAGGTTGAGGACTTCCCCTGCGTTGTGACAATGGACTCCCACGGCGGCAGCCTCCACAAGGACATTATGGAAATGTCCGGCAGCATAGCCAAAGAACTCATGGAAAAATAAAAACTTTCGGAAATATAAGCGCAGAGCCCTGTTCAGGTTTTGTGAGCAGGGCTCTTTTTTTTACGGAAAAAACGGGCTCCCCGTAATCCGAGAACCCGTTTCAAGCCTTCGACTGGTTATACCTATAACCGTATGATAACTGACGGTTTATAATGAAAAATGTACCGTCACTATGGTTATGGGGATAACCACCGCAATAACATAAGCAAAATGAGCCGCAAAAATTGTCAGCCCTTTGCCGAAGCCGATGGGAACGCCGTTCTCCTCACGGCTGAACGACCTGCCGTATATCCACCCCCCGACCGGAATAAGAAGAAAGAAAGTAAGAAACATAACCCCTTTCACTGCGTATTCCGAAATGTCTTCTCCTGCGTAATGCTTCTTGAAGTAATGAGCGGCAGTCGCTCCTGCCACATATATTCCGCCCGCAGTGAGGGTTATCTTCCTGAAAGCTGTGTACTTGTCCGGCTCAAAGCTGCAAAGCCTTCTGCATAATCTGCATATGAGCAGAACGTTGCTGTAAAGATACACAGAAATCAAACCCATTACTACTGCCATCAAAAGCATTCCGCCGATTGTTGTCAGCAAACCCAATTTTCACCTCCTGACATGTGATATTCCGGGTTCTGCCGATTTACGGGTTTTCAAACATCGTCCCGTAAGCGTGCAGACTTGCGGGTGAATGATTATAGCAGGCACGGAGGGGATGTCAAAAGAAACCGGATAAGTAGCTGTCAATAAACGGATAAAAGAGAGAGTCGCGGGAGGGGATTCGGATATAAAAAAACCCCCGCCTCGGCAGAGACGGGGGGTTTCCATATATAAAAGGGGCTTAATCGCCCCTCTGGGTTAACAAATGAATGTTAACTTACTTTACTACGGATTTGATAAGTGTCAGCACATAATCGGGATGTGCGAATGAACCGTGCATATCGGGGAAATTTTTGTAAAGCATGCCGTCGAAAATTTCCTGCTCGCCTTCAAAAACCTTAATCTTCACAGCGGGGTTGTTCTCCTCACCGGATCTTGTTGTATATACGCCGTCGCCGTCAATGACGAATTCGGGCAGATAATGTTCAACAAGCACAGTGAAGGGAGTTCCCTGAATTTCGGATTTCTGACCGATAAGGACTTCCGTCTGCACATCTATACCCTGTTTCTCGTTCTTTACGCCGATGATGACGCTTTTGAACTTGTCAGCGATTTCCTTAGGGATAGATACTTTCTTATCCTTGGAAACTTTGATTCCGTGAGCGTCGCCTTCGGGCATGCCTGTGCTGCCGTTTTCGGACTGCTGTTCCTGCGCCATGGGGGCGCCGGTTTCTTTCTTCTCATCAACAACACCCTGAGAGCAGGCGAAGATGACAAAAGAAACGAGTACCAGATAGAGTGCTTTTAACATAGTTTTTCCCTCTTATGCTAATTCAAGAATTAGTTAGCAGAAGCGTTATCAGCTGCGGGTGTGGCGTTGTCAGCCATACCAGCTTCAGCTGAAGCGTTGTCTTCTGCCATAGCAGGAGCTTCAGTAGTAAGGTTGTCAACTGCAGTGTAGTTATCTGCAACCTGTTCCTGAGTTACTGCGGGAGCTGCCGGCTCCTCTGTTTGTGTTTCTTCTGCTTTCTGTGAGCAAGCGAAGATAACAGCCGAAATGAGTAGTACATAGACTGCTTTCAACATAGTTTCTCTCTCCTTTATATAAAGTAACGGAGGGGGAGGGATTTGAACCCTCGGTACGGTATAAAGACCGTACACTCGCTTAGCAGGCGAGCGCCTTCGACCTAACTCGGCCACCACTCCTTTCCTTACGTACAAAACGGAGGAGGTAGGATTCGAACCCACGGATGGCTCACACCATCAACGGTTTTCAAGACCGCCTCCTTAAGCCAGACTCGGACACTCCTCCAAAGAACAAGTCTTATAAAACAACTTCCCTTATTTTGCAAGCGGTATCTTTATTAATCCCGATTTTTTTTAAGGCATCTGTCATATAAGAACTAAGTTCGGCATTTAGGATAACACGAGCGCCGTCCATGTCAATAAAATTCATATTATTTGCAAAAAGACTTAAACGTCTGTCCTCCGACTTGTCGCCGTAAAGCCAGTCGGATACGAGCGGATGCCCGTGGGCTCTGAGGTGAACCCGTATCTGGTGGGTTCTTCCCGTGTGCAGCTTCGCAGCCACGAGTGACGCGCCGCCGCAGCAGCCCAGAGGAGAGAAGGATGTGCGGGCACTGCGCCCGCTTTTAAAATTTATGCGGTATCTGCCCTTCTGATTTTTGGCGGCAATGGGAAGCATTATCGAGACAGGGTAAGGGAAAACCCCTTTGACAATGGCAAGGTATGTTTTTTCTGCCCTGCCCTCCTCCATCACTGTATTAAAATAACGGTGAGCGGCGGCATTTTTGGCAAGGAGAAGAACGCCTCCTGTGCCTGAATCAAGCCTGTGGACGATGAAGAGCCGTCCGAAACGCTCACTGAGAATATCTGTTACGGTCGGGATTGACCTGTCGTATCTGTCGGGGAGAACATGAAGCCCGTGAGGCTTGCGCACTGCCACCCAGTTTTCCGTTTCGGCTATGATGTCAGTCGTGAGATCAATCATTTATATTTTATCTCTCACAAATTTTTCGATCACTGAAGCTATTTCATCCGTGCCGGATACGGACGGCGCATCAGGCACAAGGTCGGCTATATAGCGGAAGCGTGCCACAGTCTTCTGAAGCAGACTGATCAGCGAGTCTTTCATATCCTGATTACGCTTGAGTTCTATATGGGTTCTCACTCTGGCAAGGAGTTCTTCCGAGTTGAAAGGCTTGGAAATATAGTCCACCGCACCGGTCTGAAAACCTTTTTTTATGTCCTCGGCAGAGGCGCGCCCCGTGAGAAAAATTATCGGGATCCCCTCCGTGACAGGGTTAGACCTCACCCTTTCGCAGACCTCAAAGCCATCCATACCGGGCATAACTATATCAAGCAGAATGAGTTCGGGACTGATGCTCTCAAGCATTTCAAGCGCCTGCTCTCCGCTAACGGCGAAAGCTATCTCATAGTTCTTTCTGGAAAGAACAAGACTGAGAAGCTGAATATTTTTAGGAACATCATCAACAATAAGCACAAGAGGCTTACGTTCGTTCATTTCTTCCAGAAGGTCGCTTACTTCATACATGCTTCACCGATCGTTTTTGAATTATCCATAAAATAGTCTAAGGCTATCAAAATTACAAATATATTTGGATAACTGAGCAGCTTTTTCTCACATGTCACTTTTCTTCACTGTTAAATTAAACAAATTTAATGTAAAATAATTTATAGTTAAACAGTTTTACTTTTGCACAGTTCTTGCTCACTAATCCTTATACTATCTTTAAGGAGATTACACCTATGTTCAAAAAAGTATTACGTAAAACAGTTTCTTTAACTGCCTTGTTCTCATTTATTGTCTTAGTGTTCAGCGGTGCGGTGATCATGCTGACCCCTCCCGGGCGTCTTGCCGAGTGGACAGTGTGGAGGGTTTTCGGACTTACTAAAGAGCAGCACACTGATATGCACCTCACCACTGCCTGTCTTTTTCTTATCACCATGATTCTGCACCTGTGGCTCAACTGGAAGTCCGTCTGGGCGTATCTGAAAGGGAAAACGGCGGTGAAAATAAGCAGAGAGCTGGCGGTTTCAGCAGCGCTCACCGTGCTCATCGTATGGGGTACGCTCGCGGCTATTCCCCCTTTCAGCACAGGTCTGAAAGCTCTGGCGGATTACAAGGAAAACTATGAGGACACCATTGAGAATCCTCCCTTCGGTCATGCGGAGCTTGCGCCTCTTGACGGGCTCATAACAAAAATGGGCTTTGAGCTTGAACAGTCGTTAGTGCTCCTTGAAGAGGAGGGAATAAGTGTCGGAAATCCTTCGGACAGCCTGAAGAAAATAGCTGCGGCAAACAGGACAAGTCCCGCTAAAATATACCGCATAATAAAATCAACAAAAAAAGAGAATGACGAAACTCCGCTGCCGGTTCAGGAAGAGCCGATTTCAGGGTTGGGCAAAATGAACCTTGACACTCTGGCAGGCAAAATCGGCATGGAACCGGAAAAAGCCGTTGAGTTGCTGAAAGCCAAAGGCATTGAAGCGACAGCGGATGAAAAGGTCAAGGATATTGCGGAAAAAGCAGGAATACTCCCTATGGATATTTACGATTACCTGAAAGAGAATATGTAAATAGAAGCCGACTTTCGGGGCGGCTTCACTATCCAGCTTTAGTGTGGTAGATCTGCTTCATAAGCAAGGCTGACTTATAAAGCTTGCCTTTATCCGCCAGTGAAGGATTGATAAACGGAGTGTAATCCCTGCTTTTAATATACGCTTCAAGCGCCGCAAGGGACGCGGTAAGTTCTTCCGGTTCGCTTCCGCCCCCGGTGGGTGAAACAAGAAATTCCATGTATTTCAACGCTTTTTCAGTGTAGTCATTCACAAGAGCATCAAGCTCCGGATCGGCGGAGCAGTTCGCCACAAGCTTTTTAAACAGCCTCAGAACCTCAGTCCTGCGCCGTCTGCTCCTTAAAAGAAAAAAAACAAATACCCACGCCACCATAAAGACGGTGAGCGCCTGAATAATGAAAAAGCCCAGTGTAAACTGAGTAACGTCCGCTCCCTGCATTTATCCCCCGTTAAGCCGTTTTCCAGACGGTTTTTATTATATCCTCAATATCAATGTATTCCGGCTGCCAGCCTAGGATGCGTCTCGCCTTGGCGCTGTGGGCAACCAAAGAAGCAGGATCGCCCGCTCTTCTGCCTTCGGTTTTTACTTTAAAATCCATACCGCTGACAAGCTTAACTTTATCTATAATCTCTTTGACAGAAAACCCGCTGCCGTTGCCTAGGTTGAAATCCTCCGGGGCACCGCCGTCCTCCAGATACTTTACCCCCGCCAGATGCGCCGCACATAGGTCAATTACATGTATATAGTCCCTCACACAGGTTCCGTCCGGCGTATCGTAATCATTGCCGTAAACCGCAATGTGCGCCCTCTCACCCTTAGCCGCCTGAACAACAAGAGGGATAAGGTGAGTTTCGGGGCTGTGGCGCTCCTTCAGCTGACCTGATTCGTCATGCCCTGCGGCGTTAAAATATCTGAATACAACATATTTCAGACCGTACGCCTTGGCATAGTCGCCCAATACCTGCTCGATAACCAGCTTGGTTCTGCCGTAGGGATTTACCGGCTCCTTCGGATGCTTTTCATCTATGGGCAGATAGTCAGGGTTTCCGAAAACCGCGGCAGTGGAGCTGAAAATAAATCTGTCGCAGGCGTGCCTGCGCATGGTCTCAAGTAGATTCAGGGTGCCGGTCACATTGTTGCGGTAGTATTTTTCAGGTTTTTCAACGGATTCTCCCACGAGAGAGAACGCCGCAAAGTGCATAACCGCGGAGGGGTTGTATTTCTCAAAAATTCTGCCCATACGGACGGAATCAGCTATGTCGCACTCCTCAAAATCACCGTAAAGCACCGCATCACGGTGTCCGGTGGATAAGTTATCGACAGTGACAGGATTAAACCCCGCCAAACTGAGCATTTTCACCATGTGCGAACCGATATATCCGGCGCCGCCCGCAACTATTATGTTTTTCATTGTTTCACCTCAGCCTGTCACGCTGAAAAGGGAAAAAGCGCCTCGCCTCGGCAACGGTTTCAATATCAATCTCCGCTGTGAATATTCCTTCAGCGCTGCCGCACTCAAGAACTGCCTCCCCGAGCGGGCTGTACACGGCAGAATCACCTGAATAATTAAATTTCGGGTCATTCCCCGCCCTGTTTACACCTATGACAAACGCCTGATTCTCTATGGCTCTGGCACGGAGAAGAGATTTCCAGTGGAGACTTCTTGATGCCGGCCAGCTTGCGTTTACTATAAATATATCAGTTTCCGCAGCCTTCTCCCAGAAGAGATAGGGAAAACGGAGGTCATAGCATACGAAAGGGGTTATGTTTGCGCCGTTCAGCTTGAAGGTCAGGGCTTCTGAGCCTGCTGAGTAGAAGTTATCCTCCCCTGCGTAGCTGAAGAGATGTATTTTTCTGTAACATGCGATGCTTTCGCCGTCTTTATCAAGAGTACGCTGGCAGTTGAAGCCGTTTTCCACCGCTCCGTATATCACTGCGCAGGAAAAACGCCTTGCGATGGAAGCGAAAAACTCCATATCGGCATCATCGCATGATGTTTTGTCCGCGTTCATGGAAAAACCCGTGAGAGTCATCTCCGGAAATATCATCAGATCCGTATCGCTCCCGCAGGAGCTCAGCAGGCTTTCAATCCGCCTCTTAGTGGCGGCTTTGTCTTCCCAGCACATGTCAAGCTGGACAAGGGAGGTTTTCATAATATCAGATACCGTTCATTGTTTTCCTTTTATTATTCTTTCGACCAATTCCAATTTTTGATGAATCAGTTCCGGTTTCCCCGCCGATTCCATGTTCAATCTGAGCATTAGTTCAACTCATTGTCTCCACTAACAGACACAGAGCTCTTTGCCCACAAACTTCATGCCGTTGTAGTCCTTGGGGTTGTGGCTAGCAGTCACCATTATTCCGCCGTCTGCTCCTTTGTGAAAAGTGTTGAAATATACTTCCTAAGTCCCGCACAGACCTATATCAATCACTGAAATCCGGCAGAAGTCAATCCGAGCATCAGAGCGTCGGCTATTTCTCTGCTTTCCAGACGAACATCGAAGCCGACAACAACCGACTTTGCCCCTTTCTCTTCTGCAAAAGCTCTTCCGATAAGATAAGCGAGGTCCGCATCAAGCCTTCAAGAACTTTCTTCTTATATCATATTCCTTGAAGCAGGCGAGTTGCTCAGCGCCCATAAATATCGTCTATCCTCACAATATCATCCTCACCGACATATTCTCCGACCTGCACCTCTATCATTGCGAGATCCACTTTCCCTTCGTTTTCGAGGCGGTGCACCTGTCCGGCGGGAATGTATGTCGATTCGTTCGGGTGAACATAAAAGCGTTTATCACCAACGGTTACAGTTGCTGTTCCGCTCACCACCACCCAATGCTCGCTGCGATGAAAATGTTTCTGGAGAGAAAGCTTTCTGCCGGTTTTAACCACTATTCTTTTGATTTTATATCTGGAGGACTCAAGCAGAACTTCGTATGTACCCCACGGGCGGTGAACAAACCTGTGGGTTTCTGTAAGTTCAGGTTTAAGCTTTTTGATTGCTTCTGTAACTGCCTTAACTTTCTGCGAGCTGCCTTTTTTTGAAATAAGCAAAGCATCAGATGTGTCCACGACAAGAAGTCCCTCAATATCAACAAGGGCTATCTGCCTCTCAGAAGAGATCACAAGGTTGTCTGTTGAATCCACACAAACCAGCTCAGGAGAACCTTCAGAATAAGCAATTACAGAATTCCCATTTTCACCTGCTTCCGTCTCGGCATAAAGAGAGTCAAAGCTGCCGAGATCAGACCAGCCTATATCACAGGGGACAACCTTCACCCGATCCGATTTTTCCATCACAGCATAGTCGATACTGTCTGCGGGGATGGCGAGCATATCCTCATGCTTTATTCTGTACTGGCGCTCCTGAACTGTGACTTTGTTGTTCAATGCCGCTGCGGAGGTCTCAAATATGGCAGGAGAGTATTTTTTGAGTTCATCAAGAAATACACCTGCTTTAAAGCAGAACATGCCTGAATTCCAAAGATATTTCGCTGGGAGATTTTTCGCTGCAAGCTTTGCGTTTGCGTGCATATATCTTTCAGCTTTTTCCATTGCGGGCTTTTCTTTGAATCTCAGCACGTCCGCCCCGTCCGCCTCTATGTAGCCGTAGCCTGTTTCCGGATAGTCCGGGGTTATACCGAAGGTAACAAGGTAATCCTGTCTGGCGAGATTTTCTGCTGTTTTCACAGCTTCCTCATAGGCGGACTGTTTTTTGATGAGATGATCAGACGCAGTGACAAGAACAATCTCCTCCGGCTCAAGCAACATGCACGCCAGAGCAATAGCTGGAGCGGTGTTTCTGCCAATTGGCTCAAGGAGGAAAACCGCTTTTGAAGATTCCTCAAGCTGATCGGATGCCAAAAAAAACTGCTCTGCGTTGCAAACTATGAGTGAGGACGAGCAGAGTCTTCTGTTGCGCTCTTCCGTCATCTGAAAAAGAGATTTTTCACCAAATATTTTAACAAACTGCTTAGGAAGCATAGTGCGGCTGAGAGGCCAAAGCCTTGTCCCTGAACCACCGCAGAGAATAATATTGTTCATCTCTCCCTCATTATTTTTACTTTTTCTTTTACTACTGCATAAACAAACAATGGCGTAGATACCAAGTTCCTTTCCCATAATCTTTTCGGCTCTTTGAGAAACCTTATAAGCCATTCAAGGTGAAGCTTAATCCAAAAATTGCTGGGTCTTTTTACTAAACCAGCATAAAAATCGAATACAGCCCCGACTGAGCACGCCGTAGAAAAAAAGAGTTTATCTTTATGAATATGCAGCCATTTTTCTTGTTTCGGTGCCGTCATTCCTATAAAAAGAATATTCGGTTTAAACTCATTTACTTTTTCAATCATCAGTAGGTTATCACTTTCCGAAAATTGAGCCTTATAAAGCGGTGAATAAACACCGACTTCGATCTTGGGATATTCCTTATCTATTCTTTTCTTTATAAGCTCAAGGCACTTCTCACTTGCTCCCAGATAAAACACCCTGCCGTCGATCTTGTTCATTTCCTCAAGAAGGTATTTGTGAAGATCGAACCCGGATATTTTTCTTATTTTTCTTTTTTTTAAAAAAGATGCGGCAAAAACAATCCCGCTGCCGTCTGGTAGCAGAATATCAGACTCCTGCAATGCTTGAGTAAAAACCTTGTCTTTTGTCGCAATAATATAGGAGTGCGGATTAATGGTATTAATTATCTGCCGTTTTTCATTGCTCCCGATAGAAGTTATTCCTTCATCAAATACATTATATCCGAGTATTTCCACAAATGGACTCCTTATAGATTACATACTGAATTACTAGCATATAACAGCTTACTTGAAATATAGACAATACCGGCTCGCTGAACATGCTTGAAATAAACACTCCAAGGAGTATCGAAGAAAGTATTTTATATGAATACGGAGATTTCTTTAAAAAAATTCGATCGAGATATAGGTAAAGTGCCGCATAAACCAAAAGACCAAGCAATCCCATTTGATAAAACAATGAACCGATAAAAGACTCTCCGCCACGTGCCGCTTTGGACAGTTCGCTGACAATACCTTGTTGACCGACCGTTCCTCCAGTCCCAATTCCATTACCCATCAAGAAAGTGACAGGAGAATTCAAGGAGTTTAAAATAGGGTAAAACAGCCCCCAGACATGCTGAATTGCTCCACTGCTTGAAAAAGCAACCACTTTCGCATTTAATGCCCAAATAGCCATTAAAATAATCATAAATAATGCAACAGATGTTCTTTTAATAAGACTTTGTATATTAAATATTCTGATCAGAAAATACGAATAAAAAAAGACCATCAAGTTTAATAAAATAGCTTTAACATGAAAGAAATAGAGCGGTACAACCATGAAAGCTGAAATAAACATCAAAAGAAATACCGAGAGTTTCTTTTCGATCCAAATAAATAAAAAAAGCAGAATGCCGTACATAACATAGGCGGCTTTATCAGGAGAAAGAAAAATACCCAGCATTCGATGTGAGGTCTGTTGATTGATGATGTCATAAGTCGCAATCCCAATCGGAATTTCACCTATGCCGGAGATATTGCGGCTGTAATAGAAAATATCATAGCCAAAGTTTAAAAAGAATTTTTCAAAACCGTAAATGTCCTGTATTCCGTTTACAAGAAACGAAAGCAACATAACGACTACAAATAGCCAGAAGTTATTCTTACTGCTGCTTAAGTCTGTTCTATATCCAAGAATCAGCAGAGCAGGAAATATAAGCAGGTTTTTTATAAACGCCACTGCACCAACAACCGAGCCAGAATTAGTCAGACCGTAAACGGTTTCTACAAGCGTGATTAAAAGCATTACAAAAAAAAAGTTATTATTATAAACGTTATATTTGAGACAATATAAACTAATTATAATCAGCATTATTGCCTGAAACAAAATTGAATTAAAATCTGAGCCAGAATTCAGAAGCAGGAGCGTCATAAGGTCATACAAAATAAAATAGGAATACAGATAAATGGGTAAATCCAGTTTAAACGGCACGAATGCAAAATAAAGCAAAAAGAGCAGTATAAATACATAATGCACCGCCATCAAAAAAGGAATTATCAGGAGAAATAGATAAGACAAAACTGTTATTAAAGACAGATTCCTGCTGCTGGAAATATCCATAATATATTATGACCTGCTCAGCTTCCATTTTGTGATAATAAATGCCCTAATAAGATAAGGGAAATTCCTAATCAGCCATATTTTAAGCTTTGAGTTGAACCTAAGCCTGCTAGAGAATATATCTCTCAAAGTTAAATCTTCCTTTCTCATTGTTTTATTATATTCATAGACATTATCAAGAATATCAGTGGCATATCCACTTATTATGCGCTCCTCTCTTTTAAAAATCTCAATAAGCTTAATAAGCCTGCTTGCCCTGAAAATAACTTTATCTTTTTCATAATTTAAAATGCCGCCAAAAGTATTCGATGTGTGCTGCCTGTAAAGATAAACTGGGCTCTTTATATGATAAATAGATGCAGCATTTCGTTTAATATTCATAGCTATCCATACATCTTCAAAAGGAAGATTCTCTGGCATAGGAAAGATTATATCTGCTATCCTTCTATTGAACGACCATGACCATTTAGGAAGACTGATTAGCCCGGACAGTACAAACTCATAGCTTTCTGTTAAAATACAAGACGGAACAAGATATTTAGTCATTACACTAAGATTTTGACCTACGATATACGCATTGTGGCAATGGGCTTCATGTTTTTGAAGATTATCGTACTCTTTAAAGAAATTATTGAGCAAAACATCATCAGAATCAATACACTTGATAATATCCCCTTTTGTGAGAGAGTATCCGTAATTTGTTCCGAGGACCTTGCCGACAAACTTATTTCTGACAACTGTTATTCTACTATCATGCTCAGCGTGACAGTAGGCAGCCTCAAATGTCGAATCATCCGAATGATCATCAACGATGATAAGTTCCCAGTTAATTAGATTTTCTTTTTGCAATTCTATGATGGCTTCATCGATATACTTCTCAACATTTTTAGCCATCATAATAAAGCTGATCATGTTTTAGCACCCCCATGGCAAACGCATCATATTTTAAAATACTTTCTATAACAAGACTGTGAGAGATGATCCCCCTATTCAGCACAGCACTTAGACTGAAATAAGGTGTAAGCCTTCGGGCATACTATCATCTTTTCCCCAAAGTTGAATTCCTAATCCATTATACTATACTTTTTCTATTATCTGATAACTTACTTATAATCTTATTAATGCCCATAAATTTACTTTCTTTAAATATAAAAATACAAGCCAGCCATACAGCAAAGTTTATCACAGCACTTATAAAAAAATTTAGTATAAGTGATTCGATTTTTTGCAAGTTTAATATTGCAATATTAACGCCGATTAAAATCATACCTATGAGAAAAGGGGTTTTTAAATTCATGTAAAAATCAATCAAGCTATTCCCTAACACCTTCACAATCAACAAATAATATAACTGAATGAAATTTATGCACATAGCAACCAATATACCCACCGCAACGTATTCCAGTCTGCCGCCGACAAAAACGCCTAAGGAAATACCGGAAACCATTAAAACTCCGCTGATTAAACTAACCAGAAAAAGCACATCTGTTCTGCCGGCAGCCCGAA
The DNA here is from genome assembly GCF_004087915.1 of Geovibrio thiophilus. Lineage (NCBI taxonomy): Bacteria > Pseudomonadati > Deferribacterota > Deferribacteres > Deferribacterales > Geovibrionaceae > Geovibrio > Geovibrio thiophilus. The sequence continues at coordinate 2,692,626 of NZ_CP035108.1, forward strand.
ATATGGCTCCTCCGCTTCCGGTTATAATCTGTATAATAATTGACAATGAAAGTATTCTAAAGGTAGGAATAATATAGAGCCATTTATCGCCATACATAATGAAAATTATCTCCTTGGCGTAAAAAAATAAAATAACAACTATAGGAACACCAAGCATGGCTAGGAACTTAACGAGCCTTTTATAAACTGAATAAATTTTGTCTTTATTGTCCTGATAATCAGCAAGCAGAGGGTGCAGAACAGGCGTAAGAACATGTGTAAGGTTCATGACAGGATACATCATTAATCTATACGCCCGATCATAATACCCCAATTGTGTGGCTCCTAAAAACTTGCCTATAAGAATGTTATCTATATTTCTGGAAAAATAGTTAACAAAATTATGCAGATATTCAAATGCGGAATAACCTGCTATTTGCCGCAGCACATGAAGGCTGAATGCTTTTTTAATCTTAATTTTGCAGAGAAAGAAATAGGATGAAAACATCAGCACACTTAAGAGGATAGAATTAATCACGATTGAAAAATATGAAAACCCGTGCAAAGCCAAAATGATTGTGGCAATACCGGCGATTAAATTCATCAGTATCGTTGTTATGCCCATTGCCTTGAATCGCTTATCTCTTGTCAGAATTGCTGTCGGCACAATGTTCATTGAATTGAATAAAACTGAAATAGACAACAGCTTTCCGATTAATACGTATACATCGTTTTCATAAAAGTATGCTATAGCATAAGAAAAAAAGAAAAAAGCTGTCGCCAGCCCAAAAGATAGCAATGTGGTGAATTTGAATATATCGGAAATATCCTTGTCAGACAAGGTTTTGTGCTGAATTACAGCCGCCCCAAGTCCCATTTGACTTAACATCTGGAAAAATGTAGTAAAAACAGCAACAATAGCTACTACACCAAACTCATCAGGGTCCAGTATTCTTGCCAGAATAGCGCTTATTATCAGATTGACCGCAATGAACATATACCGGGAGACAAATGTTATTAATGCTCCTGAGATAAATTGCTGCTTTAAGGTTTTGTTTTCCATATAGTTGCTAACCTTCTTGGCGGTCAGCAATATTAAGATTCTTGAGCTTTAATTCAAGATTCGGCAAACGTGTCGCCTCGTAGACACGGGCGGCCTGAGTTAATTTGTCAGCGGCGAGCCTGTTCACCATATCCGTTTCAGAATCATATTCCTGCTCAAAATGGGTACTGAGCAGTTCTTCAACTATTTGCTCTTTATCTTCTATGTCACAGAAAGCAAGTATTGTATATGCTTCGTATATATTTATATTTTCAAATTTGTAAACACTATTTGGCTTTTTAAGACCAAGACTTTCCTCATGTTTTGTAAAATCATTTGAAAAAATGTAGTTAAATGTTGATTTAAATTTTTTAGAATACCAAAAATCATTTTCAGAAAAAACGTTTTTGAGTATCGGAAATGCCCATAGATTAAAACAATGGTATCTGATCGCTCTGATTATCTCATTCTTCCTCTGTTGACCGATCAGTAATTTAAGAGTTTTCAGGTGAGGGATGATTCCTTTTTTCCTGAATGAATGATGCCGGGATACATAATGATATATCAGACCCTTATGCCCGAATTTATGTACATTCATATTCCTGTGCAGAGCATCCAGAAAAAGCCTGACCCTGCGACCGATCTCCTCATTTTTTCCGACCCGCCAAAGCTCCGCCCCGGCTACGGCAAACCAAAGCTGATGATTAAATGTCGGGTCAATAGGCAGATAGGAACCGTCAACAGCTACACTCCGCCACAAAGCGTTTTTTTCATCAAAGGGGTGGAGCAGAAAGACTTCATCGGCAAGATTTTTAACAGCTTCCATTTGCAGCACTTCATATGCCTGAGCGAGTGCGTCAAGTGTAAAAGCCTGCCCCACAGTTCCGTTACAGAAATCCTTATGCGGGTTTTTCCTGCACCAGAAGCTTGCTCCCATCGGGCGGACTTCTTTGCTTAACAGGTAATCCACCGCCTTGGCTGCGGCGATTTTATATTTATCATCATTTGTATATGTATACACCTTCAACAAGATCATCAGCCAATGACTGGTGTTCCTGACTGGTGTTTCGGGATCATTGTAATAGACATTAGTTCCGGGCGGAAATGAGCCGTCTGAATTTTGAATTTCCATTGCAGCATCCGCTGTGCGGCGCAATAGATCATATAGTTTTATGTTAGTCTGCATTTGTCATTATTCTCCTAAGACTATCAATAAGTACTTGTATAAAATAACGAATGTTTCATGGCGGCAGGCAGTGGTGTTGTTACATTATTGAACTTAAACCTATACAAATAATCACCGTAAGCTGGTACTGCAATTATGCTGCCGTCGTCCGTGGTTACACCACCTGCACACTTAGCTTTACCCTGTTCTTCTACACTGCTTACGTGCGTCAGTATATCCTTTCCGGTATCATATTCATATATAATAGATGACGCACCGGGCATACTGTATAATTTACCGTTCAGCCCGTGTTTTGTGCCGTAACTTCCAAAAATAATGTCATTGTGAAGCATTTCTGTTGTTTGATTTTTAACGTCAATTTTGAGGATTCCTTTTTTATTACTAAATCCGTAAATGTTGCCGTCTCCACAAATCTGTGCTTCAAAAACATAGCAGTTTAATTTATTTCCGATATAACGAAACGATTTTGTTTCAGGATTCAGCACAAGCACTTTCTCATTATTTTCCGGGAAAAAATAAATATTTCCATCATAATGTAAAATTCCATTCTGGTAGCGGAATTTTATTTTCAGCGTCGATGGACACAAGGGTATCTTTTCTGCTGAATATGTATTCAAGTCCACAGCGAGTATATGATTTTCGTCTCTTGGGGGAAGATACATAAGACCGTCGGCAGTTACAGCCCCTGCATAATGATGCTCCCCTTTGTAACTTGTGTTTAACGGCACTAACGATACAGTCATTTTTTGCGGATCTATCTCTAACAGGCTGTTTGATGATCTTGGAAAACCATATATTTTATCTTTGTACACACAGCAGCTTGTCCATTTGTACGATTCACTGCCGACATCTCCGAAATAAGAGACATCATCATTTTTTATGTTGTAAACCATTACACAGTCGGCACTGTTTGGAATACAAAAAAGCATATCACCAAAAAGAGTGCCGCCGACCCATTTTGCCTTGTACCCCATTTTTTTTACTTGTATTTTTTTGATACAATCCAATAACATACTGCTATTACTGTCAGCAAAACGTAAATAATCGCCAAGGTCAGCATACTCCTTTTGTTTGACAGTGCAAACGGTACTTCGTTGTTGATAACAGTTAATGGCAGCACGGTTTGCTCTCCGCATAAACAGATCTGCCAATTTCCGAATCGATTTGTTTATTATCAAAGAGATACACCTTTATTTTTAAACTTTTCCACCAAAAACAAATATGTAGTTTCAGGCACGTAGTTTTTTATCTCTTCCCATTTGTTTTCCGCCATCAGTGCCCTGACCTTGGATGCGCTGACAACCTGCTCTCCGTCAACTGTTTTTCTCGGTATTTCGTGAAACTCAACACCCATTTCAGGCAGCAGTAACTGCATGCTTCTGTTGTACTCTGCTGTAACAACATCTATCGGCTCTTCACCTGCAAAACGTATTTTAATGCCCAACCCCTTTGCAATGTAGTTTCCGAAGGTGTGCAGGTCTTTGGTCGCATCAAAATCAATGCTCTTTTTGTAGTCCTTCATAAAGTATTCAGGGAACGTCAGAGCAGATATCATAAATTCGCCGCTCGGAATAACAAGAACGTTTTTCAGATCAGCCGTTCCTTTGCGAACAAGCACGATCCTGTCATCAAATTTGAAGAAGGATCTGTCCTCCTGAAGAACAAAGACATACAGTCTGTGCACTTTTTTAGAGGCGTATTCGATCAGGTATCTGTGCCCCAGTGTAAAAGGATTGCAGTTCATCACGATAGAACCGATTGTTTTTTCATTTTCAGTTAATGGGAAATCAGCCTTAATACCGTCTACATACATCTGTAGATTTCGTTGAAACTCTCCGGAAGTATGTTCGTTCAGATAATCGCTGATAAAATCGTGTCTGATATCCAGCACATCGGATGGGGCATCTTTCGCTTGATACCCGGTTTTTTCCAGCATGTCAAAGATATAGTTTGTGGAAATATCGTACCCTTCAGCATTCATGTGTCCTGCATAGTCGTATATGCACCATCTGCTTCTTTCATCATCATGGAAAGGCTTTGTACAATCAAAATAATACATACCGAGTTTCTCAAGCAGAGCCACCTCTTCTTTCAAAGGCGCACGCTCATAGAACACAACGATGTCTCTTTCTCCATAGGTCTCAGATTCGATGATAAGATTATTTAAGATTAAATTATCATCTGCTCCCCAAAGTCCATGGTTTATAACTTTAATAGGTTTTGAACACTGATTGAGCTTTCGCTGCAACAGGCTTGGTACAGTGTTTCTGTCATCAACAGCATACCCGAAAGCTCCGCAACGACCGTAAACATGAATTGTTTTTTCTCCATTATTGACCGCATCAACGACCACACGACGACCATTAATAATATTGACCAGCTCAGACTGCATATCCTCATGCCCAAATAAACTGCCGCGCTTGATCACCTGAGTAATAGCCTTTAAGGCATCAACATACTCTTTTGATGCCTTTTCACCCAGTATTTCTTTAAAATGTTTTTCATATTTATCGTAATCTTCAGACATTGTAGGGAAATCAAGATGTTTTTCTCTTCTTTCCTGAGCTGAATCAGAATAATATTCCTTATCAAGAGAGTCGGTACGCCCAAAGAAATAGCATGGAACCCCCTTTTTTGCTAATTTCTGCATTACCTGATAAAGCAGAAAGAAATATTTGGCATCCTCAATCCCTTTTTTCATCGATTTTGCAGGTAACCCAAGCATATTTAATATTTTTCTGAGATATCTGTTATCTTCAAGACAAACAAATTTCTTGCGGTTTCCGCTCAATGCCAGCATCAGTCTTTTAAGAGAGAAACCGAAACATGCCTGCTTATCCTGCACCGTGTTGTAGTAAAATTCTACCATCTCTCTTTCATTCATAGTTTTCCCCTTTGTTGCGCAAAATTTTTATTATAAGCTTACCAAATGGATTCAGTTTTGCAATTTTTCTTGCTATGCTTTCTTTACGCCTGAATTTAGAAAAGGTGGCATGAAATCCGCTTTTCTTCATATGGCTTAGAAACGCATTTCTATATTTACTTTCCTCAGGCGCTTTAGAGAGGTGCCTGCAACTGTTTACAGCCTCTTCCAATGATGATGGTTCAATCAATAATTCATGTTTTATCTTCTCAATGCAGGCTACTCCTTTTTCAGAGGAACAAACAACAAGTGAAATACCCAGATTTTGATTATTTTCCCTGAGCCCGCCCTTATATTGCCAATAATCGGCTAAGGTAATGTCTGCCGCGCGTGGCAGGCTCGCGTATCTGCATCCGCCGCATGAAGGGCGGCTGTAATACCCTGACAGGTATCCCCTGTGAATCGGCGTAGTACTGGACAGGTCCGCCTCTGATGTCCCATCCGTAAAGCATATCCTGATGCAGTTTTGGTTCCAGCCCCTGCTCTTGTCTCGGTATATTATTTCCTGAACTTTTTTGTTCCTCAGCGCTTCCAACTCATGAATATATGTTTTAAAAACATTCATGGAGGGCACACCGTGACAAACGACTTCCGCGGTCACTAAGTTCGGATAAGTTTTACAGCCGAAAAAGCCGTACAAACCAGCAACCTGACAGCCTGTACCGGTGAACAAAACCTGCCTGCCTTGTTCGAGATCTGCTTTTATCTGCCTGAAAGTTTCTTTTGTATTGCTCTCCAGATACTTTGACCTGCGGAACGGTACGCACTGCTCAAGAGATTCCGCCCGCCCGTGGTGAACATCGAATAATGACTGATGCTCAACCCCGTAAACAACGCCATGCTGTTCGATAGTATGCCTCGCAAGAGCCCAGAACACCCCGCCGGAGGAAACACTGTACAGCTGGCTCAAATCCGGCAGATAAGCGGCATAAACCCGTAAGGTGTTCCGGTTTGCTGTTCTTTCCACCAGCATATGACAACGCCGCCTGCAAAGCCCGCATCCGCTGCACAAGGAATCGTCTTTTACCGGGTATAAAAAACCCTCATCGTCATACTCCATCGAAAGGGCGCTGTTTCCGCAAACCTGAGCACAAGCGCCGCAGCCCGTACACATTTTCTTTTCATCGTATATGCGATACCCGCCGCAGTTATCTGACGCTGTATTCAAATCAGTTAACCCCTTTCAGACAGTCAAACACACTGTTTTCCTGAATTATCCCAAGCTGAGTCTTAATTTTTTCCCTGTTTATTCCCTGATTGGTTATCATATCGTTTATAGCATATGTTATCTTATTCACATCAATCTGCTGCCGCACATCAAACAAATATGCTGCCTGATTAAAGGCTCCAAGGAGTTCTTTGTACTTCTCAGCCCAGCCCAGCGTTATTACCGGTATTGATTCCAGATATGCGTGAACTATTGAATGATACCTTGATGCAACAATAAAATTAAATTTAGAAATCAGGTTTTGAAGTTCAATACAGTTGAATTCTTCAGAAATCAGGATAACTCTATTGTCATTTGAAAATCCGCTTTTCACTTTTTCGCAGATAGATAAGTCTTCGGTCGAATGCGGAATCAGAAAAACATTCAGATTATTTTTTAATAACTCTTTAGTAATTTCATTGAGCAGCAATAAAGTTTTTCCCCCGTTTCCGTGTATGAAGGTTTTCTCATTAGGAACAATTGCCGCCGAGTTTTGCGGAATATCCGGAAGCTGCTTTTCAGATATTCCTTGTTTAAAAATAATGCTTTTATCAATTTCATGCTTATTCTGCAAAACAAGATCAGGGCTCAGGCGAACATTTTTACAAAATTTCTGAATACTGTTCAAACCTTCTTTTTCCCGGGCAAAAACCGCTTTCGGGTAACTCAGGAATTTTTTCATAAGAAAGTTAATAAAGAGTCTTTGATAAGTCTTTGGATAATTAAACGGACCGAAGGATTGCGGAAAAATATATACAGGCACATTATAATTTTTCGCAGCAGCAATACCAAGTAAGTAGAAAACAGATTTTCTGAATCCCATCTGTGACGACAATGCCAATCCGCTTATGTCTATAAGGCAATCCGCATTTGCGAAATACTCTTTAAGCTGAGCAGCAGCATCTTTATATTGTGTTTTAAATTTTCCATAATTACGGATTTTGTTTAACAGGCGAAAAAATCTACCTGACAATGCAAGACGTAATCTTAAACCAAACTCCATGATAACAAAATTATACCTGTCTGTGTCGCCTTCTACCCGTTTGTGAGGGACAGATGAAAGCAAAACCGGAGTGGAATCAGGAAAATATCTTTTACATTCGTTAACCACTGTAAAAGTCATAGCCTGTGCGCCTTTGTTGTACATCTGTCCGCCGGTTATCAGAACATATCTCATCTCTTAAATCCTTCTCGGCAATATTACAGAAATCATGTTAAATATTTTTTCTGTTTATTGTGTTCACTTTTGTAATGGATAAGTTTTTTTAATGTTCTTAAATTCAAATCCCGCATTCTGAAAACAGGGATTTGATGCTTTGAAAATAGCTTATAAGTTGAAATGGCTTTTATTACACCAAATTCATAATTTATTGCTTTCAAAATGAGTCCTCCGCTCCTTAAGCTTTGCTTTTTTATATACCATTCGGGGGCATTGTCGTGCAGAAATTTGCAATAATCGATATGTACAGCGACTCTCGCATCAAAAACTTTTTCGCTTGTATTTTTTGTCAATGTCCCCACATCTTTGGTAACAGAATAGATTATTTCATCAGATACACTGAATAATTTCATATAATGCCCTGTTTTCGTTGAGAACATCAGATCATTTGACGCGATTGTTTCATCAAAAAAAATTCCGTTATCCTTAACAAATGAACGTCTGAACAGCTTTGACCACGGAACATAAAATTTATACCTGAGATCCAGAAGTGCTTCATCATCAGGATTTTCAATATAATTCTGAACTAGTTTCTTGTAACGTAAATGCCTATCTGAAGTTTCACCGGTTAAATTGTCTCTGCTGGTCGGAGGGAAAAAGACTATATCATTATGAGTATCAAAAAATTTAGCGACATAATCATAAAAGCCGCCAATAAAAAAGTCGTCAGCATCAGCAAAAAGAAGCCAATTTCCCTGAGCATTCATCAGACCAATGTTTCTGCAAACACCAGCTCCTTTTACACAGGAAGCATTATCCAAAAATGCAACATGTTCATACGCCTTACTGTCTCTTAAATAAGTATAATCTTCAGTAAACTTATCACTTTTATCATCAATGACTATTACCTGAACATCTTCCTGATCGGGAATAGAATTCAATAACTTAATGAGTGAATCGACAGAGTTATAATGTGGTATGATTATTGACAAATTAATCACTATAACCGCCCCTTCTATGACGCAATTTCCAGCCTCAGTAACTACCTAAATCTGTTTTCAAAAACAGGAGTATCTTCCAAAATAATTTTGTTATCGTTGTTCACTCTTTTGTTAGAATCCGTAAAAGTCTCTCTTATGAGCCTACAGACGGGACATTCTGTTTCAAAAACCGATTATAAGTACACACAACCCCTTCTTCCAGTTCAGTTTTGTACTGCCAGCCAAGCTCTGACAGCTTGGAAACATCAGTAAGCTTAACCATTGTCCCGTCCGGCTTTGAGGGATTGAACTTAAGTTCGCCCTCAAAACCGACAACCTCTTTTATGAGTTCAGCAAGTTCCCTGATACTTATGTCTTTTCCTGTGCCGATATTTATGTGTGTGTTTCTGATTTCCGTTTTATCCTTGACCAGATCGCGAAAATCGATCCTCTCCATAATAAAGACGCAGGCGTCCGCCATATCCTCGCTGTACATAAACTCACGCTTGGGCTTACCGCTTCCCCATATTTCAACAGAGGCGTCCCCGCGCTCTTTTGCTTCGTGAACTTTCCTGATTAAGGCAGGTAAAACATGTGATGTCTCAAGATCAAAATTATCATTAGGTCCGTAAAGATTTGTAGGCATAACACTAATAAAGTTTGTTCCGTGCTGCAAGTTATAGCTTTCGCACATCTTTACGCCTGCAATTTTGGCTATAGCATAGGGCTCGTTGGTATATTCAAGAGGACTCGCAAGCAGATATTCCTCTTTCATAGGCTGCGGTGCTTCCTTTGGATAAATGCACGTACTCCCAAGAAAAAGAAGCTTTTTTACATCGTTCATATAACTCTGATGAATAACATTATTCTGAATCATCAGGTTTTCGTATATAAAATCAGCCCTGTAGGTATTGTTTGCCATTATGCCGCCGACTCTTGCTGCTGCAAGAAACACATAATGCGGTTTTTCCGAAGCGAAAAAAGCAGCAACGGCATCCTGATTCACCAGATCAAGCTCGCTTCTTGTCCGGATGATGATATTGCTGTACCCCTTCTCCGTAAGTTTTTTCATAATCGCGCTGCCAACAAGCCCTCGGTGACCCGCAACAAATATCTTTCCGTTTTTATTCATAATAGCTCATAGTTTTGTACCCGCCGTCTTTGAGGTACACATCTTTTGTCATAAGCTTAAGATCGCTTTCCATCATCTCATTCACAAGATCCTGAAGTTCAAACTCTCTTTTCCAGCCGAGCTTCTGCTCCGCCTTTGTCGGATCGCCTAAGAGAAGATCCACTTCCGTAGGTCTAAAATATCTGGGATCAACCGCAACGACCTCCGTTCCGATCGGTATCTGATAAAGCGGGTTTGAACAGGAGGCAACAATGCCTTTCTCATCAACACCAACAGCTTTAAACTCAAGCTCAATACCCGCACAGGCAAACGCCATACGGACAAAATCCCTCACTGTTGTTGTTTTCCCGGTTGCAATCACCCAGTCTTCAGGCTCAGGAGCCTGAAGGATCATCCACATCATTTTTACATAGTCTTTGGCGTGTCCCCAGTCTCGTTTGGCATCGAGATTACCTAGGAAAAGCTTGTCCTGAAGACCTAGAGCAATTTTGCTGGCAGCTCTGGTAATTTTTCTTGTAACGAATGTCTCCCCGCGAACAGGGCTCTCATGGTTAAACAAAATACCGTTGCAGGCAAACATATTGTATGCCTCACGGTAGTTTACTGTTATCCAGTAAGCGTACATCTTAGCAACGGCGTAAGGGCTTCTGGGATAAAACGGAGTGGTTTCCCTCTGAGGAATTTCCTGAACTTTCCCATAAAGCTCAGAGGTACTCGCCTGATATATTTTTGTTTTTTCAACTAAGTTAAGCAATCTTACTGCTTCCAGAATCCTTAGTGTTCCAGTTCCGTCCGCATTGGCAACATATTCAGGAGTTTCAAAACTCACATGAACATGGCTCATAGCAGCAAGATTATATATTTCATCAGGCTGAACCTCCTGAATAATACGGGGAAGATTCATGCTATCTGTCATGTCTCCGTAATGAAGGATCAGTTTTCTGTTCTCGACGTGAGGGTCTTGGTACAGGTGGTCAATCCTGTCCGTATTAAACAGAGATGCTCTTCTTTTTATTCCGTGGACTGTGTAGCCTTTCTTAAGCAGGAACTCTGCGAGATAGCTGCCATCCTGACCTGTTATCCCTGTTACCAACGCAGTCTTCATTGATTTCCTCTTACTTCGTTTTCATTTCTTTGTTTCGTGCTGTTCATAATGAAATTAATGACCAAAACCCCAAAAACCATAAATATGAAGCTGCCTATAAAAGCAATTATACATATTCTTAAGCGGTGCGGTCCGACTTTATCTAAAGGATCCGGCAATGAAGGTTCGGATATAATGCTGAAACCGTAATACTCATCCGCATTTGCAAGGACTTTACTCTGAATAAGATTTGCAACCAATTCACTGAGCTTGGTTTTCAGTGCGAGATCAGCGGCTCGGTCAATTTCAAGCTTGTAGTTTTCTATGCGCATATCCAGATTCTCTAACTGTTTTGAACGAAGTACATTGCTTACATCCCGAAGCATAAGTGTAAGAATCTCTTTTGCCAGTTCGGGGCTGCTGTTATTGTATGAAAATGTTATATATTGCGTAGACTTATCCTCAACAAGCTTCAAATCCTCATGAATTAATTTGAATAAGCTGAATTTCTCATTTTTCCTGAACTCAGAAGTATCTGCAACTGACATTTCCTCCAGCAGTTTCGGCAATAACTCGTTTCTTTTGATAAAATCTGCGAGAAATGCTTTGTCGTTGAGAATAACATTCATATCCGCAAAGACAGAACCGCCGGAGTTGATATTTATTCCTGCAAATCCGGCTAAAGTTCCAAGTCCTCCAAGGCTGTTTTGTGTTGAAGTCTGCGCTGTCGGTTTGAGCACTGTTTTAGACTCATAAACATTGTTAAGAGAAAGAGAGTAAATCACTGTCGCTGCGGAAATCAAAAAGACAAATCCTATTATGTATAACTTACGCTTCCATATTACTGCCGCAAGTTCCAGCAGGTTTATCTCATCCTCATATATCTGTCTGTTATACTTATCCATTATTTCTCCTGTTTTTTGATCTGATAATAGTCCCTGTACCAGTCGATGAATCTGCCTATGCCAGTCACCACATCAACAGAAGGCTTGTAGCCCAAATCGGCAGTAAGGTCGCTGACATCTGCATAGGTCGCATGAACATCACCCGCCTGAAGCGGCATCATGTTCTTCTCCGCCTTCCTGCCTAGTTTGCTTTCCAGAGCTTCAATGAAATCCATCAGACGCACAGGTGAGGAATTGCCAATGTTGTATATTTTATATGGCGCTTTCGATGAGCCCGGATCAGGGGTTTTGGCGCTCCACAAATTATTTTCCCGGGCAGGGTTATCTATTACACGTACTACACCATCGATAATATCATCGACATAAGTAAAATCACGCTTCATTTCACCGTAATTGAATACATTTATCGGTCTGCCTTCCAGAATCGCTTTGGTAAAAATAAAAAGTGCCATATCAGGTCTTCCCCACGGACCGTAGACAGTAAAAAATCTAAGCCCTGTAGTCGGCAGATTAAAAATATGGCTGTAGGTGTGAGCCATAAGCTCATTCGATTTCTTGCTGGCGGCATAAAGGCTTACTGGATGGTCAACATTATGGGAAGTGCAGAAAGGCTGTGTTTCATTAAGTCCGTAAACCGAAGAGCTGCTGGCGTAAGAAAGTGCCTTTACACCATGGTGACGGCAGCATTCAAGAATATTTATAAAGCCGACTATATTAGCACTAATATAAGCATCGGGATTTTTGAGGGAATAGCGGACGCCCGCCTGAGCGGCGAGGTGGCAGACATTGTCAAATTTTTCTTCACTGAAAAGCTCTTCCAGTTCATCCCTATCTTCAAGATTTAGGCGAATGAACCTGTAGTTCGGGTATTTTTCCGACTGAATAAGCCTGTTCCATGAAGCGGAATCGTCATTTATTTTTATTCCTGTCTCGGCAAGTCTGTCGAATTTAAGCCTGACATCGTAATAGTCGTTTATGCTGTCGAGCCCGACAACTTCATCACCTCTTTCCAGAAGCTTTCTGACAAGATGAAAACCGATAAAACCGGCGGTACCGGTAACCAGTATTTTGTTTCTGACCATTGCTCACTGCCCCTGAACAGCTATTTTGTGCTCTTAACCGAAAAGCTGAATCTAACCAGCTTTATATATGAAATATGGTAGCATATTATAAAGACAATGATGAAAAGTACAAGCACAGGTGAAGACTTGTAGAACATCACAGTAAGAAGCTGGTACGTAATATAAATAAGAAGGAGAATACCTGAGGCGACCGAGTTTGAAAACTTTGTTCTTTTATAAAGAAGTGAATGCAGGTGGAGCCTGTCTGCACTGAGAGCGTCACCTTTTCTTATTACTTTACGTCTGAAGATAGAAAAGATCACTTCCCATATAGGGAAAATGAGTACTGCCAAAGGAAACCAGACGGACACATTTTCGTTTCTGTTCACAAGCAGTATAGAAAACAGTCCGAGAACAAAGCCCAGAAAATAGGCTCCGCCGTCTCCCAGAAATATTTTACCCCACGGATATACCCATATGAAAAAGCCGCATACGGCAAACGTCATTATTATTATCAGCCTGCCGAGCTGATAATCACCAACACTGTAGGCAACTGTAAAAAGAGCAAACAAAGCCACGATAGACGCACCGGACGCCAAGCCGTGGAGACCGTCAATAATATTTATGGAGTTTGTCACGCCTACAAGCGAGAACAATGTAAAAGCCATAGCGAAATAATACGGTAACTTAATAAAATCTATTTGAGTGATAAGCACATCAAGAGCCATAACAGCAATAACAGCTCCTGCTGTCATGAAAAGAAGCCGGATCTTAGGGGAGACCGCGCCGGATAAATCCTCAAAAAGACCTATAAAGAACACAGGCAGTGATGCCAAAAGAATCATTCGACCCAGCGGATCAACAAGCATAAATAAAGCCGCAGACATAATGCTGATACCGCCTACACGGGGTGTTGCGGTTAAATGAAATCGCTGAGGCTTGCAGCTGTTTTCACAGTCCATCATTATTTTACATTTTTTCGCAATCAGTATTATTACAAAATTTATGAATAGTGAAACGGCAAGGACAGCAAGATAGCTCATAGTATTTCCCAAATTACACCCTTCGGACAGCGACAGACAGGTTTATAAATGTTAATTCAAAACGGGAAGAAGCAGTGCTGTGTATAAGAAATTTTATTCTATTCTTATCAAACAACTTTGTTGACATTTAGCTTCCTCATGACTTTTATCCGTATATACAACTATTTTTTAATCCACGAAAGTAATAATTACCAATTTGTTTCTTTTGATCTCAAAAATATCACTGAGTTCTTTCAGAGAGTAGGTTCACAACAATAATTAAAAATTTGCGACAATCATTTAATCAAAAGATATATTTTAAATCAAATCCCGCAATATAGTTTTCGGTCGAACTGCCTGAAAAATCATAATAAAAAGTTCTTTCATCCAGATCCTTTTTATCCTGCGTGATGTATCGGGCAAAGACATTCAGCTCGTAGCTGCTGCCGAGGAATACTTCAGCACCTGCGGAATACTGCTGTTCCTTCTGTTTCAGCGCGCTGTCCCTTGTGCCTTTTTTGACATAAGACGCTTTAATATAAGGATGCACCGTTTCATTAAGCTCAGTGTATATCTCAAGATAGTAGCCTTCGTTATCCCTGCCAATCTGATGACCTATTATATAATCCTCAACGCTGTAGCCTTCGGGTGCGTAATTGTGGTGCAGGTAAGTTTGTCTGGAGATTCTTGCTGTCTCAAACCTTATATCGGTTTTACCTGTGGTAAGGAGCAAGCCGTATATATATGACTCGCCGAGGAGCTTAAAATCCTTCCCCTTGTCCTCAGTCTGCCACGGAGCGATTATGTCGTTCCAGTTATATTCAACGTAAAGCTTGCCGCCCTTAAATAATCCGCTCTTCTTGAGAAACGGAAGATACACTGACATCTCAGCTCCCAGAAACTGATCAGTGTCGTGCTCAGAACCGCTGTTTTCGTCTTCAGCGGTCAGAATATCCCAGTAATCGGACAAACCGTAGGATGGCATCTCGCTGCCGCCGTAAAAGCTTGTGCGGGACACAGCCAATTCAAGCCAATCCGTGGGTTTGAGGGAAAATCTGATCCCCAGCAGTTGAGGATCTTTATTCTTTCTGTCATCGTCATCAAACCAAAAATTAAAGATGTAATAGCGGAATCTGCCGAGAAAGCCCCAGTTATAGGGGATTTCCGTTTTAATCATCGCAAATGCCTGCGGGCGGATGTTGTCGCTTATTATCAACTGACCGAAATATCCCGGACCTATCTGAAGGTTATCCACGGCACCGATATAGGCGTTGTGTTTTCCCGCAAACTTGAGCTTGGCTCTTTCTACTTCTATTTCGGTTTCATCCGAGTTTCTGTAGATGCCCAGAGTATAATCAACGGCAAGAAAACGTGTCATATAAAGACCGCCGCTGAGGCTTGCCCTGTTGAAGAAGTCATCTCCGGCGTCTTCGCCGAAGTCCCCCGTGATCTGCATATCTTCATCGGATACATATCTGTTTTTCAGGTTTATCTCCCTGAGGGGAACAGCGTCAAAGCCCTCACCGTAAAGATCTTTCTGCCCGTAATATTTCCCTGCCTTCCGAGCGAATTCCTCAGTGTCTGCGTCAGAGCCGAAAAGTTCCTGCACTTCCCTGCTGTTGCCGAAAAGCACTTCTGCCTCACGCACTGCGACGGGCTTAAAGTTATCCGTATAGTATATGCTTGGATTGATAGCCATGCTTCTCTCCGCCAAACGGTAAAAGTATCTGTTGGTGAGCGGTATATCCGAAGTTGCGTACCTTCCGGCACCGTATGACGGGAGTGCGGTAAATATAACTGCTGCCAGCAGAAGCAAGGCTGTCTTTTTCATGTTCACTCCCTAAAACATCAGTTTTGTAACAGCAAATGTTGTCGCTATCTGGTAGAGAATCTGAGTTACGTCTTTTATGTCTCTCATATAGCTCGGGAATTTGAGCCTTCTGGGGACAACCACAACATCGCCGGCGTTCAGCTTCACATCATATATATCCTTCCACCAGAAGTTGCTTTTCACGTATTGGTTGGACACCACGCTTCCGTTAGCTCTTACAACGTACACATTGTTTTTATCGGCGATTTCCGTCATGCCGCCGGAACGGTTGAGCAGGTCGGACACTGTGCTTCTGCTCTTGTCATAGGCAAAGCTTGTAGCCTGAAAGACTTCTCCGACGACAGTAACAGTCGATTTTTTATTGGGTATATATATTTCATCACCGCTTTCCAGTTCAAAGTCATAACTGCTTTTCGCAAGCTCGGCAACGTTTTCAGCGTCTATGACAACTCTGCCCTGCGGCTCAAGTTCATCAAGTTTTTTTACTGTGTTTTCAAGATTTTTCGTAAGACTTTCATTCGCTGCGACATCCTGCGCTGAGAGTGATGAGGCAATCTCCTGCGAAGACATGGCGGTTATCATGCTTTCAAGCCTCATTTTCATAGATTTGAGGTTTTCAGCCTCGATCTCTTTTACAGACTGCCGTATGAATTTTATTCCGCTAAAGTGGGCGTAATCTGTTGTTCCGCCTGCTCTTCTTATTATGTTTGACAGCTTTTCGCCCTTGGCGATTGCATATTCTCCGGGGAAAAGAACTTCGCCGGATACTTTGACAAGCATGCTTTCCCTGAAACCAGTGACCTCTTTTACATATACCTGATCATAGGGCTGGAGCCTGACATTGTACTTATCCTTCATTACCTCATTGAGGTTAACGTCAATTACGCTGTATTTGGTCACTCCGTCAACTATATCCATGCGGACAATTTCAGCGGAATCGTAGTAGGCATTGTCTTTAAGGTTGCCTGCGGAGATTATAAGGTCTTTTATGTTCATTTCAGTTGCGTATATATATTTGCCCGGAACATTCACCGCGCCGTTTATACTGATCGTTTTTTTCGGATTAAATTCAAATACCGAGTGTACAAACAGCTTGTCTCCGTCTCTAAGTATCAGGTTGCTTTCAGTATTTCCGTTCATCGCATCGGCAAGGGAGATTCTGGTCAGAGTGTAATTAAAGCTCTCGTCCTTAATGCGGAAAAGGTGCGCTATGTCTCTGTAGGCTTCCTTTTTGAGTCCGCCTGCTTTTCTGACAAGGTCGCTGACCGTGAGGTTCTCACTCAGAAGGAACGAACCGGAGTTGTTCACCTCACCGTCCACTTCCACGTAGCCCTTGGGAGAATCGGCGTATTTAGAGTGAACAACTACATTGTCGTCCGCATTGAGCTCAAGCTTTCTGGCTGTCTCGGCATCAATGAATCTTGTATAAAATTTACCGCCTATCTTGCGGACAACTTCGATATTTTCCATTGAGGCATCAACGGCAAACCCGCCCGCCTTCATAATAGCGTCCATAACATTCGCGATCTCAGGCATTTTATATTTGCCCGCCGCGTTGACCTCACCGCTGACGTTTACAAAATGCTGCGCCTTAACCTGCTCAGCGGTAAGAATGTTGATTACGTCCATGGGCTGAACTTCAACATTGTTGGTGTGGTTCTGCGGATTCCTGAGTACATCGCCTAGGTTGAAGCCTATTACCTGTTTTGTCTTCCCTTCACCCGTGTAGCGCTCTATGTAGCCGTATTCAAGGGCTGTATTGCGTTTAAGCATGTCTTTATTGCTGAGAATGTCGGACAGCCTCATCCCTTTTTCTATTGAATACATTCCGGTGAAATAGACATTTCCTTTCAGCTCGACTGAATTGGAATCGGGAATGTCGGATTCCATTACGAATACCTTGTCGCCGTCCCTCAGCTTGGCATTCCTGAGATTCGTTCCGTAAATATAAGATTTAGTGACAACCTTGCCGTCATCGGCAAAGCTTCTGAGAAAAATATTTTTCTTGTAGCCGCTCGCCTCTATTCCTCCGGCAAAGCGAATCAGGTCTGACAGCGTCTCGCCGCTTTTCAGGTCGTATATCGCAGGGGTTCTTACTTTTCCTTCCAAGGTAACACGCATACTTGTGCGCGGAACAAAAACCGTATCGCCGGGGCTGAGGAGGAAATCGCCCGAACTGTCGCCGTGTATGATGAGGTTGTAAAAATCTATATTTCCGACAGTATTTCCGCCGTTTTTAATCTGAACGTTTCTTATGTTAGCTCTTTCAGTGAGACCGCCAGCCATTACAATGGCGCTTGAAATGTTATTAAAGCTGCTGACAGTGTAGTAGCCCGGGCGTGTGACCTCACCAAGCACGAGAACCCTGATGCTGCGGACATTCTCCACGAGCACCTCGGCTGACACACCCTCCATGCTTTCGAGAATGCCTTTTATTATGTACTGAACCTCTTCAAAGCGCTTTCCTGATACCTGCACTCGGCCTGTTTCCTGTGAAATAACGGAACCGTCTGCATTGACAGGGAGGCTGAGGGTTTTCGTTATTCGCCCCCAGATATAAACCTGAAGTCTGTCGCCGGGTCCGAGAATGTATTCGGAAAAGTTAATAGCGTTCTGATCAGGGATAAAGTTTTCTGTGCTGTTGAATATATTGTGACCGAAAATTTCAAGCGGTTTGACCTCTTCGGTTATATTGTCCTGTGGTTCCTCATATCTGCCTTCAAGAATCACGGTGTCATTATCCTGAAGCTGATATTGGGACATACGGTAGGTGTTTTTCGGGGTGTATGTGAAGTCTGCTACCTCGGCACCCCTGCGGTACACGGATATTTTCTGGAGCTTCTCAAGCTCAAGGGGACCGCCGGCTTCCGCTACTGAGTCGAGGATGTTAAATCCTTTATCTACCTTGTATTTGTTAGGATATTTAACAAAACCGAAAACGCCTATGGTTTTTGTTTCATTGTCGCTCATATACCTGAGCTGCTTTTTAACAAAGGGGTCAGGAATCGGAGGCTTAGGCGGAAACATTCCTGTCGCATTGTCCTGCAGCGGAAAAACAGTTCCGTTGTCATATCTTTGAAGATTCCGCAGGTGCGGATAGCGCCTGTAGTCTTCTTCTGTAAGGTTATCAAGATTTTTCGGAAGCTGATTATTTTCGATAAGATTATTTTTATCGGAAGCGTTTGTTCTGCCTGTCCTGTTGTCACTCTGAGTTTTTTGGGAATTAAGCTGCTCCTGATATTTTTCAAGCAGGCTGGGATTATTGCGCATGATTTCAAGGGTCTCCGGGCTGACATCAGCTAAATCCAGAGCATAAACCTTTGCAAAACAAACAAAAGCTAAACAAATAAGAACAAATGATTTTATAATTCTGGCAGACATGATCCCTCCGGAAATGAGCAATACCTAATTTTTAGCCCATAAACTACCTTAATACAACTGAAAATGGTGATAAACAGCGATGCGGAAAAGATTTGTCAAATTGCGGAAGAGATCCTCCATCCTGCGGGTTCAGGTTGAAGGTCTGAAGGGTAATTACGAGGAGTGCAGCGACGAAGCGGTCTCACAAGAGACTGCCGTGCTTCCTGCGGAAGCTCGCAGTGACGTAAAAACAGAGTCACTCTGAGCGGAGGCGAAGAGTCTCAAAATAAAAGCAAAATTCAGACCGGACTGCACCTTGAGATTCTTCACTTCTTTCAGGATGAGCATAAAAAAGCCCGCCGGAAAAAATCCGGCGGGCTCGGGTATTTTAGTAAGCTTTTCTTAGTTCAGGTAGATTAGAAACCTACGCTGAGCATGTGAGAAGCATAGTAGATGGGGTCTGCATCGTACTGATCAGCGCCTGCACCGATTTCGTTAACCTGAAGGTAAGCTGCCTTAACTGTGTAGTTAAGAGCCTTGTTGATCTGGTATGAAACATACGCATCAAGTTCATACAGGTTGATGTCAGCATAGTTAGGCTGGTTGTCATCATCGTAGTTAGAGAATGCGTAAGCGAAAGCTGCACCGAGTGTAAGAGCATCAGTGTGAGCGTAGTCAGCATAGAGTTTGAAGGTAGTGAAACCGCCAAGGTCATCGCCGCCTGTTACGCCGCCGAGTTCGTCAACTATGAAAGTAGTGTCGAAATCGTCAGCGTAGTTGAAAGCTTCGCCAGTGTCTTTATCAACTGAACCGTAAAGGAAGATAAGACCAGCAGTTGTTTTACCAAGGTTAGCGAAACCATTAACATATGCACCGAAAAGGTCATAGTCTTCATCGCCTTGTTTATCTGTAGAAACGTTTCTGTAAGCAAGCTCAGACTCAAATCCGAACATGCCGAGGTCGCCGTTAAACATAACGTCAAGACCAGTAGTCTGAACGCCGTCAGTGTCGTTGTCCATTATTGCAGCAGAGTTGTCACCGTATGTAAGGTTAGCACCGTAAGTGAAAGCGCCTGCTTTGCCTACATAGTCAATGCCGTATCCGTCGTTGTCATCTTTTTCAGAATCTTCGACATCATAGCTACCATTCTCAGCATTTTTAGTTGTCTGGAAAGTAAGTTTACCCATAGCAACAGGAACAGCAAGTTTAACTCTGTAGTTACCTTCTACGTTGTTGCCGAAAGCTGTACCCCAGCCGCCTGTAGCCATGAGACCAGCGGAAAGGAGACCTGCTTTACCGAAGTCGTGCTCAAGGAAGGCTCTCTGGATAGTGAAGCCAGCTTCGCCCTCACCGGTTGTTTTGGCTTTCATTTCGGGATCGCCCCAAGTACCATCGTGGAAATCGCCTCTTACTGTGAAGGCTGTGCCTTTGTCAACGATGAATTTAGCCTGAACATTACCGTCCTGCTCCCACCATGAATTCTCACCGAGTGAGTCTTCGTTGATACCGCCGTTTTCAACGTAGATACCCTTTACTTCCATGTAGCCGCTGAGTTTAACATCGGCTGCGAATGCTGTTGCGGCAAAAGCCACAACCATGAGAACTACTAAAAGTTTTCTCATCCTTTTTCCTCCTGTAGGTTTTTACTGTTTAAAAGGTTACCCTTTTTACTTCCACACCATTAACTCAAACTCAAATACTGTTAAAAACTAGCACAGCATTTGAGTAATGTCAACACTAACAAGAACTACCACATACGCTGTTTGTAAGTCAACGTTTTTTTGGTCAGAACACGTTTACAGGGGAGTTTAGCCCAAACTTAAGTCTCCCACAATTCAAATTAATGTGAAGTTGCAGTGTCTATTGTTGAACACAGTGTTAAACCGCTTTGATACACTTCGGCAGGGATATTTGATTCTTTAGAGAAAATATTTACAGAAGATCCTTCACTGCCACGGCTCCACGGATGGAGCCTCGCCGTGACTCTGCAAAGTATCACTCCGAGCAACAGCGGGGAGTATTGAACAAACCCTCCCCGCCCCTCCTTTTATTAAAGGAGGGGGTTTTAGCCTTATTACCAAAAACTTCCCCCTTTAACAAAGGGGGACTGAGGGGGATTTATTAAAAATTGCTACTTTGTTTCGATATACTCTATCTGGCTGGTAGCTTTGCGGAAAACTCCGCCAGCGATGTTTCGGAGCATGAAGAGATATGTTCTTCCGTATTCCTCATACATGTAATAATCCACAATAACGGGCTCTTTCAGGTCTGATTCCCATACTTTTGACATGGTTCTGCCTTCCCAGCCGTAGACCGCGAAAGCGGAGCCCTTGTATGAAAAGGTGTTCGGCAGCATGTTGGACATAGATTGGTTTTTTATAAGATACAGCCGTCCGTCGGTATTTACAAAGATGCGTCCTTTAAGATGCTGCCTCTGCTCCATAACCTCAAAAGCGTCTATATCCTTGATCTTCTGATTGACCTTTCTGTTTTCCTGCTCTTCCTGAAGATTGATGAACTTCGGGGTCTGACTGAACTGCTCAACGCTTTGAAAAACCTCTTCACCGTCCTTCTCCACAACAACCTTATAATCATCATTAATATATACAGGGTTGACACTGCCGTCCCTGTTGACATCAGCATAACCGAAGCCGAAAAGCTTTTTATTCGCCGAATCAGGGATTGACTCGCCCCTCACGTAGCTGCCTTTATACTCAAGCTTCTGAATCTGTCCGACAAATGTTCCGTCGGTAGCGAGTCTCTGCGTGAGGACAACCTTTTTACCTTTGTCGTAGCTCACCCTTGAGAAGAAAGGAAGCTTCTCCGCCTTGAGCGCAAACTTTGCGCCGTCATATTCATAGACATTTGTTTTAGCGAACTTGTCATACTCAAGCCATGATACCAGAACTTCCTCTATGCCGTTGCCGTCCAGATCCGCACTGTCCACTGACACTATAAACCTTATGCCCTCGGGCTTAAGCTCCGCTTTTTTCTCGAATGCCTTTCCGGTAAATTTGTAGAAGTCAACCTGAGCCTTGCTTGAAACAGCGGTGTAGATCTCTTCCTTGTCGATCATATGACCGACAGTCATAGTATCGTATTCAGCCTCAAGAATATCACTCTGGAAAGAATCTCTTGTGAGCTTTCCGGTGTCCTCAGCCTCAATATCAGCGTAGTATGCGCTTGCGATCAGGGTTCCGGTTTTTGTGTCTCTGGCTTCCAGAGAGATGCCGCCCTTATCGTCCTGAGTAAAATTAAGCGCAATGACCGCCGAGTCTTTGAGGATAACGTTGGGAACCTTTGCAACATCCTCCTTCAGCAGAAGTTCTATGCGGGTAGGCACATTAACGGCTTTAAACGCCACCTCAACCGGAGGGTTGAGAACGATTGCGTCGCCCACTCGGGGTTCAGCCTTTTTATCAGAAAGCTCAAGCTCGGAATAACCCTCGAATACATTTTTTACAACCGCATCGCCGATCAGGACTTTTTTTCTGCCCAGCACCTGCTTGGTTATGGGGTGTATTATCTCCTCGCTCTCTTTGTAAACCTTCAGCACAAGCCCCGGATAAACGTTTGACGCTGAGCCGAGATCCGAATAGATCACGCTTCCGTCAACGCTGACCACATACCCGCCCATTCTGCTGAAAAGCGAATTTACATCTGAGGCGACCTTCTCAAACCTTGCCTGAGCGGCTAAAGGTAAGAGAATAAGAATAAGTACCAGTAATTTTTTCATGTGTAATCCTATAAAACGTATTTGCTGAGATCCCTGTCTTCCACGATTCCCCTGAGGTGGCTCTCAACATATGTGTCGTCTATTATTATATTTTTTTCTTCCGTATCCGGCGCTTCGTAGGATATTTCCTCCAGAAGCTTTTCAAGTATGGTGTGGAGCCTTCTGGCGCCTATGTTTTCCAGAGTGCGGTTAACCTCTGTGGCTATTTCCGCTATTTTCATAATACCGGAATCGGCAAACTCAACATTTACCCCGTCCGCTCTGAGAAGCGCTTCGTACTGCCTTGTGAGAGCGTTTTCAGGCTCTTTCAGTATGCGGATGAAGTCCTCCGTCTCCAGAGAATCCATCTCGACCCTTATGGGAAAACGCCCCTGAAGCTCGGGGATCAGATCAGAGGGCTTTGCCATGTGAAAAGCGCCCGCAGCTATGAAAAGCACGTGTGACGTGTTCACCATGCCGTGCTTGGTGTTAACCGTGGAGCCCTCGACAATGGGCAGAAGATCCCTCTGCACCCCCTCACGGGATACATCCCCGCCCTTGTGGGCGGCTCCCTCACGGGCACAGATCTTGTCTATCTCGTCAAGGAAGATGATACCCGTCTGCTCCACACGGCGCAGGGCGTCCTTCTTAACGTCTTCCATATCGATAAGCCTCGCCGCCTCTTCCATTTCGATGACGGTTCTGGCTTCCTTTATCTTCATCTTTCTTTTCTTCTTTCTGTTAGGAAACATGTTTTTCATCATGTCGCCTATGTTCATCCCAAGCTCGTCCATACCCATATTGGTAAGCACTTCCACCTGCGGACCCTGTTCTTCCACATCCGCCTCTATCTCACGCTCTTCCAGCTCTCCTGAGGCAAGCATCCTGCGGAATTTCTCACGGGTGGATGAATCGGAATTTTCCTCGGAGAAGCCGGGCTTCTTCGGCAGAAGAATATCCAGAAGCCTTTCCTCTGCGTTGCGCTTGGCTTTTTCAAGCACGGAATCTTTCTTCTCTGTCTTGACCATGGCGATTGCTATCTCAACAAGATCTCTCACCATGCTCTCAACATCACGCCCCACATAGCCCACTTCGGTAAACTTACTCGCCTCTATCTTCATGAACGGAGCTCCGGCAAGCTTGGCAAGCCTTCTGGCGACCTCTGTCTTGCCCACTCCCGTGGGTCCGATAAGGATTATGTTTTTTGGCGAGATCTCTTCCTGAAGATTTTCGGAAAGCTGGAGCCTGCGCCATCTGTTGCGCAGGGCGACGGCGACCGCTTTTTTGGCGTTTTTCTGCCCGACTACATATTTATCAAGCTCTTCCACAATCTGTTTCGGCGTAAGCGCACCCTGCTCCGCCATCAGACGCTGATCGGTTTTCATATCTATAGTTCCTCGATTATAATGTTCCTGTTGGTATAAATGCAGATGTCCCCTGCTATCTCCAATGCCTTCCTGACTATTTCGGCGGCGGAAAGTTCCGTGTTTTCGCTGAGCGCAATGGCCGCGGACTGGGCAAAGGCACCGCCGGAGCCTATGGCGGCAACGCCCTTATCCGGTTCGACCACATCCCCGTTGCCCGTGATTATGTACACGGCGTCACCGCCCGCCACAACCATCATCGCCTCAAGCCTGCGGAGGTATCTGTCCGTGCGCCAGTCCTTGGCGAGTTCCACGGCAGAACGGAGCAGCTGACCGCCGAACGCCTCCAGCTTCGCCTCGAAACGCTCCATGAGAGTGAAGGCGTCAGCAGTGGAGCCTGCGAAGCCGCACAGCACTTTATCGTTATAAACTCTTCTTACCTTCTTTGCATTGTGTTTCATCACGGTGCTGCCGAAAGTGACCTGACCGTCCGCGCCTATTGCGGTTTTGCCGTTTTTTCTCACGGCGATGACCGTTGTTCCTCTGATTTCCATAATTCATTCCCTGCTGTGTATCAGCTGTTCCTGAGATTTTTGACAAGCCTTTATAAGTTACAAAAAACAGCATCGTATGACAAGCCGTTATATTATGAAAGCTGAAATCCGCTTACGTTCAGAACGTTTCCCAAATATGCGGTTTACTTTAAACATGAAAAAAAGTATATTCAGTGGTTTTAGGATATGCGGTACAAATGCGCTTTTTTACGGTCGGATGATGAAAAATAGACTTTTCCCCTTTGCATTGTGGCTGTTCGGTAAATTCATGACGCTGTACGGAAGCACATTCCGTTACCGTGTAACCGGCAGGGAAAAAATTGATGAGCTTTTTAAAAGCGGAAAAAGCGTCGTGTTCTTCACATGGCACAATCAGATTTTCCCCATCCTCCACTTTCACAGAGGCGTAAACCTAGCCATAATCATATCCAGCAGCAAGGACGGAGACATAATGGCGCATGTGGCTGAATCCTTCGGCTACAGAGCTGTCAGAGGTTCGTCCAGCCGCAACGGCTCAAAGGCGCTCCTTGAGATAAAGAAGCTGATGAACGGCACATGGCACGCCGCCATAGCAGTGGACGGACCCAAGGGACCCAAATATAAAATGAAGCCGGGCGCACTGTTCCTCGCGAAAAACACCCACGGCGTGATGATGCCGGTTATCTTTGACTGCAAAAAATTCAAACGCTTCGCAAGCTGGGACGGGTTCATTCTCCCTTACCCTTTTGCGAAAATAGATGTTCACTACTGTGATCCTGTTTTTGTTTCCGAAGACACGGAACCTGAAACCATGAAAAGTGAGACAGAGCAAATAGAGAAATCCACTATGGAGCAGACGCTTGTTTATTCTCCGAATATTGTATAACCTGCTTATAATTATAATTATCCCCTTCGCTGTTCCCCTCGGTTTCCTCTTTGCCCTGAAGAAAAAGGAGGACGCCGACTATTTTCAGCGCTTCGGCTTCATAACCTTTCCCGAGCCTCCCGCAAAAACAGTCTGGTTTCACTGCGCCAGCGTCGGGGAAGTGCGCAGTCTCAAGCAGCTTATAAACGCCTTCCGCAGACGGTATCCCGATGCGGAATTTATAATAAGCACCACCACAGCAACGGGAAAAGCCATTGCGGAGAAAGAGCTTAAGCCTTATTTCGCTTTTCTGCTCCCCATAGAAAACCCCATCGCTATTCCCTATATTCTGTACTGCATGAATGTCAGGGCAACAGTAATAATAGACACCGAGCTCTGGCCGAATTTTATCACAAGCACATCAAAACATGCGCCGCTTTTCCTTGTGAACGCCCGTATTTCAGATCGAAGCCTCGGCGGGTACATGAGAATACGCCGGATAATTTCACCGCTTCTGCACAAATTCGAGCATATCTTCACCAAAAGCGATGAGGATACAGCCAGATTTGCCGCCATTAAGGGTGACTCGGCTAATATATCCACCCTCGGCAATATTAAATTCAGCGAATTTGAGGGAGAACCGGATCTCTCTGTTATAAAACCAATCACGGACAAACCATTCATAGTCGCAGCCAGCACACACAAAGGCGAAGAAACGGCAGTGATAAACGCGTTTCTTGCAAGCGGCTTTGACGGAAGACTTGTCATAGCGCCCAGACACCTCCACCGGACGGAGGAGTGTCTGTCTCTTCTTAAAAGCGCCGGACTCAACCCATGCGCTCTCACAGGGTTTGATCCCTGCTGTTCCGCAGTTGTGGCTGATGTTTTCGGACAGCTTGAAGCGCTTTACAGAACAGCGGACAGAATCTTTATCGGCGGCTCAATAACAAATATCGGCGGGCATAATATTTTTGAGGCTCTGCGCTTCGGACGCCATGTTGCAGTGGGACCGAACATGCAGAATTTCAGAGAAATTTATGAACTTGCGGCTGAATACAGGCTCGTAACAACAGCTGCAAATGAACACGAGCTTGCCGAATTCTTCTCCTCACCCGAACCTGAAGGTAATTTTGAAGGTTTCAGAGCGGAAGTACAGGCATCCGCAGACGAAAGACTGGGCAGGTTTCTGGAGGCAATGAAAGTTGCACTTATTGATTAAGTTTTTTTACCTCCTTCTGGGCGGAAGGAGCCTCGGTTTTCTCAGACGCACAGGGAGTTTTCTCGGTTTCGTTTTCTGGTATCTGCTCCCCGCCAGACGGAAGATAGCTATAAAAAACGCAGAGATAGTAGGTGCGCCCGACCCCGTAAAATGCGCCCGTGAATCGTTCCGCCATACCTTCATGAGCTATATGGAGGCATTCTACATCGGCAGGGTGGACGAAAAGTTTCTGGAAAAATACATCAAAATAATCTGCCGCTGCGAAAAACCTGATCCGATTACAGGAGAAATCATAGTTTCCGCACACTTCGGATGCTGGGAGCTTGCGGCGCCTTCCCTCGCTGTTATCAGTCCTCTGAGAATCGGTCTGCTGGCGAGAAAAATAAAAGATCCGAAAATTGATGAATTTGTGAAAGGACGCAGAGACTTCTCCGATAAACTCATTTATCTGCATCACAGGGACTGTGCGGAGGAGATCAGCAGGCTTATAGCCTCAAACGCCCACATAGCGGCGCTTCTGGATCACGCATCCACTGAAAAGGATTCGATTTTTATTCCGTTTTTCGGCATCAAAACCACATTCAATAAGGGGCTGCCGCTCATAGCCGTCCGCAGAAACATTCCTATCCGCCCTGCCTTCATGAAAAGAACGGACGAAGGAGCGGAAATGATTTTTCTTGAACAGATTCTGCCGGACCCTAACCTTAAGCCCAAGGATCGGATAAACGACGTCGCCATTAAAATTAATAAAGCGTTTGAAGAGATAATTTCCAAAAACCCGGAGCAGTGGTATCTGCTTCATAAGCGCTTCAAAAAAACAGAGGATGAAAATGGAAAAGTTTCCCGCCGTTTTTATTGACCGTGACGGCACAATGAATATCGAAGCAGGCTATATTGATCATCCCGACAACTTTAATCTTTATCCGTTTGTCCCCCACGCCGTTCGCCTTCTCAATACGCACGGCTTTATTGTCGTCGTCCTCACAAATCAGGCCGGAGTCGGAAGAGGCTATTTCGGAGAGGATAATGTGGAACTGCTTCATTCAAAAATGCGTTCGGAGCTTTCAAAGGGCGGGGCAAAGCTTGACGCTGTATATTACTGCCCTCACCACACATCATCCAAAGACCCGAAATACGCCATAGACTGCGACTGCCGCAAGCCCCGCACAGGCATGGCGGACAGAGCGCTCAGCGAACTGCCCATTGATACGGACAGGATGTTCATCATCGGTGATAAGATGAGCGACATTAAGCTCGGCAAAAAGCTCGGCTGCCGCACATATCTGGTGAAAACCGGTTACGGGCTGAGAGAGGCGGAGAAAAATCCCGAGAGTGCGGACATTATAACCGACAGCCTACTCACCGCGGTTTTGGACATTCTGCAAATCAGTCGGCAAGCACAGCCGGATCAAACCCCAGCCTGAACGCTCCCCAATGCTTCCCGTTGATCATAACGGGAAGAGAGAGATCGTTCACCACCTCGCCTGTATCGCGGACATAAGCCTGAAGCAGGAATCTTTTGGTGTTTTTCGCTGCCCGCAGCCCCGTATGATCATTGAAGATCCTTTTATCCCTGCTGGTCAGAACATCCGTTTCATGGTTCCCCGTGAGCGGTCTGGCAAATTTGCTGTTGTGGGTGGGAGCGTATCCGTTGCTGTCCACGCACAGGGCGAATATGCACCCTTTCACGTCCCTTAGAGCCTCATCGTATATTTTCTGAAACTCAGCCTCTATGCGCTTGTCATAATCGGTTGAATACTTCTGCGGATCTGTTCCCTTGACGGGGCGGTAGTTTCTGTCAAAAATATTTACACCCTGAGAGGCATAGGCAGAGAGCTTGGATTCAAGGATATTTTTGTATCCGTCCGCCTTAAGAATTATCTGTTCAAAGGTGCCTTTGCCTATTTTGAAGCGGGAAACAAGTTCCTGAATTATCTCAATCTTGCCGTTAAGATCGTCCGTGGAGTGTTTCGATTCCTCCATCCTTCCGGTTACCTCGTTTGCTATGCGGTGAATGTCCGAAACATTATCGTTTATCCGGTCGTTGACCTTGGTGAGATCGTCCAGCGAGCCCGAAATATTCTGCAATCCCGCGGATGTCTGCTCAAAGTCCGTCACCATGGACATGAACTTCACAGATGTCCGCTCCACAACGTCCTTTGTGAGCCCCATATGCTCGTTTATTGTTTCGGTCTGCGTTGCCGTGTTCTGCACCTGACCGACTATATTGTCTATGTTTTTGGATATTTCTTCCGTTGCCGTCTTCACTCTTTCCGCCAGCTTGCGCACCTCATCCGCCACGACTGCGAAGCCTCTTCCCGCTTCCCCCGCTCTTGCAGCCTCTATCGCCGCGTTCAGTGCGAGAAGATTTGTCTGGTCGGAAATGTCTTCGATGAGGGAAACAACAGTTCTGATATGTCTTGAGTTCTCCGCAAGACCGTTCACGGTGGTAAGGAAGGAGCCTATCATTGTGCTCACCTCCTGTATCTTTTCCGTGACATGCTCAAGCTCCCCGTAGGATTCCCGCGCGTGAGCAAGGTTGTTCATCGTCGTGGTGCTTATCTGCACGGAGTTTGCCGCAACTGTCTCTATGGCATCAGTAACTTTTCCGCTTGCCTCGAAAACTGTGTTGGCAAGTCCGTCCTGAGTTTTTGCGTCTTTAGAGGCAGCATCGACATTCTTGACTACCTTTGCTGATTCAACGCCTATATTGACGCCCAAAACACGGACATTCCTGATAATGTCGCGGAGCTTTTCCATAAATTTGTTGAAGTTTCCGGCAAGCTCGCTCATTTCGTCATATGTGAGCTGAGGCATATCCAGAGAGAGATCCCCCTCCCCTTCACTGACTTCTTCAAGAAGCGCCGAAAGCCGCTTCACAGGCTTAACAATCAGCATCCGCATAAAAATTGCCGTGAGAACGGCGGCGACAACCGAAAAAACGGCGAAGAAAAGTATATGGTAAATACTCTGGCTGACTATGGCTCCGCCTATACTTTCCGCCAGCGCAGGATCCTTCGCGGTGATCAGCCCGCATATACTGCTGCGCTGATACAGAGTGAACACTACCATCAGAATGATCTGGAAACAGACAATGCCCAGAATATTCCCGAAGATTTTCTTTGTGAGGCTGTTGAAAATATGTTTCTCCAGCCATTTGTATATATTGTAGAAAATAGCCATAGTTCACCATAACACTTTTATAAAATAACCATTGTGTAAAATAAAATCTTTTATAAATTTTTGCAAGCCAATTAAATTCTTTTATAAATTACGGTAAAACAGAATTTTTTTCAGGTAAGATCCTGTATCAATAATAAAACATCGGGTAATTTTTGTCCGTAAATAGTTTCAGGCGCTTCGCGTATGCAGTCTTTTTCTGCTTTCCGGAAAATTAAGTTCTGGACAAATAATTGATATTTCCCATAATTACCCGAAACATCATGAGGTTCATCAATGACATTATTTCAGAAAACCAATATCGGAACACTTGCGCTCAGTAACAGAGCTGTCAGATCCGCCACATGGGAAGGCGGAGCGGATGCGGACGGAATACCGTCCGAGAGGCAGATTAATCTATATAAAGAGTTGGCGGAAGGCGGAACCGGACTGATTATCACAGGATATATCGTCCCCTGCGCGGACGGCAGACAAACCCCCGGGCAAATGATGCTGAAGGATCAGGCTGCACTTGAAGTGTACAGAACGCTTACCGGTGCCGTGCATACAGAAGGAGCCAAGATAGCCGGACAGCTTGTTCACTGCGGCGGTCAGTCCACGGAGCGCATGGCAGGAAGAAAACCCCTCGCCCCTTCCGCCGTGGAAGCGCCCCAATACTCTTCGGTTCCGGAGGAGATGAGCACGGAGGAAATCGAAAGAATAAAATCCGCATTCGCATACACGGCAGGGCTCTGTAAAGAAGCGGGATTTGATGCCGTGCAGCTTCACGCCGCCCACGGGTATCTTATTAATCAGTTTCTGTCGCCTGCGCTCAACAAACGCACAGACGAATACGGCGGAAATATCGAAAACAGGGCACGCTTTCTTCTGGAAGTTCTCGCGGAAGTTAAAAAAACCGCAGGAGCGGACTTTCCGGTGATGGTGAAGCTGAACGGCTCGGACAATCTGGAGGGCGGGCTTGATATTGAAGACTCAGTACAGGTTGCGGCTATGCTTGGAAAAGCCGGAGCAGACGCAATCGAGGTGAGTGCGGGAACCCCTGCCTCCGGCAAAGAAGGCGCTCCGGTACGAACCGGAATTAAGTGCGGGATAAACGAAGGCTATAACCTTGGATATGCCAAAAGAATACGCTCCGCCGTGTCGCTGCCTGTTATCACCGTGGGCGGGTACAGAAGCTATGAGGAATGCCGGAAAGCTTTTGAGGCGGGCATGGACTTTGTTTCATTTTCAAGACCGCTGATAAAAGAGCCTGCGATCATAAAAAGATGGGAAAGAGGCGACACCGCGCCGTCCGGCTGTATATCATGCAACGGATGCTTTAAGCCCGGGCTGAAGGAAGGGCTGATAAGATGCGTAATAAATAAATAGACACACGCCCCGCCGGAATGCGGGGCTTCGTTTTTTTCAGAGGTGGTACTTAAGCCCGTCGATGCGACTGATCATTTCATAAAAGCTTCTCAGCTCATTATAATTGCCCACTTCCACAGTGACGGATATAGACACGTACTTTCCGCTGCTGCTTTTTCTTTCCTGAATGTCAATAACCTCTTTCAGTACAAACACCGCCTTTACGCTGTCCCTGAAAGAATCCGTATCATCCCCCATCATCTTGTATGTGAATCTGGCGGGGTAGTCCATTTCCGTAAAACTATTCTGCTCGCTCAACTTTTATCACCATCCCCTTAATTTCCGCAATTTTTACTTTATCGTTTTTCTCAAAGGATGAGCCTGATTCAGCGTTCCATATCTCGCCGTGGACAAACACCTTGCCTGAGCTTCCGTTCCAAGACATGACAGTTCCCGCTTCGCCTATCATCCCTTCCGCTCCGGTAGCAGGCTTGGACAGAAAATCCTTAACAATGAGCCTGCCCAGAAGCCCCACAACAAGAAGAACCGCAGCCAGAACGCCTGCTATCATTCCCAATGAAACACTTATGCCCACGTTCCCCTCCCTGCTGAAAAGCAGATACATTCCGAACCCAAGCGCCACCACTGCCCCCAGTGTCAGGAGCCCGAAGCTCGGGATAAAAACCTCCGCAACCATCAAAGCAAAGCCTGCGAAGATCAAGAGAAGCCCCAGCCAGTTTACGGGTATTATATTGATGCCCATGAGGAAAAGCAGTATGGCGCATATTCCGATCCCTGCGAAAACGAACGTTCCGGGCATCTTGAACTCAAGGAAAACAGCCCCTATCCCTATGAAAAGCATAAGCATCAGCACATTCGGGTCGCTGAGAAAAAACGCCACCTTTTGCAGGACAGTGGGCTCAAGGTATGTTCTCGCCGTCTGTTCGCCGTATTTTTCGGACAGAAGAGCCACGAGCCCGTCATCACTGTTCACCACAGTGTCTATAATATCAGCCTCAAGAGCTTCCTGTGAGGTGAGGCTGAGGGAATTTGTCACCATCTGCACAGATATATCAAGGTTTCTGCCCCTTTTCTCCGCAATGGAGCGCATGAAGGCGACCGTGTCGTTCTCAATCTTTTTGCCCAGCTCACCCTCAATATTCTGTCCGGTTATGTTCACCGGATGAGCGGCGCCTATATTGCTTCCCTCAGCCATGGCTGCGTAGTGGGAAGCGAGGGTTATGAATGTGCCCGCCGAGCCCGCTCTTGCCCCCTGCGGGGAAACAAACGTCACCACAGGGGTCTCGCTTTCGAGGATAAGCTGAACGATTTTTCTTGTGGAATCCAGAATGCCTCCCGGAGTATCAAGCTTTAACACCAGCACACCTTCTGCGGAGGAGGCTTTCTTCAGAGATTCTTCTATATATTTTTCGGTGTATCCGCTGATTACGCCGTTTATCTCAACGAAGAAATACTCCTTCGCGCCGGCGACGGAAAAGGCAAAAAGCATCAGGAAGGCAAGAAAAAATCTCATCAGTTCCTCCGGAGGAATTACTGTTTTATCATTCTGAAGAAGTATACGCCCAGTTCCGGCGAAAACTTGCGGTAATATTTTGTTTCGTGGTAGTCCACAAGCTCGTTTATAAATACAGTATCGTACGCGCTCTTCAAATTTTCCACAGGTTTCAGGTTTTCCGCTATCTCTTCGGCATAGTCCGCCTGATCTGTCGCCATGTACAGACTGCCGCCCGTCTTAAGCTTGGATGTGAGAATCTCGATGAAGGATGTCTTCAGCAGCCTGCGCTTATTGTGCTTTTTCTTCGGCCACGGGTCGGGGAAATTCACGAAAAAGTTATCCACACAACCGTCCTCAAGGAGGCTTACGAAGAATGTGGCGTCGAAGTGAATTATCTTCGCGTTTTTCACTCCGGCAGTGCGCACCTTTCGGATTGCCCTGTCAAATATACGCTTCATTACCTCAAACCCGAGGTAGTTCTGCTCCGGATGCCTTCCGGCAAAGGCACTTATAAACTCGCCGTTGCCGATGCCTATCTCCACATTGAACGGGGCTCCGTTCGGGAAAAAATCTT
Source organism: Geovibrio thiophilus (assembly GCF_004087915.1). Lineage (NCBI taxonomy): Bacteria > Pseudomonadati > Deferribacterota > Deferribacteres > Deferribacterales > Geovibrionaceae > Geovibrio > Geovibrio thiophilus. The sequence continues at coordinate 2,725,810 of NZ_CP035108.1, forward strand.
CGGGAACGAATTTATCGTATCCTTCAAATTCGCCGCCGTGGGAAAATTTCTGAAATCTTTCGACCTGCGGACGCAGATCCTTGGCATATATGTATATATCTTCCTGAAAATTAAGGTCTACTCTTTTAATAACAAGCCTCCCTGACGTAAATAATATTTATTCAGCACAAACACCCCCGTTTAAGGGGGTGCGGCATTTCAGTCTGTATTATTTTTTTAAGTAATTGCGCTGATCAGGCTTTGCAGTCCGCCACAAATTTTCTCAGCTCTGCCAGAACCTCATCGGGATCAAGACCGTGCATGCGTGAACCCTTTTCGATGCTCTCATTGGCAACACCCATGCAGCTCATGCAGCCCATGTTAAATTTATCAAAAACTTCCGCTGAAGAGGGACAGGCTTTCAATACATCCGCAATTATTGTTTTCGCTGTTATTTCCATAATATTTAACCTCATTGCTGATTTAAAATAAATACTGTTGTAAGCTCACGGCGCAGGGAATTATCCGGTTATATACCCGTCATGCTGAACGCAGTGAAGCATCCCTGACAGCGTTAATAAATCCCCCTCTGTCCCCCTTTAATAAAGGGGGAAGCCAACTCCCCCTCCTTTGGCAAAGGAGGGTTGGGGAGGATTTGTCTGAGACTCTTCGCCTGAGGCTCAGAGTGACGTCAGTCAGTAAGTCCCGGCGCGCTCCCTTCCGTGGGAGCGTTTACTGCTTCCACGAAAAAAAGCTTGTCGGAGAGCTTTTATTCAAAAAAACTCTTGAACCGACTTACAAGGAGAACAACCACTTCCTGTGTTGTTCTCCTACACGCTCGCGGGCGGATGAACCGCCCTTCGCTTCGCACGGCGCGCTCCCTTCCGTGGGAGCGTTTACTGCTTCCACGAAAAAAAGCTTGTCGGAGAGCTTTTATTCAAAAAAACTCTTGATCGGTTATATAGGTTATGTTAGCATTTCAAGCTCTTTAGATCAAGACTATTGAACAGTGTAAAGGTTTAGAATTATCATACATTCGGAGGATTAACATGGCCAGAAGATGTGAGGTTTGCGGTAAAGGACCGATGTTCGGTCACAACATAAGCCACGCTCACAACGTTACAAGAAGGGTTTTCCTTCCTAACGTGCACAAGATGAGAGTTGTTGAAGACGGACAGGTTGTCAGAAAGAAAGTCTGCACAAAATGCCTTAAAGCAGGCAAAGTTCAGAAAGCCTAATCACAGACATTGAACCATGCCTGCGGCTTTTTAGTCCGCAGGCGGTTTTGTCCCTTTCTTCATCTAAAAAACTCCAAACTTTCAAAAAGATGTTTTCCTGAAGCTCTTTCAGCAGATATTTCTGCGCCTATGCGTTCAAAGATTCTTCACTTCGTTCAGAATGACGCAGGCAACTCAACTCCCACGGATGGGAGTTGCGCCGTGCGAAGCGAAGGCGGGTTTACCCCGCCGCGAGCGTGTGAGGAAACGGACAGGACGTGCCGTTTCCGAACTATCATAAAATGAGAGATTGCTTCACCCTTTCAGGGTTCGCAATGACGCAGGCGACCCAACTCCCACAGATTTGCTGCGCCGTGCGAAGCGTGTACATCAAACTGACAGAATTTACGGTTTGATGTTATCATGTCAGGCATCAATTTGTCCGTACTTCCTGAACTCCGTCAATATTGCGAAGCTTATTAATTACTGTTTTCAGCTCTTTCTTGTCCTGAACCTCGATTGTGAAGTCCTGCTTGGAGAGTCCGTCCGGCGCCTTGCCGGAGGAAAGGTTTGAGATATTTATCCCCATCTCCTTCATGATGTTAGCTATATCAAAAAGTACGCCCGGGCGGTCAATAACAACCGTCTTGATGGCAACAGGCATTCTGAATACCTTTTTATCGCTCCATTGCACAGGGGTTAGTCTTTCCTCGTTTATGCTTCCGTTAAGAATATTTTCGCAGTCCTTTTTATGGATAACTATGCCTCTGCCTCGGGATATGTAGCCTACAATATCATCTCCGGGAAGCGGCATGCAGCATTTGGCGACCTTAACGAGAACATCGTCTATGCCGTCGATGACAAACGGCTCCTCACTCTTCTTCGGAGCGGGCGCCTCCATACTCTCGGCTGCGTCTCTCTTCTTCTCCTTGACTTCCACGAAATTATGGACTATCTGCCTCGGCGAAACCCTGCCGAAGCCCACGGCGACATAAATATCCTCAAGATCCTTAAGCTTGTACTGAGAGGCAATCTTCCGTACGTTGATGTCCTTATTGAATATCTCACGGTAGTCCAGAAAATACTGCTTGAATTCCCTGTCCAGAAAATCGATACCCTGCGCCAGCGCACGGTCACGCTCCTCCTTCCTTATGAAGTTGCGTATCCTGACCTTCGCCCTGCTTGTTTTCACAAAGCCTATCCAGTCACGGCTGGGTTTGTGGTTGGGTGAGGTAAGAACCGTTACCCTGTCGCCGTTGCGCAGGCGGTATTTCAGCGGAACCATACGTCCGTCAACCTTCGCTCCGGTGCACATGTTGCCTATGTCGGTGTGGATGGAATAGGCAAAGTCTATGGGTGTTGAACCCACAGGCAGCTCCACTACGTCACCCTTAGGAGTGAAAACATAGATCTGCGTGGGGAGAATATCTTCCTTCAGAGCCTCCACAAGGTCTATGGGGCGCTTGAGATCATGCTGCTCCAAAAGCCCTCTGAGCCAGCGGAAGGTTTTATCTTCCTGCGGGTCAAAAACCTTGCCCTCTTTATATTTCCAGTGGGCGGCGATACCTTCTTCCGCCACCTTGTGCATTTCGTGGGTTCTTATCTGAAACTCAACAGCCATGCCCTTGGGTCCTACCACAGTCGTATGGAGAGACTGGTAAAGGTTGGACTTCTGCATGGCGATATAGTCCTTAAACCTTGACTGGATAGGCTTCCAGAGATTGTGGATTATGCCCATAACGGCGTAGCACTGGGGTACATTGCCCACCATGATGCGGAGCGCCAGAAGATCGTAGATCTCCTCAAAGCTTGCGCCTTTCTTCACCATCTTATTGTAAATGCTGTAGAAGTGCTTCGGTCTGCCCTGAATCTCGGCTTTAATGCCGTTGAGCTCAAGCTCCTTCATCACCTTCTGCATTACTTCAAGAAGGTACTGCTCACGCTCGCCGCGTTTGTACTTAACCTTTTCGTAGATTTCGTAATACATCTTGGGGTTCAGGATGCGGAAGCAACGGTCCTCAAGCTCCCACTTGATCCACGCTATACCCAGCCTGTGGGCAAGGGGAGCGTAAATATCCATGGTTTCCTGAGCAATACGCTCCTGCTTTTCCTGTCTCAGGGAATCGAGAGTGCTTATATTGTGGAGCCTGTCGGCGAGCTTAATAAGGATAACACGGACATCTTTAGACATTGAGATCAGCATTTTGCGGAAGTTTTCCGCCTGCTTCTCTTCCTTGGACTTGAACTCTATCTGCCCTATCTTGGAGACGCCGTTGACGATAAACGCCACATCCTCCCCGAACAGCGAGGCAACCTCTTCATAGGTAGCGTCCGTATCCTCAAGAGTATCGTGGAGAAGACCGCCTATCACCGTATCCACATCCATATTCATTTCGGCGAGGATATAGGCGACATTCAGCGGGTGGGAAAGATAAGGCTCTCCGCTGTGGCGGAGCTGCCCCCTGTGCTTCTGCGCAGCGTAAACATACGCCTTGTGCACTTTTTCGAGACCGGCGGTGACGCCGTTTTTTATCATTTTGTCCTGAATATCCATCAGGCGAATAATTTTCTTGTGTGTCATATATTTTCATCCGCAGAGCGAATATCCTTGAGATTAAGCTGAATATATTTGCCGCCGTACCATCCGTTGAGAACAGGGGTGAAGACTATGTCAAAGGACGCCGAAGAAGTCAGCATATCCTCAAAATCCTTCATGTTGTAGCCTATACAGTCAAATACTCTGCCGTCTTTCTCCAGATAAATCTTAAGATGCGTTTTTTCCTTGCCGACATAGGTGAAAGGCTGAGACTTCCTCAAATTTCTCATGCAGAAGACAGGCTCCTTGTTGCCTGCCCCGAAGGGCTGCATCCTGTCCAGCCAGTCAAGAAGTTCCTTGCTCACATCGTCCGGTTCCAGAAACGCATCAATAACCAGCTCAGGTATATAATCATTCTCGCAAAGCAAAGTGTCAACAGCTTCGTTGAATTTTTCTCTCAATTCGGAAATATTATCCATCTGAACTTTGAGTCCGGCGGCGTATTTATGTCCGCCGAAGGTAATGAGCAGGCTCTCAACCTTTTTGAGCCCTTCATAGAGGTGAAACGCAGGAATACTGCGGGCAGAGCCCTTGCCCACACCGTTTTCGGAGGTGATGATTATCGTGGGCTTGTGGAATTTTTCCACCACCCTTGAGGCTACAATGCCTATTACCCCCTGATGCCAGCTCTCGGAATATAGCACAAGCCCCTTGTACCTTTCGTTGAGCCCCTCATCCTCTATCATCTGATAGGACTCTATTATGATCTCTTTTTCTATCGCCTGACGGTATTTGTTCTCCTGATCAAGCTCACGGGCGAGGTAGCGCGCCTCATCCCTGCTGTCGGTAATGAGGAGACGAAGCCCCTTGTCGCTGCTGCCCATTCTGCCCACGGCATTTATGCGGGGCGCAAGAGCGAAGCCCACCTGAGACGTGCCCACCCTTGAGCCGTCCAGTCCGGTAATCTTCTTAAGCTCGCTCACGCCCGGTCTTGTGGATTTCTGAGAAAGAAGCTCAAGCCCGTGGCGCACGAAGATTCTGTTTTCCCCGACTATGGGCACCACATCCGCCACAGTGCCGAGAGTTACAAGATCCAGATACTTCTTGATATTAGGCGCTCCCTTGCCGAAGCAGCCTTGCTCACGCAGGTAATAGCGAAGCCCCATGACAAGCTTGAAAGCGACGCCGACTCCGGCAAGCTCCTTAAACTCATAACTATCTCCGGGCTGGAGCGGATTGATTATACAGAGTGCCGCCTCAGGCATAACCTCAGCAGGCTGGTGATGGTCGGTGATGATAACATCCATGCCGAGAGAGGCGGCATAAGCCACTTCACCCACGGCGTTTATTCCGCAGTCTACAGTGATGATAAGCTTAGTGCCCCGTGAGGCTATTTCGTCCATCGCCTCACGGTTGAGCCCGTAGCCCTCTTCAAGCCTGTTGGGTATATAATAGTCCGCATTGGCGCCTATCTCGCTGAGGAAAAGATACATAAGCGAAACGGAGGTAACTCCGTCCACATCGTAATCACCGTAAATACAGATCCGCTCCCCCGCTTTCAGGGCTATGCGTATCCTTTCCACAGCTGTTTTCATTCCTTTGAGATTAAACGGGCTGTAAAGCTCCCTCAGAGGTGTTTCGAGGAAGCATTCTATGATCAGTTCATCAGTAAGCTTTTTTTTGACAAAGACTTCGGATAGACACTCAGGAACGCCGATTTTACGCAGAATCTCAAGGTACGGAGCAACCTCCGCCCTGTTGTAGATCCATTTGAATTTAGAACTCATGTAGGTTTCAAAACTGTTCGGGTTCAAAAGCATCTCCGTTTCAGACGTTTTATCAACGCGCCTGCCACTCCTGCCTCAAGCGCAGGTTAAAAACACTTTCCGAACAGAAGAACGTGCCTAAAGGAAGCTCACCGGCTTTATCGGCTTGTATGACTTGGTGACTGGAAGACTTTCAGGTGTCTGAAGCCTGTATTTGTCAACTATTCTGGTTTCGATAACTTTTCCCTCATTGTCATACAGGGTCAGCTCATACTGACTGACCGCCGTGCTGTTCACAAGGGAAGCCACAAGCCATGCCATACTGATTATAAATGCGACGTACCAGTACTTCATGCTGGCTCCGCCGAAAATATCCCTTAATTCAGGCATTATTCCACCGCCGAAATTTAATACATTATTTATACTTCAATGAAAGTAAAAATACAAGCACGGTTCAGGTGTTTAATCCCGAAGGGGGGTGAGACCCGCCTTTGTGCCTTAATTATTTCACCGCTAAACCATCATTGTGTTTATTCCGCAAATCGGGTTATATATTCCTATGAGCGAAATATTCTTTCTCGTGCTGCCGGTTTTCATAGTCCTTGCGCTGGGAAACCTGCTTAAAAGAATGAAAATTGTTGATGACAGGTTCATAGCTTCGTCCAATACCCTTATCTTCAAGGTCACCCTGCCCGCACTGCTGTTTCTCAGCATCTCCCGTTCTAACCTCAAGGCAGTGTTCGACTGGCGTCTGGTGGCAATAATTTTCGCTTCAGTGTTCATTGTAGCAGTACTGAGCTTCATCACGGCAAAATTACTCCGCCTCAGCCCCGATATAACCGGAACATTCGCCATGAATAATTTCCGGGGAAACTACGCCAATATGGGACTGCCCGTGTTCTTTTATGTCTTCGGGCAGGAAGGACTTATGTACGCCAGCGTCCTCATGGCGTTCATCGTGCCCTACGTCAGCATGCTTGCCATAATCGGGCTGAGCATCACTTCCGGCGACAGAACCAAGATTGCCCCCATGATGAAGAACGCAGTGCTGAACCCCCTCGCCATTGCCTGCATGGGCGGGCTGCTCTATTCATACATAGGAATACCCATGCCCGCGTTCATCAGCAAATCAATTTCCATCGTCAGCGATGTAACTCTCCCGCTGGCGCTTTTCTGCGTGGGTTCAACCATAACTCTGGAATCTATGAAAAACGATCTCTTTCTCAGTTCGGTCAGTTCCTTATTTAAGATGATAATAGGTCCCGCAATTGCCTTCTTCATGCTCAAGGCGTGGGGAATAGAAATGTCAATCGGCGCGAAAGCCCTTGTGGTTCTGCTCTCCTCTCCCTCCGGCACAGTAAACTATGTATTCGCAGCGGCAATGGGGGGCAACACCCGCCTCACGGCAAGTACGATAGTCACCACACACAGCTTCTCGATCCTCACATTCATCATGTGGATCATGATCGTCGGCGTATAGCCTCCAGAATCTCGCTTTCGCTGAGTTCCGCATCTATCTCAAGGGTCTTATGCCGTGAAAGCCCGCCTGCGCATATCCTCACCGCCGACTTCGGCAGTTTCAGCGTTTTTGCGAAAAACCGAACCACAGCATCATTAGCAGCACCCTCCACAGGCGGCGCCGCTACCTTTATCTTCGCCTTTCCGTCAAACTCTCCGGCATAACCGCTTTTTTTCGCGCCGGGCTGGATATAAACATGAAATTTCATAAACATATAATACATCATCATCCCTTGCGGATAAAACAGCTATCTTTACATTTAATATAACGGGTGCTAATATCCTGCACTGACAAGCCTTCGGAGGTATATCTTGAGAATCGGAATTATCGGAGCCACCGGGTTTACCGGATTTGAACTGGTGAAAATTCTTGTAAAACATCCTGAATTTAAAATAGCGGCACTTACCAGTACCTCGCTTGCGGGTACGCCCTATTCCGCCGTTTATCCCCAGCTCCGCGGCATTGTCGATAACCTGATAGAAAGCGACGACTATGACAAATGCGCCGAAAAGGTGGACGCAGTATTCCTCTGCCTTCCTCACACCGCAAGTCAGGAGGCGGCTGCCTTCTTCCTTTCCAAAGGGAAAAAAGTCGCTGACCTCAGCGCTGATTTCCGGCTGGGAAGCAAAGAACTCTACGAATTCGTATACAAAGTTCCACACAAAAAAGAGGAACTCTTCGCAGAAGCAGTCTACGGCATGCCCGAAATCTTCGGTGAACAGCTTAAAACCGCCAGACTGGCAGCCATTCCCGGCTGCTATCCGACATCCGTGATTATGCCCCTGTTTCCCCTTTTAAAGGAAGGGCTTATAGACGGCGATTTCATAGTTGCGGACAGCAAATCCGGCATCACAGGCGCAGGCAAGACCCCGTCAGAGAAAACACATTTCTGCAATGTGCAGGAAAACTTTCAGGCATACGGCGTCCTCAGCCACAGACATAACCCCGAAATAAACTATATTCTCGGCAAAGCGGGGAAACACGTGGACGTGATATTCACCCCCCACCTCGCACCCATAAATAAAGGAATCGAAAGCACAATTTACGCACGGTCACATACTGATATATTCCAGCTGGCTGAGTGCCTCAAGACATTCTACAAAGGCAGGAGATTCGTCCGAATACTCGACTTCGGGAATGCCGCCGCCACCGCAAATGTGCGTGATACCAACTTCATAGACATCGCACTGTTTAAAAAAGCAGATAAACTCGTCATAACCTCCGCCATAGATAATCTCGTAAAAGGCGCAAGCGGAGCCGCAGTCCAAACCATGAACATCATGTGCGGACTGGATGAAACAACAGGACTGATATAGAGTATAGATTTATCTAGGAAAACTTTTTGAAAAAAGCTTTTCCTAGAACCTTTCAAAAACTTTTACCTGCTTCGCAAAGATATGGTTTCTTTGGGAAGGAGCATGAGGAAACACTTTCTTTCCCATTAAAGAAAGGGTTTCTTCATTTAAAGCTTAATAAATACAGGAGATAAATATCATGGAACATATAAAAGGCGCAGGCGTATGCGGCTCTTGCTTTACAGGCTCGGATTTCACATCCGTGTAATTCCTCGCCACACGCTCGCGGGCGGGTAAACCGCCCTTCGCTTCGCACGGCGTGTTTCCATCCATGGAAACTTAAAAGGTGCGCATTAGAAATTACAGATTAAGGAGAATTTATCATGGAACATATAAAAGGCGCAGGCGTATGCGCACCTTTGGGATTTTCGGCATCGAGTGCGGTTGCGGATGTTAAGGGGAACGGCAAGGGGAAGAGGGACATGGCTCTTCTTTATTCTGAGGTTCCGTTTAATGCGGCGGCTGTTTTCACATCCAACAAGTTTTGTGCTGCACCGGTTATTCACGGGCGGGAGCTTATCGGTAAGAAGGGCAAGTTCAGCGCCATAGTTGTAAACAGCGGCAACGCCAATGCCTGCACAGGTGAGAAGGGGCTTGCGGCCTGCGGTGAGATAACTAAGGCTTTCGCTGCGGAGCTTGATGTGGATGAGAAAGCTGTGCTGATTTCCTCCACAGGTGTAATAGGTGTTCAGCTTCCTGTGGGGAAAATGACCGCTAAGGCGGGCGAGCTGATTGACGAGCTTGACTCCGGCAATTCACATGAATTTGCCGAAGCGATCATGACTACTGACGCTGTGAAGAAGGAATATGCCGTGCTGGTGGAGACACAAAACGGAGCCTATGTGGTTGCTGGCGCTGCGAAGGGAGCGGGTATGATCGCCCCGTCCATGGCGACGATGCTTGCTTTCATCACGACAGACGCTGCCGTGAAGACAGACGCATTGCAGGAAGCGCTGAGTCATGCTATGACAGACAGCTTCAACAGCGTCACCGTTGACGGTGACATGAGCACTAATGATACTGTATTTCTTTTCGCAAACGGTATGAGCGGCATTATCCCGAACAGGGAGGAGTTTTTCGAGGCGGTGAAGACCGTGTGCGTTGAACTTGCGAAGATGATAGTGAGAGACGGTGAAGGGGCGACAAAGTTCTGCACATTCAAGGTCGTGAACGCCGCAACGGACGAGGACGCGAAGAAATGCGCCTTTGCCGTTGCCAATTCCCCTCTGGTGAAAACAATGCTCCATGGGGAAGACCCCAACTGGGGAAGGATTTTCGCCACAGTGGGCGCATGCGGAATACAGTGCAGGCAGGACAATGTGGATCTGTATTTTGAAAATCTGAAATACGCCGAAAACGGCATAATCATTGATTACGCTCTTGAGCCGCAGGCTGCGGCGATAATGAAGAAAAAAGATATAGAGATCACTGTGGATCTGAAAGAGGGCTCAGCTTCAAAGACAGTGTACACCTGCGATTTCACAAAGGAGTACATCTCTATCAACGCTGATTACAGAAGCTAGGAAGCTTCCGGGATTCTTCCCCCTCACGGGTTCAGAACAGCTGTCAATATTCATTAAAATAAAAAAAGGCGGTGGTTAAACCACCGCCTTTCTGCTTTATAATTATACGTTTTCTTAACCGAGAAGTGAAAGAGCCATCTGCGGAAGGCTGTTCGCCTGAGCAAGCATGGAGATGTTCGACTGAGCCAGAATCTGGTTCTTAGTGAATTTTGCCATCTCGTCTGCTATGTCAAGGTCACGAATCCTTGATTCAGCGGCAGTCAGGTTCTCTCTTGTGGTGTCGAGACCTGTCATAGTGTACTCAAGTCTGTTGATCTGAGCACCTATTGTAGCTCTCACGCCTGATACAGTTTCAAGAGCCTTGTCAAGCTTGGTGATTGATTCCTGAGCGAGCTCCTGATCAACCATGAGAATGTCATCGATTCCAAGTGAGGTAGTGTCAACCTGCGGTATGTTTGCGAGGATTGTCTGACCTTCGTTGGCGCCTATCTGCATTTCCATGGCGTTGTCAACAAGGTGAAGCTTGATGTCTTCGCTTTCGCCTGTTGCGGAGAATTCCATTGTTTTCTTAGTGGAATTCCAGCTTATGCTGACTCCCACATCACTGTCTATCTTAACGTCAACACCCTGAATTACTCCTCTGAGGGTTGAATCGTTAACGGAGTCGGAACCTATAAACTTGCCTGTGTGAGCGTCAGTAACTTTTATTGTCGTCTCACTGTTCTCCCCTTCCTGAATAGTAGCAAGAGAGAGGGCGTTGATAAGGTTCTGGTCGCCGATGAAGGACAGCTTGCTGTCGTCGCCGAGGCGCGCGGTCTGGATTACGAAAGTTCCTGCGAGGGCTTCGTTTGAGCTGTCAGTAACATCACCTGTTGAAACATAGTTAACAAGGTTGCTGTTTACTGTTGCTGCCTCATCGCTGGTTCCGGCTGTAGCGCCCATACCGAGTTCGAGTATTGCGCTGGAAAGCTTGGTTTCAAATTCAGAAACCGTATCATCTCCTTCGAGATAGATAGTTGCTGAGCTTCCGTTGCCGAAGATTGTCAGTTCCTGAGGACCGGCTGCGAAAATGTTTACGCCGTCGTCAGTTGTGAATCTGGAAATATCTTTCAGTTTTGTTGTGCTGGTCGCAGCTTCGCCGCCGCCTGCCACAAGAAGGTCAAAAGAACCGCCGGTTGTTGAACCGTAAGCAGTGTCAGTGCCTGTGTCTTCTCTGAAGTTGAATGTCAGGTTGCCCACGTCAAGGTTGCCTGTTTCAACATTAAGAGCAGCATGGTAAACAGTTACGCTGTTGTAATCGATAGTGGTATCGCCGTTGTCAACTTTAGTCAGTTCGTTGTTGCCATAGGAAATAATTGCACCGGTTGTTCCTGCGGGACCGCCGGAGATAGCAATTGTACCGCCGCCTGAGGTTGCTGAGGTATCAACAGCTTCAGTTGTGCTGAGCAGTATTTTATCTCCTGACTGCATGTTGGCATCTGTTCCTATAGCGATTGAAACTTCGCCTGAGAAACCTGCACCCGTCATGTCTGCAAGATCAAAAACAAGGTTGCCGGCACCGTCATCTCCGCCCTCGATTTCATAAGTTGACTTCTCGCCTGTTTTGGCGTCAACAAAGGTGGCTTTGAAAGTGTAGTTCGCTGTAGTACCTGCTGACACGGTGAAATTTTCCTGAGCTTCAATCAGAAGATAACCGGAATCGGCAACTGTACCGCCTGTTGTCCATGTGGCAACAGAACCGAAGTTAGAACCTGCCTGTCTGTAAACGCTCATGGTTGCTACGGAAGAAAGAGTATCCGCACCGGCAGTCACGTCTACAGTGTAGTAAGCAGTGCCTGTGGAAGCGAGAGTGTTGGGGTCTGTTACGAAGCCGACGTTGGTTTCGTTTACATCTCCGCCTGCGGTGACAATTTCAGCGCCGATAGCGTCTTCGTTGAGGGTCATAACGTCTGATTTGTAGACAAAGTTTTTACCGGGGTCTACAGTAACGTTAAGATTGTAGTTGCCTTCAGCAACAGCGCTTTTGATAACAACGTCAAGGTCGGAACTGTCGGAAGACCAAAGAGCGGTGGAATCTCCGTTAAGAAGCTTCTTAGTGTTGAACTCAGTTGAGGAAGCTATTCTGTTGATCTCTTCCTTAAGCTGATCAACCTCTTTCTGGATCTCAGCCCTGTCGTTTGTGGTATAAACACCGTTGCCCGCCTGAACAGCAAGCTCTCTCATTCTCTGAAGCATGTCCTGAATGTTCTGCAGTCCGCCTTCAGCAGTCTGAAGGAGTGAGATACCGTCCTGGGCGTTGAGTGAAGCTCTTTTAAGACCGCTTATCTGGCCTCTTAATTTCTCGGAAATTGCAAGACCGGATGCGTCGTCCGATGCCGAGTTGATTCTAAGACCGCTTGAAAGTCTCTCAAGGGACTTAGATACCGCGTTGTTTGTCTCTCCCAGATACCTCTGAGCTGTCAGAGAAGGGACGTTCGTGTTGATATACATTGCCATTTTAATACCTCCGTGTTTTCATGGCCGGCATCCTTGCCGTGTTTACTCTTGGTTTTTGCCGAAATCTTCACCCGCCCCATAAAAGCAGGGGTTCCGTGAAAACCGATAAAAAGGATCTGAAATTTTTTCAAAAAAAAAGACCGATGACAGGATTAAACCTGACATCGGCCCGAGTATTTCAGTACCAATTCTTATTAAGTTTTATTTCGGCGTTTATAGGAAGATGAGGCTCATATGCTATGTCGCCTTTGGTGTCTTCCTCTTGTTGAATACAGTATCGAAAATAGAATAGAGATCTTTAGAGGAAAATTTAAAAAAGATCGAAAAATGACGCTAGTTCATTGAGGGAAAAGGATTATAAAAATTATATCCCTTTTTAAAAATCTGCCCGATTAAGGATGGAGGGCAGGCTTACCTGCCCTCCGCTTTATTCTGTTCCTGCTGATGTTCTTTACAAAGAAGTTTCCCTAAAACTTTTCATCCAGCATAAGCCCCACCATCTCCTTGATGTTCCGGGAGAGCCGAAGAGCCTCTTCGGAGGGGATCTGCTTGATTACACTGCCGTGGTCTTTGTCGATCAGCTTTACGATTACCGCGTTAAGCTGTTTTTCAACACTGAACTCACGCCTCACATCCATTGTTCTGAGGCTTTCGTTAAGCTTTTCGACTGCGGCCTGTACTTCCTCGGGTTTAACTTTTTTATTTTCCTTCTCAGTGTCCACCTTTTCGGCAGCGTTGCCGAAGAGTTTTTCATTAACCAGTTTTATTGACTGCGAAACACTCTGAGTTGCCTGTGCTTTTGCTCCGCTGCCCGCATCGGGTGCACCTGTTTGAACGTTCTTTACAGATTCAATCATGATTACACCTTATCCATTATCAGGGGAGGCGGTTTTCACCGTCTCCCCTGAAGTAGCTTTATTACCCTATAAGCGAAAGAGCCATCTGCGGAAGAGCATTAGCCTGCGAAAGCATGGCGATGTTCGACTGAGCCAGAATCTGGTTCTTAGTGAATTTTGCCATCTCGTCTGCTATGTCAAGGTCACGAATCCTTGATTCAGCGGCAGTCAGGTTCTCTCTTGTGGTGTCGAGACCTGTCATAGTGTACTCAAGCCTGTTGATCTGAGCACCTATTGTAGCTCTCACGCCGGACACAGTTTCCAGCGCTTTGTCGAGCTTAGTAATAGAACTCTGGGCAAGATCCTGATCAACCATGAGAATGTCATCAATACCGAGCGAAGTGGTATTTATCTGCGGTATGTTCGCAAGGATAGTCTGACCTTCGTTAGCGCCGATCTGCATTTTCATGGCGTTGTCAACAAGGTGAAGCTTGATGTCTTCACTTTCGCCGTTAGCCGTGAAGTTAAGCTCTTTAGTGGAAGAATCCCAGCTTATATCCACACCGACATCACTGTCTATTTTGACATCAACACCCTGAATAACTCCTCTGAGGGTTCCGTCATTAACCTTGTCGGAACCGATGAATTTGCCTGAGTGAGCATCAGTGACCTTAATTGTCATTTCGCTGTTTTCACCTTCCTGAATAGTGGCAAGGGAAAGAGCGTTGATGAAGTTCTGGTCGCCGATGAAGGAAAGCCTGCTCTCTTCTCCGAGACGTGCGGACTGGATCACGAAAGTGCCTGCAAGAGCTTCATTGGTATTGTCAGTATCATCACCTGTTGAAACATAGTTTACGAGGTTGTTGTTCACGGTGGTGGCTTCGTCGCTGGTGTTTGATGTTGCGCCCATGCCGAGACCGCTTACCATTGCCTCAGAAAGTTTTGTCTCAAAATCGGAGATCGTGTCGTCACCTTCGATATAGATGGTAGCGGATTTTCCGTTACCGTAGATCGTAAGCTCCTGAGGACCTGCGGCAAAAATATTAACACCGTCATCGGTTGTGAATCTGGCTATATCTTTGAGTTTTGTTGTGCTCGCCGCTGCCTCTCCGCCGCCTAGAATCTGAAGATCGAAAGTGCCGGCATCAGTTGAGCCGTAAGCAGTGTCGGTGCCGGTGTTCTCTCTGAAATTGAATGTCAGGTTGCCTATGTCAAGGTTGCCTGTCTCATCATTAAGAACCGCATGGTAAACAGTTACGCTGTTGTAGTCTATTGTGGTGTCGCCGTTGTCGACCTTGGTCAGCTCATTATTGCCGTAAGACAGAGTCGGTCCTGTTGTGCCGGAAACTCCGCCGGAGAGCTGGATTGTACCCCCGCCGGAAGTAGTTGATGTATCAACAGCTTCTGTTGCGCTGAGGAGTATTTTGTCTCCGGACTGCACATTGGCGTCTGTTCCGATGGCAAATGAAACTTCACCGCTGATACCTGCGCCTGTAATATCTGCAAGATCAAACACAAGATTGCCGGCACCGTCATCTCCGCCTTCAATTTCAACCGAAGTTTCCACACCGGTTTTAGCATTTATGAAGGTGGCTTTGAAGGTGTAGTTCGCTGTTGTACCTGCTGACACGGCAAAGTCTTCCTGAGCCTCAAGCAGAATATAACCGGAATCGCCAATGGTACCGCCTGTTGTCCACGTGGTTGCTGTGCTGAAGTTAGAGCCTGCCTGCCTGTAGGCGCTCAGTGTAACAAGAGCGGAATCGGTATCCGCACCTGCGCCCACTGTTACTGTGTAGTAAGACGTGCCTGTGGAAGCAAGAGTGTTGGGATCTGTTACGAAGCCGACGTTGGTTTCGTTTACATCTCCGCCTGCGGTGACAATTTCAGCGCCGATAGCGCCTTCGTTGAGGGTCATAACGTCTGATTTGTAGACATAGTTTTTACCGGGGTCTACTGTAACGTTAAGGTTGTAGTTGCCTTCAGCGACTGCGCTTTTGATTATGGCATCCAGAGAGGAATTATCTGAAGACCAGAGAGCTGTGGAATCTCCGTTAAGAAGCTTCTTGGTGTTGAACTCTGTGGAAGAGGATATTCTGTTGATCTCTTCCTTAAGCTGGTCAACCTCTTTCTGGATCTCAGCCCTGTCGTTTGTGGTGTAAGTTCCGTTGCCCGCCTGAACAGCGAGCTCTCTCATTCTCTGAAGCATGTCCTGAATGTTCTGCAGCCCGCCTTCTGCGGTCTGAAGAAGTGAAATACCGTCCTGGGCGTTCAGCGAGGCTCTTTTGAGTCCGCTTATCTGTCCCCTTAATTTCTCAGAAATGGCAAGACCGGATGCGTCGTCCGATGCCGAGTTGATTCTAAGACCGCTTGAGAGTCTTTCAAGAGATTTTGAGATGTCGTTGTTTGTCTGTCCCAGATACCTCTGCGCGGTGAGAGACGGAACATTAGTATTGATATACATTGCCATACTGTCCTCCTTGTTGGCATCCCTCAGGCTTCCCTGCCCGGGGCTTGGTACTGAAAGCCTTTTTCCTGCGTCGAAAGGGGCTTTCTTGTCTGCGTCGAAAGTGTTTTGTTATCTTCCTTTTGCGTCGAAAGATTTTAAAAATTACTCAAAACAGTCTCTCAGCCACCTCCTTAAAATAAAAAGACCGACGGTATCATGACTGATTCCGTCGGCCCGATTATTTCAGTACCGATTTATTTATTCGTATCCTAACTTTCTGTCTTCCGGATTCAAATTATAATCCGCTGATTTCTTTATCGGAAAAAAATTGCCGCACTTTAATTTTTTTTCTGATCTTTTTTCAGAAAATTGCCCGCCGCGCTTCTCTGAATAATTTTAGGCTTATTTACAAATAAGTTATGCGGCGAGATAAAACAAAATAAATAAACAGAACACCCGTGTCATATTTCCTGTTCTTTGTGATCGGCATCAGTAATTTATGGAAACTTATCGTTTATGAGCTGTTTTTTTCATCGTTCAGACGGCTCAGGAGCGCCCATGCTTCGTTGACTCAAAGGTTCTTTTTAGGTAGAATCATTTAACACACACAGGGGTGAACTTAATGATAAAACAAAAAAATATGCAGGCGCTCAAAGAACGCCGCCCCGAGCTCCACAGCATGGTGATGAACACTGCACGGTCGACAAAATACAGACTCATGCACTCAGAACATCCGAAGAGATACCCTAATCTGGTGAACAACTCAAACGGTATGCTTTTTTACGATAACAGAGACCCCTTGGCAGCCTCAAGAAAACTCATAACAGATAAGAAGATAAACGTGCCTACCCTTTCCGTGTTTCTGGGCATGGGGCTTCTTTATAACCTGATGAATTACATGGATATGTTCAGGCTGACGGACGCCAGCTTCATTGTAATAGAGAACGATCCGGAGCTTTTTGCTCTTGTTGTCGAATATATAGATATTGAAAAATACATAAGAGACGAACGGGTTTATTTTGTGATAGGCAAAAAACCGGAGGAACTCTACCCCATAATGAATTCGCTGATGAACCTCCGGAGCAATAAGTTTTTCGCGAAAGCGATAAACTATATAGAGGAGCCGGCAGCGTTTGTATCCGCCAAGGACTACTATCTCGGCGCTGTGCGCACAATGAACGACGCAGTGAAGGAAGTTATGCTGTTTTACGGCAACGACCCCTTGGATTCGCTCATCGGCATAGACCACACCTTCGTTAATATCAAAGAAATAATAGAGTACCCGGGCATATCAGACCTGAAAGACAAATTCAGCGGCAGACCGGGTATAGTTGTCGCCACGGGACCTTCATTGAACAAGAATATTCATCTGCTGGAAGGGCTTTACGACAAGGCTGTTATCTGCGCGGTAGATGCCTCTGTCAGGGTTATGAAAAGGCACGGCTTCAAGCCGCACCTCACCACATCCCTTGAAAGGGTTGAGGCGACAAGCAAGCTCTTTGAAGGCTTAGACGAAGAGGATGTAAAGGACATTTTCCTAGCCGCCTGCCCTGTCGTACACCCGCTCACCTATGAAAACTTCAAGGGTGAAAGGATAGTTGTTTACAGAAACTTCTCGACTTTTGAATGGCTGGATATACCCAAAGGCACGCTGAACATAGGTCCCTCCTCCGCGAACATGGCTTTTAAGGTTCTGGAGTACATAGGGTGCAGCCCCATAATCCTCATAGGACAGGATCTCGCCTTCGGTACAGACGACATAACCCACGCAACAGGCAGCACATACGGCGAAAAGGAGCAGCAGTATCTTACGCATCGCAAAAACCTCATGGTTGAGGGAAACTATGTTCCTCAGATAAAAACAACGAATGTGTGGAACACCTTCCGCAAGTTTTACATGAAGGACGTAGCGGAGTTTAAGGGCAAGGTGATAAACGCCACGGAAGGGGGCGCAAAGATCCACGGCGCCGAACTGATGACCTTTGCAGAGGCGATTGAGAAACATATACGGAATATTGCCCCTGCGGACATACCTCAGCAGATTAAAAGCTTTCTCCACAAACCGGATAAAACCGAGGTTCTCGATTATTATGAAAAAACCCTCTCAAAGGTTCAGGAGAGCATAAGCTACTGCGAAAGCACAATGAAAAAGTTTTACGACGGCTATCTGAAGTGTATGGAATATAAGGAAAAGGTCGCAGATCCTTACAAGGAAAACGGGGTTTACAACCACGAAACAGGTGCTTCCCTGATTAAGCAGACGGAATCACTCATGCCGATCTTCTCGGAAAAAACATTTTTCTACATCCTCATGCACTATGTTCAGGCTTACTACATCAGAGCTATGGTGGAGATTCAGGGAATACGGGCGGGGCACGACAAAACGGAGGACAAGAACAACGCCATAATGGTTACCATGAAGGACATGCTTGCCGTTATGGTGGAATTGATCAAGAAGATGCTTAAACTGCTTCACATACTCAGAACTGTTCTTGAAATCAACCTGAAAAAAATGAAAAAAGAGAACGGGGAGGATTAGCCTCCCTTTATCAGTCCACTGCTCCGATCTTAGCAGTCCATTCCCTTAGCTCCTCCACGGAGAGAAAGTGCGTATTGGTGTCCGATTTATAGAAAAATTCCGGAGATACCTTTGTTCCGCCCTCCGTGAAGTGTTTTCCCAAAGACCACCATGAATAGTTCGGATATATGATGAAATAATTTCCGTATTCGTAAGTCATGGGCGCGTCCTCAACGGTTATCATCTCCTCGTGCATCTTCTCGCCTTCACGGATACCTATCTCTTTAAGCTGAGCATCCTGAAGCATAGCCTTGGCAAGATCGGTAACATTAAAGGAAGGAATCTTGGCAACGTAAACCTCACCGCCCTTTGCCTCGCCAATGCCGCGCATAACCATCTGCACACCCTCTTCAAGGGTTATCCAGAAGCGGGTCATGCGGAAGTCGGTGATGGGGAGGGTCTTTTCTCCGTTTTCAATAAGCCTTCTGAAAAACGGTATAACCGAGCCGCGGCTGCCGGCGACGTTTCCGTAACGGACAACGCTGAACTTTGTCTTTTTTGAGCCCGCGTAAGCGTTCGCGGAAGTAAAAAGCTTGTCGGAAACGAGCTTTGTCGCTCCATAAAGGTTAACAGGATGCACCGCCTTGTCTGTGGAGAGGGCAATAACCTTTTCCACTCCCCTGTCTATGGCGGCGTCAATGACATTTTCCGCTCCGGTAATATTGGTCTTTATTGCTTCCATCGGGTTGTACTCAGCAGCGGGAACCTGTTTGAGGGCTGCGGCGTGGACGACAATATCCACACCGTCAAAGGCACGGTACATCCTTTCCCTGTCACGGACATCGCCTATGAAAAAGCGCATTTTGGACAGGTGGGCAGCGAAATCACCCTGCATCACATACTGCTTATATTCGTCTCTGGAGTAGACTATGACCTTCTTGGGATTAAAGTTTTCAAGAATATACCTTATAAATTTCTTGCCGAAGGAGCCTGTTCCTCCGGTTACAAGAACCGTTTTGCCGTCTATGTTCATCAATATCTCCGATAAGAAAAATTTACCTTTCGCTTATAATTTAGCAAATAATATTCCACGCTCAGTCGGCAAAAAGCTCTAACGAAGCGGGGGTGCCTTTCCTGAGATCCTTTGCCGCTTTTTTTCCCAGAAGATCCTTGTAATGCTTGGTGTGCAGACCGTTTGAGGGTCTCACGGAGCGCAGGTTGCGGGGAGTTATTACCTCACCCTTTTTCACATCCTCAGCTATGAAGAGCGAGCGGGAGAATATGCGGTTTTTTTCCGCCTTCTCAGTGAGAAGGTAATCCGCTTTGCCAAGGGAAGCCTCAGCGGAGCGGACATCCTGCACCATCCTCTTAAACTCAGCGGGCTCCATTGAGAAGGCTGCGTCCGGTCCCCCGAGTTTTCTGTCGAGTATGAAGTGCTTTTCTATCACCTTTGCCCCGAGGCTCACAGATACCACCGGCACAAGGGAACCTTCCGTATGGTCGCTGACTCCGGTGAGCACACCGAAGCGGGAAGCCATGTCCGGCATGGTGAGCAGGTTTGCCTCTTCGGGTCTGGCGGGATATGCGCTGGTGCATTTAAGCATTATTATCTGTTCGTTGCCGGCTTTACGTATGGTTTCGACAGCAAGCTCTATGTCGTCAAGATGCGCAATACCTGTGGAGATTATAACGGGCTTGCCTTTTGAGGCGACATATTCCAGAAGGGGAATATCATTTATCTCAAAGGACGCTATTTTATACGCCGGAACATCCATCTTCTCAAGAAAATCCACCGCTGTGAAATCAAACGGGCTTGAAAAGCACACCATCCCCAGATCGTCAGCAAGCTTTTTCAGCTTGGGCTGCCATTCCCAAGGGGTGTACGCTTCGCCGTAGAGCTCGTAAAAGGTCTTTGAATCCCATAGTGTTCCGTGAGATATTCGGAAAATATCATCCGAGCACTTAAGCGTGATGGTATCCGGCGTGTAGGTCTGAAGCTTAACGGCGTCCGCTCCGGATTCTTTCATGGCGATGATAGTTTTTTCCGCAAGCGCGTAGTTCTGGAGATGGTTGCAGGAAAGCTCCGCCATTATGAACGCCGGGCTTTTCTCCGATATTATATGTCCGCCTATGTTTATGATTTTGCTCATTTTATCTCCGCGCAGAGTCTTTTAAACTCCTTCACAGGAATGCCGTACCCTTTCTCAGATATAATATGCCTGTACTTATCAAGATCGGCGGACTTATGCGCAGAGCCTCCCTTTTTTTGTCTGGCGGGGATTATTCTCTTTTCACGCAGGTATTTCCAGTTCGCCTTAAACATATCAAGCATAGCTTCGTGGAGTTTGGCGTATGAGCTTGCCAGAGTCTCCTCCGCTTCATTGAAAACGAGCTCTTCCTGAACCAGAATTTCACCTGTATCAAGCCCTTCGTCAATTTTGTGGATTGTAATCCCTTTCGGGGTATTCTCCAGAAAGCTCCATATATTCGGGTCGGCGCCTTTGTTCCACGGCAGATACGATATGTGCAGATTTATTATGCCGTCATTCATGGCTTTTATAATATCTTCCTTAATTATGTATTTGTAGCAGTAACTTACCAGCAGATCCGGCTTTATTCTCTCAAGCGAGAGAAGGTCGATCTTCTCGCTTACAGTTTCAACATTTTCACCGGATTCCTTCAGCCAGTCGATCAGGGGTTTTGAAATCTCATTATTTGTAAGAACGGCAACCTTCACTCCGCCACCTCCGTAATCATACTGACCGCCCTGCGCACTCCCTGCCCATCCACATAAAGAGGACCTAAAGCCGACATGGAACGGTTTTTATCTTTGTCTTGTATATCGGTGAGTGCCTGTTTCATAATATTATCAAAATTTTCAGCTCCGTAAAAGCCCGCTGACAGGGAAAAGCCTGTTTTTTTCCAGTTTTCCAGATTTACTCTCTGGTTTTCGGCAAAACCGAAAAGCACAGAAGGAACCGCAGTTCTCGCAAGCTCGTAGGAGGTCTGCCCTGCGGCGGACACAGCGAAAAACCTCTTCGACATCAGATCCGCCATATCAGAAGCGCTGAGTCCGAAAAACGCATGGACACGGGCTGAGTCTACCGGCTTATGCCCGCTTATAATAAATATGTCCCCGTCCGTATTATCAAGAAGCATTCTGCATATATGCGCAGAAATTTCCTCCGCACCGGATCCGCCGGCACTGAGGAATATTCCGTCCCTCTCCTCCGCGTAGTCGTCAAAATCCCAGAATGGTCTGCGGAGCATTGCATATTTGCTGCCCGCCAGAAGCATCTGCGACGGTTTGCCTCTGTAGGGAAGCTTTTCGGCATAAACCGAACCGTTCAGGACTATCCCCTCGGGGTAGTCAAGCCTCATGTAATCATCCACAAATACGCAGAGCGAACCGAAGGCAGCGATCTTCAAAAGCTGTTCCTCAGCAGTGAGATACGAATCCAATACGCATACATCATAACCTCTGCACAGGTTTATGTCGCTTATCCAGTCGGTTATTACGGAATCCACACCAACAATTCTCCGCTCGCACTCTCCCTGAATAAACAGAGCGGCATCAATGCCCTGTTCAAGAAAGCCTTCCTTAAGGGCACGGCATCTGCCGTAGTGTCCGTAACCTATGCCTTTTCCGGCGGAAGTAAAAATTCCGACCTTCATTAAATCTCTCTTTTAAGCACAGCAGCCGCCCTGTGCATATCCTGCTTTTCAAGGAGCCTCACAGCGGCTTCGATCTCTTCCGCCATGTCTGCGAAGACAGCCTTCTGCACGATCGGTTTCGTTATATACGAGAGCCATTTTTTCTGTTCAAAAAGCTCTTCAAGCTCCTTCAGCCCGAAATCATCGCCGAGAAACTCAAAAACAGCCGTGAGCAGGGCGTAGTCCTCCGGCGTATCCAGAGTGACTCTTATGCCGGATGTATTTTCCTCCTGAATAAGCTGAACAGTTTTAAACAGACCGGTTCTATAAAGATAAGGAGTGACATGCTCCCTGAACTGTTTGTTGTCGGTTTCTTTGTATGCCCTTTCCAGAGCGGCGAAGGTGAACACTTCAGCATCCAGACCATGCGGGTATGTGCGGGTGACTGTGTTGGATACATAATCCGCCCTGCTTCCCGTGAATTTTCTCACCATATCACCCAAAACCTCGGGGTCATGGCAGGGGCAGTCGGAGGTTATGCGCATCACCGCATCAAGCTCTGCTTCCTTAGCCGCCAGATAGTAGCGCTCAAGAACATCGTCCTCACTGCCTCTGAATGAACGGACGCCGAGTCTCGCCGCCTCGTTCACCACAATGAGATCTGCTTCCTCTGTTGTTGTGGCGACTATTACCTCAGCCGCCTCCTTAACCATAAGACAGCGGCGCACCACATGCTCAAGAGCTGTTCTGCCCCCGTTTTCGGGGAGCTTTCTGAGAATCTTTCCGGGCAGCCTGCTGGAGCCCATGCGTGCCTGAATTATTATCCCGAGACGCATTGCATCGCCTCCGTCACACATTTTATGACATATTCCTGCTCTTCATCCGTAAGTGATGGAAACATTGGAATGCTGAGTTCCGATTTATAGTATTTCTCCGCCTCCGGCAGAGTGAAGCTCTCAAATCCGTTTGCCCTGTAATAAGGGTGCATGTAAACAGGGAGGTAGTGAACCTGAGCATACACTCCCTTTTCTCTGAGCAGATCATAAACCTCTCTGCGCCCGTTTTCGATGCGCAGCGGATAAAGATGGTAGGCATTCAGTCTTTCTTCCCTGTGCGGAGGGGTTTTCAAGCCTTTTATTTCGTTGAAGGCGGCATCGTATCTTGCGGCAATCTGCCTGCGCCTGTTAATTGAGTTTTCCGCTCTCGAAAGCTGGCTTATGCCCAGCGCGCACTGAATATCAGTTATGCGGTAGTTGTAGCCCAGCTCCTGCATCTCGTGATACCAGCCGCCGTGAGGCTCGTTCACTAAACTTTCCCTCGTTATGCCGTGGCTGCGGAAGCGCATGAGTATGCCACGCAGATTTTCATCATTGGTGAGCACAGCGCCCCCCTCTCCTGTGGCGACATGCTTTACCGGATGGAAACTGAAAACAGTCATGTCGGAATATGCGCAGTTCCCTATTCTCTCACCTTTATATACGGCTCCCAGAGCGTGGCACGCATCCTCCACCACCATAAGCCCGTTTTCATCGGCTATGGCGCGCACCCTCTCCATGTCCGCAGGCATGCCGGAATAGTGGACGGGGGCTATGAGTCTCACTGATTTATCTATGAGTGCGGGGATTCCGTCAGTGTCTATGTTGCCAGTGTCCGGCTCTACATCGCAGAAACGGGGTGACGCTCCGAGATAGAGTCCGGCGTTTGATGTGGCGGCGAACGTCATGGGAGTTGTTATGAAGCTGTCACCTTTTTCAAGTCCGGCGGCGTAGTATGCGCCGTGGAGGGCGGCTGTTCCGTTTGCGAAAGCCACTGCGTATTCTGCTCCGCAGTATGAGGCGAGCTTAGCCTCAAATTCAGCGACTTTCGGTCCCTGAGTGAGGTAATCGGAGCGGAGAGCTTCCGCAACGGCTTTGATGTCTTCTTCTGTGATTTCCTGTCTTCCGTACGGAATGATTCTTTTACCGGACACTGCTTTCACCTGAAGTTACTTATATGATCTGTATAACTTTAAGCTGAATAAAAGTCCAGATGTTGTGAAAAAATTTCCGGACAGTATCTGCCGGCAACGGTAATGAAAACTCGCTGAAGATCTTAACCTGCTGAGAAGCTTAAAATAAAAAAAGGGGAGCGCATCCTGCGTCTCCCCGCTGTTAATTTACTATATTTTTAATGACTGAGTCTTTTTAACTATAGTGACTTTTCCGCCTTCAAACTTAACTTCCACCGATCCGTAAAAGTTGCTCTGGAACATCTCCCTCAAGAGTTCCTGAAGCTGATTAAGCTGAGAATTTTCACCTTTTGTTTTCTGAACACTCACTGCAGCCATAGCACACCTCCATGTTTTAGGAAACTACATCCATGTTTTCAATGACTAACCCTGAAGAAGCGAAAGAGCCATCTGGGGTATCTGATTAGCCTGCGCCAGCATTGCTACGCCTGATTGGCTGAGTATCTGATACCTTGTGAACGTCGCCATTTCATCCGCAACATCAAGGTCGCGTATGCGTGATTCGGCGGCGGTCATATTCTCTCTTGCCGTATCAAGGTTTGTGATGGTGTATTCGAGCCTGTTGATCTGCGCACCGATAGTCGCCCTCACGGTTACAACCTTGTTCAGAGCGGCATCAATATCGGGGATGGCCCTTTGAGCAAGTGTCTGTGAAACAAGGGTAACATTCTCAATTCCGAGCCCCTCAACATCAAGCTGAGGAATGGACACTGAGAGAGACTGCCCCTGATTCGCTCCGATCTGGAGATCTGTGGAGTTATCAACAACATGGAGGAAATGTTCTTTCGCGGCGGAGCTGGTGTCTGTCGCAAATTCTATTGACTGAGTAACAGAGTTCCATGTTTCGGTAACGCCGGCGCGGGAGTCTATAACTATTTCCACACCGTCGATTATACCGTAAACCCTGTCATCACTTGTTTCGTCCACACCGACAAGCTGACCAGTGTGAGCGTCTTTTACAGTTACCTTAGTGGTGTTGTTCACTGATTCCTGAATCTCAGCGAGAGAAAAAGCGTCTATAAGAGCCTGATCGCCGCTGAAAGAAATCTCTCCCTGCTCTCCTGTAAGAGCTGTCTGGATTATGAAAGTACCCTTAACGCTTCTTTCACCGCTGTTGGAGGGCATTGAAACGTAATCCACGAGATGGCTGTTTACGCTGGCGGAATCAGAACCCATGCCGAGTTCGGCAATAGCTTCCTCAAGCTTCTGTTCAAGGTCTGCTATGGTGTCGTCGCCCTGAAGGTATATGGTAATGTTAGAGCCGTTACCCCATATTGTGAGTTCCTGTTTGTTGCTGAAAATATTATTCCCGTCAGCATCAGTAAACACCGATATATCCTTCAGTTTGGTCGTTGTAGTTGCCGCTTCGCCCGCTCCGGTGATTTCAAGATCAAAGGCATCTGTCATAGTGCGCCCGTTCGGGGTGGGCTGATCGTTTGACAGCTCCTTGAAATTCAGCGTCAGGTTACCGAGGTCAAGGTTTCCTGTCTGGGTATTGAGCTGAGCATAGTAAACCTGAACCTGATTGTAGTCGGTTATAGTGTCTCCGTTGTCGGGAGGAGTGAGTGAATTCTGGGCTGTGAAGTAGATCGTGGGACCGTTCTGTCCTACGGGACCGCCTGTAAGCTGGATAGAACCGCCGCCTGATCCCGCGTAGTTGCCGTTTGCCGCGACACCGCCTGAGAGCGAGAAGAGAACCTTGTCACCGCTCTGCACAGAGCCGCTGGCTGAAAGCGTAAAGCTGAAGTCTATGTCTATGGTGTTGCCGGCGGAGTTCTGAAGACCCGCTGCGGCTGTGTCCACAGTATATGTTGAAGATGAAAGCGCAGTGTAGGCTGCCGTAACCTTAACCCACTGGCTTACCGTGCCCGTAAGGGCGTCTATGAATCTTACATTAAGGGTTACATTCGCAGTGTCGCCGGCGTTGGCATCGTCAGCGAATTCGACTTCGATATAACCGCTTCTGCCGCCTGTCGCGGCTGCTGTTGCATTGCTCACAAGGAAGGAAGAGCCGGGTTGTCCGTAGTATGCCAGAGTCTGGACTGTGCTTGATGAGCTTGCTATGACTCCGTTGCCGCTTATTACAACACTGAAGTACGCAGTGCCTGTAGACGGCATTGTTTCGGGATCGCTGACAAAAGATACGTTTGTCAGGTTTCCGCTGGATGAGCCTGAGGTTACTATCTCAGCGCCGATTATACCATCCTTAAGGGTCATGATGTCGGTTTTAAAAACCTGATTCTGACCGGCCTGAGTATTGAGCTCAATTTTGTAGTTCCCTTCGGCCACGTCGTCTCTGATTATTGCGCTGATCGCGTCACTGCTTGCAGACCAGAGAGCTGTTCCGTCACCGTTGAGAAGCTTTTTGGTGTTGAATTCGGTAGAGGTGGAGATCCTGTCGATCTCGTCTTTGAGCTGGTCGACTTCCTTCTGGATTTCGATCCTGTCGTTTGAGGTATAGGTACCGTTCGCCGCCTGAACTGCGAGTTCTCTCATACGCTGAAGCATGGAGCTTACTTCGCCGAGGGCGCCTTCTGCGGTCTGGAGCATGGATATACCGTCCTGAGCGTTCATTGACGCTCTTTTAAGACCGGTTATCTGCCCTCTGAGTTTTTCGGATATCGCCAGGCCGGAAGCATCGTCTGCTGCGTGGTTGATACGCAGACCTGATGAGAGTCTCTCAAGAGACTTACTGAGTTGGTTCTGAGTTTGTCCGAGGTATCTCTGCGTATTCAGAGACATCACGTTCTGATAAATTGTGAGTGCCATGTCATCCTCCTTGATTCTTTCAATAGAGGCATCTCGCGCTTCCTTGCGCATATTCACAATCGTACAGACTCGATCAAATCTTTAGAAAAAAAATTTAAGAAAAACGATCTTTTTTATAAGTAACTGATTTATAAGATGATTTAAGAAAACAAAAAAGGCGGGGAAGAAACCCCGCCTCAATATTTCATGCTGAGCTTAGCTCTTTCAGCTTTTGATTATCCTGATTATATCATTGTAAAAAGCGAAGAACATAAGACCGAAGATGAACATCATCCCCGCCATGTTCGCATATTCCCTTATTTTTATGCTGACCGGTCTTCTGGTGACGGCTTCAACCGCGTAAAAAAGAAGATGTCCGCCGTCCAGCACGGGAATGGGCAGAAGATTCAGTATGGCAAGGTTCACGCTGATAGCCGCCATAAGCCCCAGAAGCATCAGCACTCCCTCATCCGCCGAGCTTTTCGCCATCTGGAGGATCATTATCGGTCCGCCTATGGAGTCAGCGGGAACCGACTTCTGGAAGATTTTAACAACTCCGGTGATGATCAGCCCTGTCACTTCCGCTGTTTTCTCCACACCCATCTTAACAGAGGGGAAGAAGCCGTAATTTACTCTTACATACTGATCCGAAACCTTAACACCAACCAGACCGACCTTCACATCCTCGCCGAAAACGTTTTTCTGAACGCTTTCTCTGGGCGTTACCACTATTTCCATGCGGCTGTCGTCTCGCTGAATCTCAAAGACTATCTCTCTGCCCGGGCGTTCTATGATATATGAGCTCATTTCATCCCAGAAGGTTACCTGCTTTCCGTCCACGGAAATCACCTTATCCCCTTCAAGAAGCCCTGCCTCAACTGCGGGCATGTCGGGCATGAGTTCGCCTATAACAGCCGTCGCGCGGGGCACACCCGCCATGAAGATAACTGCGTAAACTATGGCAGCCAGAAGGAAGTTGGCAAATGGACCGGCAAAAACTATCAGCGAGCGGGCATACAGCGGCTTGTTATTGAAAGCCCTCTCTTTCATCTCCGGCGGAGTTTCCGTGTCGCCTTCGGGGTTGTAATCAGCCCCGTCACCGTACATTTTCACATAGCCGCCCAGAGGAATCGCCGAAAGCATGTATTCCGTCTCGCCTCTTTTCCATGAAAAAAGCTTCGGTCCGAAACCTATGGAAAACTTCTCCACATACACCTTAAAGTATTTCGCAACCAGAAAGTGACCCAGCTCATGAAAGAAGATGAGCAGTCCTAAGAGTATTATCGCCTGAATCATTTTATAATTATCTCCGAGCCTGTATTAAATCACTGCACCAGCGTCTGGCGGCTCCGTCCAGCTCAAGTATTTCATCTATCCCCTCGGCGGTACAATCGCCGAAGGCATCCAGCACATTTTCTATCACCGGAGCGATGTCTATGAAACTGATTGATTTGCGCATAAAATGTTCAACGGCAATTTCATTCGCCGCATTCATTATAATCATAGGACCGTTCATATCCTTTTTCAATACCTGAAAAGCGATCCTCAGACACCCGTATTTGTTAAGATCCGGCTTAAAGAAATCAAGCCTCGAAATTTCGCAGAGATCAAGTTGTCTCACGCCGCTCTCTATCCTCTCCGGCAGACCGAGCGCAAAGGAGATAGGCACACGCATATCCGGATAACCCATCTGGGCAAGCATACTGCCGTCCGTATAGCTGACGGCGGAATGGACTATGCTCTGCGGATGTATGACAACATCCAGCCTGTCCGGCTCTATGTCAAAAAGATAACGGGCTTCGATAAGCTCAAGCCCCTTATTCATCATGGTTGCGGAATCCACTGTTATCTTGCTGCCCATGTTCCAGTTAGGGTGCTTAAGCGCCTCTTTCACACCCATAAACTCCAGCGCGTCATTGGGGGTTTTGCGGAAGGCGCCGCCGGAGGCTGTGAGAATTATCTTCGCCACATGCTCCTTCTTATGACCCATAAGACACTGATAAACAGCAGAATGCTCACTGTCAACGGGTATAACCCTTGCTCCGCTCTTCTTAGCGGCGTCCAGAATAAGCCTGCCTGCGGCGACTATGGATTCCTTGTTGGCGAGGGCAATATCAGTCCCCTTCTTCACAGTTTCGTAGGCAGGAAGTATCCCTGCCGCCCCCACTGCGGCTATGAGAACAAGATCCGCCTCTGTTTCGTCAAGCAGAGAAATAAGGCATTCGCTGCTGCCGTGAGTGAGGCATGATTTTTTCGTGCCGAACTCGGCGCACTGTTCCTCAAGAAGCTCTCTGTTGGAGTTCGCCGAGAGGAGAACCACATCAAAAAGCTCCCTGTTGAGCCGGATAACATCCAGAGCCTGTCTGCCGACAGACCCTGTGGAACCTATTATGGCAATTTTTTTCACACTACACCGCCAGCATCACATAGAAATACAGCACAGGAGCGGCAAACGCAATGGAATCTGTCCTGTCCAGTATTCCGCCGTGCCCGGGGAAAACCGTGCCGCTGTCCTTTATCCCGCTCTTGCGCTTGAACATGGATTCCACAAGGTCACCCACAACACCCGCTCCTGTAAGAAGCACGGAAGAGATAAGCACATGGACAAGGGAGATCTCCATAAAAAAATGAGCATAAAGAAAAGCGCCGGTTATGCCGCCGATGAAGCCGCCCGCAAGCCCTTCCATGCTCTTTTTCGGGCTGATAAGCTCATACATTTTTCTTTTGCCGAACATGACTCCGATGAAATAGGCGAATGAATCGCTGAACCAGATGATTGCACAGAGATAAAAAAGCCAGTGAAAATCTATCTCCCTGAGAGGGATGAAAAAAGACATGAAAAACGGATAATACATTATAGCTATCATAGAGACTGAAAGGTGCTCATAGGTGTCGTCCAAGGGGGCTTTGCCGAACAGCTTGATGACAAACACCATCGCCGAGGCTATATAAAGCCCGAAAAGAGCCCCGGATGTTCCGCCGAGAAAAAAGCCCGCGGGTATGAGCACTGCTCCGGTCATGACAGGAAAGGCGAGAAGCGGCTTTCCGTCCGCCGTGAGAAACCTGTAAAATTCCCATGTTCCGCCCAGTATAAGGAGAAGCAGGACGAGAAAAAACATTATATCGTTAAGCCATATTATGCCCGCTATCACCGGGGGCATAGCGGCTATTGCCGTTAAAATACGTGTCAGTCTGTTGCTCACTAAAACCTGCCTTGTTTTAAAATAAAGGATTGTTGTTTATTGATAGCGTTAAGCCGAACATCATGAAGATGTTATGTATCAATCTGCTCGTCGGTTTTACCGAATCGGCGGGTACGGCCGGCGAAGTCTTCAAGGGCTTCGTCTATATCATCTTCGGTTATATCCGGCCAGAGCTTGTCCGTGAAGTAGAGCTCGCTGTAGGCTATGCGCCAGAGCATGAAATTGCTTATGCGCAGTTCGCCGCTGGTGCGGATAAGCAAATCCACATCGGGAATCTCAGGATGATACATAAACTCAAGGAAGTTATCCTCTGTTATGTCTTCCGGCTTAAGCCTGCCCGCCGCTGCGAGTTCGGCTATCCTTCTGCCTGCGTCTGCTATTTCTGCCCTGCCGCCGTAGCTGAGGGCAAGGTTAAGAACCATGCCTGTATTAGCGGCAGATCTGTCCGCGGCATCCAGAAGTTTTTTCCGTGTGCCTTCGGGGATGAGCTCCGTCTGACCTGTCACGGTGAAGCGGATATTCTCCTTCAGGATAGTAGTAAGCTCTTTTTCGATATATTCATCAAGAAGGCGCATGAGAAAACCAACCTCGTCGCCGGGACGTTTCCAGTTTTCCATACTGAAGGCAAACAGGGAGAGGTATTTTATACCGAGCCTTGAGGAGTGGCGCACAACCTTATTGACAACATCCACCCCTTTCTTATGCCCCATTATGCGGGGCATTTTCCGCTGTTTAGCCCATCTGCCGTTTCCGTCCATGATTATCGCCAGATGAACGGGCAGTATATCGGGCATCAGATCTCCATTATTTCCTTTTCTTTATGCTCAATGGCGGAATCAATCTTTTTCACGAAATCGTTTGTGACTTCCTGAACTTTGTCCTGTCCTTTCTTGCAGTCGTCTTCGGAAATAGTTTTATCTTTTTCGAGTTTTTTCAGTTCGTCGTTGGCGTCACGGCGGATATTGCGCACGGCAACCTTTGTTTCCTCGCCCATTTTCTTAACCAGCTTCACGAACTCTTTTCTGCGCTCTTCGGTAAGCTGAGGAATTGGGATGCGGACAACCTTGCCGTCGTTCTGCGGATTGTAGCCTAAGTTGCTGGACATTATCGCTTTTTCTATGGCGGGGATGAGGCTTGTGTCCCACGGCTGAATGACGATGAGTCTGGGTTCCGGCGCGCTTAAGGTAGCCACACCGCTGAGTGGCGTGGGTGTTCCGTAATAGTCAACCCTTACATTGTCAAAAACGGAAATGGAGGCTCTGCCTGTTCTTACCGCCTTAAATTCATCCTTAAGGTGGTTAAGAGCCTTCTCCATTTTAGATGATGCTTCATTGAGCACTGTATTAAGCATTATCAACCTCCACTATTGTTCCTATCTTTTCGCCTGTTATTATTTTTTTCATGTTTCCTTTGCCGTATATGTTAAAAACTATTATGGGCATGGCGTTGTCCATGCACATGGAAATAGCAGTGGAATCCATAACCTTGAGTCCTTCGTTGAGCACCTGAAGATAGTTTATACTTTCGTATTTTACCGCACAGGGGTTTTTCTTGGGGTCACTGTCGTATATGCCGTCAACCTTGGTCGCCTTCAGCACAACTTCGGCATTCATCTCGGATGAGCGGAGTGTCGCCGCTGTGTCCGTGGTGAAATAAGGGTTGCCTGTTCCGGCGGCGAAGATCACCACCCTGTCTTTCTCAAGATGCCTCATCGCCCGACGGCGGATGAAGGGTTCGGCTATCTGCCTCATTTCGATGGAGGTCTGCACACGGGTTGCGCAGCCGTGATTCTCAAGAGCGTCCTGCAACGCAAGAGCGTTTATAACCGTGGCAAGCATGCCCATATAGTCCGCCGTTACTCTGTCCATTGATTTGGAGGCTTCGGAAACGCCTCTGAAAATGTTTCCGCCGCCCACAACTATGCCGACTTTAACGCCTAGTTCCTGAACCTCTTTTATTTCCCGGGCAATAAAATTTACCGTGTCCACGTCTATGCCGTACCCGCTCTCGCCCATGAGCGCTTCGCCGCTCAGCTTGAGCAGCACCCGTTTGTATTTAAGCTCCATCATTCAGCCTCGATATTTTTATAACCTTCAATAGTATAGGTAAATTTAAGCGTTTTAAAGGGAAGCTCGGCCTCAGCGTCGTACGTGACAGAAAACTTTCGCTTGTCCACGTATTCCTCTATGATCACATCCTCTTCGGTAACCGGTATGCCTACATCCTCTGCGGCCTTAGCGATATTCACCGGAATATTCTCCAGATTGGAGGAATCCACGGCGTTTTCAAAAGCGTTTTCAAACATTTTGTATTTGATCCAAGGCAAAGCCGCCATCGCCCCAAGATAAAGCACGATGATAAAAATAATAACCCTTACGAAAGTTCCCATATCTTCACCGCCTCACGCACGATTCAGGCGCAAAGCCCCCTTGTGCGGGAGCTTTCCATCCTAATGATTATTGCATGAAACATACTCAAATTCAATGAATGAGTTTAAAGACCCTGTCGAAGCGATCGTACTTGGGATTGAGAAATCTCAGCGCGCGCAGAGGCATTTTCGACCACGGGGAGTCATACTCCGGCGTCTCCAGCGACCAGTAGATCAGAAGCGCCCTGCCCTTGATCATATCCTTTGAGATGAAGCCCCAGAAGCGCCCGTCATAGCTGGCGTCCCTGTTGTCGCCCATCATGAAGTACTTTCCCTCGGGCACTGTAAATTCCTCTATGTTATCCCTGCTGGTGAGCTCTGCGGGGAAGTAGGCATCGTCCTTAATCTGCTTGTAGTCCTCTTTATACGGTTCACCGTTTATGAAAAGCTGCTTGTTCCTTATACTTATCTTATCGCCCGGCGTGCCTATCACTCTTTTGATGAAGCTCTTTGCGGGCTCAAGGGGGTACTCGAACACCATGACATCCCCTCTTTCCGGATCGCCGAACTTATAGGCAAGTCTGTTCACGATGATATAGTCGCCTATGAGCAGAGTGTCCAACATGGAGCCGGATGGAATCGTATATGTCTGTATCAGAAAAGTTTTTATGAACAGAGCTATGACCACAGCCACAACGAGGGAGTCAAAGAACCCGTCCTTCTTTTTTTTCGGTTTCTCTGCTTCGGTATTTTCCGGTGTGATCTTCATGTTCTCTTTTTCAGCCATCTTAATCCTGTCCTATCCTAAGCACTGCAAGGAAGGCTTCCTGCGGAATCTCCACATTGCCCACCTGCTTCATGCGTTTCTTACCCGCTTTCTGCTTTTCAAGAAGCTTGCGCTTACGACTTATGTCCCCGCCGTAGCATTTTGCGATAACGTTTTTCCTGAACGCCTTAACTGTCGAACGGGAAAGAATTTTATTACCGATTGCCGCCTGAATCGCTATGTCGAACATCTGTCTGTGGATAACTTCCTTCAGCTTCTCCACAAGATCCCGCCCCTTATAAAAAGAGTGGTCTCTGTGAACTATTATGCTGAGGGCGTCCACGGCTTCGCCGTTTATAAGTATATCAAGCTTAACAAGATTCGCCTGCCTGTAGCCCGCGAATTCATAATCGAAGGAGGCATAGCCCCTTGATATGGACTTAAGCTTGTCGTAAAAATCCATGACAACTTCGCCGAGAGGGAGTTCATACTCCAGAATAACCCTGCCCTGCGTGAGGTAGCGCATGTTCTTCTGTGTGCCGCGTTTTGCAACCATAAGCTGGATTATTCCGCCCACATAGGTCTCAGGCAGGATCACGGTCGCGGCTATTATAGGTTCCTCGATGAAGTCTATCTCCGAAGGCTCGGGAAGATCAGCGGGGTTATCCACCTCTATCATCTCTCCGTTTGTCTTCATCACCTTGAACACAACCGTGGGGGCTGTGGTAACCAGATCAAGGTCAAACTCACGCTCAAGCCTCTCCTGAATTATCTCCATATGGAGCAGACCAAGGAAGCCGCAGCGGAACCCAAACCCCAGAGCAACGGAGCTTTCCGCTTCGTATGTTATGGAGCTGTCGTTAAGCCTAAGCTTGTCCAGAGCGTCACGCACATCCTCGAAATCGGCGGAATCCACAGGGTAGAGACCGCAGAATACCACGGGCTTAACTGTCTTGAACCCGGGAAACGCTTCCTTTGCCGGATTGGACGCGAGCGTCACTGTATCGCCTATATTAACATCGGTTATATCTTTAATAGCAGCGGTGAAGAAACCCACCTCGCCCACGGAAAGATCATTCACCGTCAGCGGCTTAGGAGTAAAAACCCCTACCTTGTCCAACAGATACTGCTGGTTGGTGGACATGAACTTGATCTTGTCTCCCGCTTTAACAGTTCCGTCAATTACCCTGATCAGAACTACAACGCCCTGATAGCTGTCGTACCATGAGTCGAATATCATAGCCTTAAGCGGAGCGTTCTCGTCACCCTTCGGTACAGGGATGCGCCTGACCACAGACTCAAGAATCTCCTTGATCCCCACACCGTCCTTTGCGCTGGCGAGTACTGCGTCGCTGGCGTCAATCCCCACTATATCCTCAATCTCTTTCCTGACCCTGTCCGGATCGGCGCTGGGGAGGTCAATCTTATTGAGAACAGGAATAAGCTCCAGATCCTGATCTATCGCCATATAGGCGTTGGCGATTGTCTGTGCCTCCACGCCCTGAGCGGCGTCCACCACAAGCAGACCGCCGTCGCACGCGGCAAGGCTTCTGGAAACTTCATAGGTGAAATCCACATGCCCGGGAGTATCGATAAGGTTGAGCTGGTAGGTATTGCCGTCATCGGCTTTATAGAAAAGGCGCACAGTCTGCGCTTTGATTGTAATTCCGCGCTCACGCTCAATATCCATGCTGTCCAGAACCTGTTCCTTCATGTTCCTTTTGTCCAGACCGCCGGTAAACTCAATGAGACGGTCGGCAATGGTGGACTTGCCGTGGTCAATATGCGCTACAATGCTGAAATTGCGAATAAGCTCTTGTTTCATTTAAACCTTTCAAGTCGGTATTTTTAATTTTTTCTTATATATAAGAAACCTTTTCTGAAAAAATCGGCATGCCTGCTGACTATTTTCTCAAAACTTGGTCTCCAAAGTTTTTCAATGTTAAGTTCTTTATAATTTTAAACCTTTCCGTGGAGCTTTTTGCTGAAAAAATTCCTCCGCGGAAAACAGAAATTCAGGCACACCTTCACTCAAACGAATATGTTCATACTACAAAACCGTGCAAATGTAAAAATTTATCTGACGAGAGTATTGAGCGAGAACAGCGGATCCATGATGGAAATCACTATGAAGCCGATGATTATTCCGATGAACATTATAAACAGCGGCTCAATAATAGAAACAAACCTTGTGGTCAGCTCCTCGGACTTTTTGCCGAAGAATGAGCTCACCCTTTCAAGAAGCTCGGCAACATTGCCCGACTGTTCCCCTGTTGCCGCCGCGGCTTCAAAAAGCTCGGTGAATCCGCCCACTCTTTTAACAGCGTCCGAGAACCTGTCTCCGGAGCGAACTTTATCGGCGACTGCGTCAACCTTTGAGGTGAACGCTCTGTTCCATGAAACCTTTGCGGCATTATCCAGAGCCTCGGTAAGAGGCAGACCCTCGCTTACCTGAAACGCCACAACGTGGGCGAAACGTGCGATGAGAACATGGTTTATAAACTGTATTTCCAGAAGTCTGGAATCTATTTTCATTCTGAATTTAACATTGTTGCGGTAGTACCAGCGAACGCCGACCGCGGCGGCGAGTACGAGTATAAATATAAAAATACCATAGGACTGAAGCACGGACGAGATTGCGATAAGCGTCTTTGTGCTCGTCGGAATATCTGAACCGGCGGCTGAGAAGATCCCCTCAAGCTTAGGCACGACATAACTGAGCAGGAAGCCCACGACGCCCATACCCATGATCAGAACTGCCATAGGGTACATAAGCGCACTGGTGAGCTTGCCTTTGACCTTCTTTTTCTCCTCCTCAAAACGGGCTATATCCATGAGTACTTCGGGCAGTCTGCCTACCTCTTCCGCCGTTTTGATCAGGTTTACGTACATCTCCTCGAAGGTGTACGGGTATTTGCCCAGCGCCTCGGAGAATCTTTTACCCTCTGAGATTGTTCCCGCGACATCCATCATGATGTTGCGCATCCGTCCCCTTGCGGAAGAACCGGACATTACCTTAAGGGCATGGACAAGAGCTATGCCGCTTTTAAGCAGCAGAGAAAGCTGAAAAAATATATCCGGCACGGCGTTTTTTCCGCTGAAAAGCTGAAATGAAGTCAGAAAACTCTTTTTATCCCGCATGGAGCGTATGTCGGACACGAGTATCCCGTCCGCCATGAGTCTTGACACGGCGGAGTTCTTAGTGTCCCCGTCCAGAACGCCTTTGACTTTTTTTCCGCTTTTATTTACGCCGGTGTATGTGAAGGTTGGCATTAATCAATCCTTGTGACCGCAATAAGCTCCCACGGGGTGGTAGTTCCTTCCTTAACAAGATCGTAACCATAGTCAAACATGCGCTGGTAGCCGTGTTTTTTTGCTTCCTTCATCAGTTCTGTGGAGGAGGCGCGGTCGTTTATCATTTTGCGGAGCGGATCATTTATCGTCATAATCTCGAATATGCCTGTACGCCCTTTATAGCCTGTGTTGAAGCACTGGTCGCAGCCCTTGCCCATATAATGCTTCGGCAGCGTGAAGCCTTCGGCGGCGAAATAGTTCTTCACATAATCATCAGACTGCACTTCTGTTTTGCAGTGAGGACATATCTTACGCACAAGCCTCTGCCCCATAGTGCAGAGGAGCGATGATGAAATGAGGAAGGGCTCAACATTCATATCAACAAGCCTCGCAACCGCAGTGGGCGCATCGTTTGTATGGAGTGTGGAGAGCACAAGGTGACCTGTGAGCGACGCCTGAACTGCCGCCTGAGCGGTTTCCTCATCTCTGATCTCGCCCACGAGTATTATGTCCGGATCCTGACGGAGGAAGGAGCGGATGGCATTGGCAAAGGTGATATTCACCGCGGGGTTTACCTGAACCTGTGTTATCTTCTCCATCTGGTATTCCACAGGATCTTCTATGGTGACTATATTTGTATCGTCTGAAATGAGTTCAAGGAGCGATGCGTAAAGGGTTGTGGTCTTACCGGAGCCTGTGGGACCGGTTACGAGAATAATTCCGTTGGGACGCTTGAGCGCAGCCCTGTAAATATCAAGATTATGCCCGTTCATGCCTACTTTTTCGAGTGTAGCCATGTTTTTTGAGCGTTCAAGAATACGGAGAACTGCCTTCTCGCCTGTGACGGAAGGGACTGTGGAAACGCGCACGTCAATGGTGCGGTTGCCTATCTTCATATTTATCCTGCCGTCCTGCGGTTTTCTTGTTTCCGCCACATCAAGTGATGATATAACCTTGATACGCGCTATGACGGAATCCTGCATCTTCTTGGGAAACTGGCGGATGGTGCTGAGTTTGCCGTCCACCCTGAAACGCACCGCAAAGGCGTTGTCCTTGCCTTCAAAGTGAATATCGCTGGCTCCGTTTTTAACAGCCTGAATCATCAGCTGGTTCACCAGCTTGATGATCGGAGCGTCATCGTAGGAAGCTGAGAGAATATTCCCTTCGCCGTCCTCAAAGACCTCTTCACTGCTGCCGTATTCATCCCCGCTGACGTCTCCGCCGAGGGTTTCAAGGATTTCAAAGATCTTCTCCTTTTCGGAGGACACAAGGTGAGCATTCACACCTATGTGAAATGCAAGGAAGCGGGCTTTGGCAAGCCCAATGCTTCCGCTGTATAAAACAGACACTTCATCTTCGCCGCCCGCAACGGGCACGAAGTCGCTTCTGTCCGGAAATTTAAGGTAATGCTCAAGCACCTTCTCGTAGGCTGTCATTTAAAGCTCTTTTCAATTGTTTTATTCGTTTCGTTCTTAAAGTCTACCGATTCCTGCCTTTTCTTTTCCGAAAGCTCTTCCGCCTCATCCTGATTGCTTATGATCTGCACGTTAATAAACACCATCAGGTTTGTTTTTTCATAGGATTTGCTTGTGTTTTTAAACAGCCACCCGATAAGCGGAATCTTTGAGAGACCGGGTACAGCGGAACGATCCTCGGAGGAATCGTCCTTCATAAGTCCGCTGATAACAACCATTGAACCGTTTTTCAGCTTAACCTTGGTTTTGGTGTTGCGTGTAAGCGTGATCGGCTGAGAGGAATCGAATGTACTTGAACTGACCTTTTTGACTTCCTGTTCGATCGAAAGGGTCACATAATCGTTTGCGGATATATGGGGCTGAATTTTCAGCTTAACACCCACGTCACGGTAGTCATATGACTGAACGGGGTTGTTGTTTGAATCATATTTTGTGCTTGTGAGGAACGGTCTGTTCTCTCCGGCGAATACCTCAGCCTCTTCGTTGTCAAGAGTCAGTATCTGCGGATTCGAGAGTATGTTTACTCCGGAAGCGGATTTTATTGCGTTAACAAGAAGACTCAGTGATGGAAACTTAACACCGTCATACTCTATTATATCGCCGAGGATACCAAGGCTGAACCCGCTTGCCATTGACGGAATAGTACCGTCACTTAATACGGCACTCTGGAAGCTGCTCAGTCCGCCATTATCGTTTGTGAAGCCAATAGTGCCGACACCGCTGCTCCCGCCTGCCGCTGTCTGCCATTCAACACCAAACTGGTTGCCGCTGTCCAGAGTGGTTTCGATGATCAGCGCTTCCACGTAAACCTGTCTTCTGGGTATGTCGAGTTTTTCTATAAGTCCTTCAACATTTTGATAAAGCTCCTGATCACCCACGACGATGATTGAGTTTGTGGCTTTGTCCGCAGCAACCTGAGACTTGACCACAGCCTGAGTCTTGGGGTCTGTGACGGCTGAGAGGAGCTTGTTCATCACCTTCTCCACATCTTCAGCGTTGGAGTTGTTGAGATAAAAAACTCTCGGCTGGCTTTGGGCGGAGGAGGCTGAACTGTCCACTTGATCTATTATGTAGTTTATCCTTTCAAAGTCGCCTTCTTTGGCGGCTATTACAAGCACGTTTGAGTAATCATCGGCGACTATCACCGGATCAGCCGCTGTCATGAAGTTTTTCTGGAGTTCGGCATAAAGCTTGGATACTATTTTCTCCACGTTGGAGGCGAGTCCGTTTTTGATGATTATGCTTTTGACTGTATATCCCGCCGCCTCTTTCTCAAGGGTGTCGAGAATGCTCATTATCTTCTGCACACGGTCTGCCGAATCACGGATGACAATTGCGTTCATGCCAACCAGTATATCCGAGTTGCCGCTTCTGGAACTGAGGTTTTTAAGCACTGAAACAAGCATGCGCACGTTGAAGTTTTTCGGGGAAACAACGGTGGTGAGAAAACCGTTCTCTTTTCCTGTCATGCTGTCCACATAGTTATCGCCGTAGAACTTCACATCGCCGCTTTTTACGATCTGGATGTAGCGCTGTTTATCAACAGCGGTAAGTCCGTTCAGCTCAAGGGTGGCGTAAAAAATGTCCATAACGTCCTTGGAGTTCATCTTCATTCCGGTCTGAACCGTTACCTGACCCCTGAGGTCATTTTCGTCGTAAACGAAGTTTTTCCCGGTAAACTCTGCGGTGAATTTAACAAAATCCTTCATGGACATGTTGTTGAAGTTCACATCGTACTGAGCGTACGAATTAACGGAGATTAATAATAAAACTATAACTATAAAACGCTTCATCTCACACCTAATTTATTTCCACGAATATTGTTTTCTTCTGTCCGGCTCTTTCCAGATCCAGAGTGACGGCTGAAACATTTTCAACCGAACTCAGCATACTGAAAAGAACTTCGGGGCTTTTCAGCTCCTCCCCGTTTATACGCATAATAGCATCGCCGTTTTTCAGACCGAGATTGCGCAGAACGGAGTCTTTAGTCATACGGGAGAGACGGAAGCCGACTATCTGACCGTCTTTCTCGTAAGGGCGCATAAGCACCGATTTTATTATGTTGTTAATATCACCGAGGTTGCTGACGAAATCAGCGCGGGTCATGCTTACTTTCTCTGTGGGAGTCATATCGCCCGGCTCGGGCTCATCACCTGAGGATTCATCCCCCGAAGGAGCGGGAGCGGACTGGGCGGACTGAAGAACGGAGCCTGCGCTGTAGAGCTCAAGCTTGGTTCTTCCTGTCGCGGTGAGCACCGTGCCGCTCACCTTATCAAGGTGCTCAAGCTTCACACCGGAAAAGGTTTCACCCACTGCGAGCAGAACCTTCTCGCCGTCCAGATCAAAAAAAGCGTAGGACTTATGTCCGTGACCCAAAAGTATACCGATAAGTTTTATATTTCTTGGCGGGGGAGCGGTGACTGTCTCGCCGTTTTCCGTGACGAAAGTCTCGGAGGAGCCGGCAGAGGCGGTTTTAAGGGAGAAGATGTTCTTCTCCGTGATTACGGAGATGTCCGCAGTCTTAACTGCCGCGGATTTTTTGCCGCCGAGCTTGATTCCCTCCATTACGGTCGGAGTGTGACTGTATGAGATATACCCCGTAACGAGCCATGCAAAGGAAAAAGCCGCAAGAACCGGATAAATAAACCATGGAATCTTTATAGTATTCATGAGAATAGAAATAGCATGAATAAACGAAAAATCAAATTAAAATAAGGGACAAACCCTTTAATATTTACACAATCATCACATTGAGATTGTAAAAGGCGTGGCACAGCACGCAGGGCAGGACTGAGCGGTATTCCGAGTACAGACACCCGAATACGACGGACGGAAAAAACACCAGAAAAGCGTGCAGAGACTCACCGCCCCAAAGATGAAAAACGGCGAAAACGACGGAAACGGCAATATTTGCGGAGGAAACGGCATAAAGTGACGGCAGTTTAAGCCTCTCCAGCCACTCCTGCATCACGCCCCTGAAAAACAGCTCCTCCGCCACGGGAGCCAGCAGCAGGTACCGCAGAACCTTTGAGGAATCAAAAACAAAGCTGCCGCCGAGAAAGAGAATTCTCGCCCCGAAATAGGCGGCTCCGAGAGAAAAAGCGGTGAGCAGTATAATATTTTTCCTTTCCATTTTGATCAAATACCACGGAGGGAAGAAAAAAACAAACCTTTACCCTTCTGAAATGTCCTTTGTCTGTGGGACATAAATGCTGATTTCAGAATTGCGTACATTAACTGTTGTGTCATGAGGGCATGTTGTCCTATAATTCCCCAAAATTTATTTACGGAGCAGATAAGATGAACAGCAAAGGTTTCACTATTATCGAAGTGCTGGTGGTTATAGTTATCCTCGGACTTCTTGCGACTTTCATGGTGCCGAAGATTATGGGCAAGCCTGACGAAGCGAGAGTTGCCAAGGCGAAGAACGATATACTCGCCATTGAATCCGCTCTTAAGATGTACAAACTCGACAGCGGCTACTACCCCACCACAGAGCAGGGGCTTGAATCCCTGATCAAGGCGCCCGAAATTGAGCCTATCCCCAAAAACTACCGCAAGGGCGGCTATCTGGACACCTCCAAAAAGCCTCTTGATCCTTGGGATCATGACTTCATTTACAGAAGCCCCGGTGAGGACGACAGAGACTACGAAATAATCTCCCTCGGCGCGGACGGCGTGGAAGGCGGAGAAGAATTCAACACAGATATAAAGAGCTATGAAATAAGATAATGTCTGCCAGAGGGTTTACTCTTGTAGAGATCATTATTGTTCTTCTGATCATCGGCATAGGCTTTATGACCGTGGTTCCGGTCATGGTGGAGAAAACCACCGGAGAGCCGGAAGAGACAGCCTTTTTGAACGATCTGCTCAGGAAAACCGCAGATGAAGCGGCTGAACTGAGCAGAGCGCTCCCCATCAGAGGCGTCAAGGGCTCCGATACTCTGTTTCTGCATGACGGTGAAACGGTAAAAATTCCCGGAATCTCCGGAGTGTTATCCGCTGAGATCAATGATGAGGAACAGTCGGGACTTGATTACGTAATCATGGTTTATCCCAAAGGCATCTGCGATTATTTCCTTTTAAAAGTATCAGACACGGAAACCATCGAATCAATCCCCCTTCTGCTTCAGACGAGGCTGAAATGAGAAAAGGCTTTACGCTCCTTGAACTCCTTATCGCTATGGTGGTTCTCTCCATAGGCATGATGGGGATTTTCACCCTTGTGAGACAGTCTCTTGACATGAACGATTACGCCAAGCGGAAGCTTGATCTCCTCGGCAGAGGATACGAAAGAGTCATTCTCACTCTTGCGGAAGGCACAACACTGGAAGATATAATCACCGACAACGGTACAACATATACCTACAAGCTGGAAAAGCAGGATACGGGGCTTCAGGGCATTAAAGAATGCGAGCTGCGGATAACTGACGGCACAGCGGAGATGGCTTTATTTTATTATGAAAGATAACAAAGGCTTCACACTTGCGGAATTACTGATAGCCGTGGCACTGGCGGGAATCGTTCTTACCGGGGCATACTCGGTTTTCAACACTATAATCACCGCCCGGGATGTTTCAGTTAAGGCCGGAGACGCTGTAACGGTGAACGCAAAGCTGGCATCGCTTCTTTCCGCCGATTTCAGGCAGGCGGTAAGGAACACCGCAGAGATTGAATCACTGAGCGATCGTGTGGCGCTGAAGCTTGTCACTCATAACTCTCTTTACTTTCAGGGGGCAATGCCCGTTGAAGTGCTTTATTATATAGAAGATAAGTATCTGATAAGGGAGGAAAGCCTGCCCCTTATGGATTTTGAGCAGAAAATGCCGATCCTGCCGGATGCGGACAACCTCACTGTGCTTTTTTACGAAGCTGGCGAATACCACGACAGAACAATTCTCGGAACCAACATGATAAAGCTCAGGCTTGACACCTCCGGCATCAAGGTTGAGGCTGTAGCGGGAAGCTACCACCAGAACGGAATGTTCAACTCATTGGGGATAGGCGAATGAACAATAGGGGGAGCGTTCTTGTTTTTGTGCTTATCTTCGTTGCCTTCACCCTCGGCATAGTCACGTTCATGCACCGGCGCTCCGGCAATTCCCTAGCGGACAGCGCTGAGCTTCAGTTTGAGTACCAGTCTTCAATATACGCAATGTCCGCCATTGAAGCGATCAGGGAAGTCCTTGAGGATGACGACAACAACTACGACTATGACGGCGAATCATGGGCGCTGATTCCTCCTTTTCCCGTCCCTATGGGGTTCATCTCCATAACAGTAACCCCCACAAACGGACGCATACCGCTGAACATGATGGAGGGTGACAACAAATCCGAAGCCTATGTCACCGGATGCAGAAATACGCTGAAGGAGCTTGAGCTTGAGGAGTCGATCTGCTCCATTATGAAAGACTGGATAGACACTGACAGCGAAATTTCAGACCTTGGTGAGGAAAACATAGACTACTTCACCGACGGCAAAACCTACTCCACAAAAAACGGCAAGATGGAAACCCTCAAGGAGCTGAGCTTCATAAATGAAGCCAAAGATCATTTTGATGTCCTTGCCTCTCACTTCACCAATCAGGGTGACGGCAAGCTGAACCTCAACTTCATAACCAAGGAAGCTCTCATCGGGCTTGTGCCGGGCATTGCGCCCTACGCCGACAGCATTATAGAATACAGGGCGAACAACACTTATAAAGATGTGTCCAATATGATGAACGCCGCGAGCATTCCGCAGGATATTTACAACTCTTCACT
Organism: Geovibrio thiophilus; assembly: GCF_004087915.1. Lineage (NCBI taxonomy): Bacteria > Pseudomonadati > Deferribacterota > Deferribacteres > Deferribacterales > Geovibrionaceae > Geovibrio > Geovibrio thiophilus. The sequence continues at coordinate 2,769,280 of NZ_CP035108.1, forward strand.
GGACTATCTCTCGGTAAAAAGTTCTTTATTTTATGTAAAGACTGAAGTAAGTTTGAATGACAAGTCCCGTTTCTACCATGTTCTTCTGGAGAGAAACGGTTCACGCACCTCAGTAGTGAAATATATTGAAGGGAATGATGGCATCTTCTTCTGACAGAAATTTATTGATTAAAAACAGCAGGCTTTACAACATCGAAAACGGGCGGGCGGATTTTCCGGCAAGCACCGAACAGACAGGATCATTCAACCTGTTTCTGGATGATTCGATGTTTTTTTATCTGTCCATGGATCTCCCGTCCTCCAACAGAAAAAAAGCCAGAGGCTTCATAAGCAACTACCTGAGCACCCTGTTTCCCGAATACATGACGGAAAACTTCGGTTTCGTTCTCCACGGCGGTTCGGCGCTTATCTATCTGCCCGCGCAGGAGTTCGCTTCGTTTGTGAAAGAGAATCTGTCTCTCCTGAAAAAAGCTTCAAAGATAACCACACCGTTCATAGAAATGTTCGTGAGAGAAGCCTCGTTCGATTACACCGACGGCAGCAAATGCTACTCAGTCTCCGGCGGTGAGATACATCAGCTTTTTGACGAACCGGACGACGCCTGCACTGCGGAAAGGATTCTGAACAAGGTTATCCCCCCTAAAATGTCCATAAACATCAAAGGAGTTGAGAAGGAATCCTTTATACCTTCCTCATTTAAGCTTCCGGCAATAGTCCTTGCCGCCTGTTACCTTGTTTTTATCGGCGGGGAGTACCTCCGGCTGAAAGGATACGCTTCAGCCCTCAAGCTCAGGGAAAACAAGCTTCAGGAGCTTTACACCCTCGCAGGCGTAAACGGCACGGGCGACCCCTACGGAACCCTTCTTTTTAAGGCCAGAGGCGGCAAAGAAACAACACAGGGCGTAAGCATACTCACCGTTTTTGAAACCATGAGCAAAGCAGCAGACAAAAATAAAATAAAACTCGAAGACCTTACAGTCAGAGACACCACAATAAACTGTACAGGAACCGCCGCGGACTTTCAGGCTGTGGAGGAGTTCAAACAGAAGCTTCAGGAAGCCGGAGCCCAGAGGGCTAACATAGAGGACACAGACAAACAGGGCGAAATAATCAAATTCTCCGTGAGGTTCAGCTTATGAACATAAAACTGGATCAGGCGCAGAAAGAGAAGGCTCTTATTTGGTTCGTGGCGCTCTTTGCAGTATTTTTCCTTTTCTACTGGACACATATGTTTTTTGCTTCCAGAGAAAACTCATACCTCCAGAGGCAGAAGTCGTACACAGAGCAGATCGGCAAGACAGCCGAACTCATATCCGAAATATCCAGCGGAGCCAACTCCACCAAAAGAGTGGAATCGGGGCTTCTCTCCTTTATACAGAACACAGCCGCCAGAGCAGGCATAGCAGGTCGTATTCTGGATCTTAAGCCTGTTTCAAACGCATCCGGCGCGGAAGTAGTGTCACTGCGTATTCAGGCGCTTAACCTGAACGAGCTGAACTCATTCCTCGGTCTTGTAGAGGGCTACCAGAACCTGACAATTAAAAACTTCTCCCTAAAGAAAAGGTTTGACGATCCCACTCTGGCAGACATTAATCTGGAGCTTGTGAAAAACAGATGATCAGAAACATTTTAATAAACGCGGCAATTTTTATCGGGTGCACAGTTATTTTCCTTCTAATGTTCTTCCCTTACGGGAAGGTGCTTGAGTTCTACGCAGAAAAAGCCGCAGCAAAAGCTAACGTCACACTCTCCATCGGCACAACGGACGCCGGTCCATTCGGAGCGGAGCTTACATCCATAAAAATAAGCGAGTTCACCGCAGATAAGCTTGAACTCGGCTATACTCCGCTTTCCGCTGTAACACACGCAGTATCGGCTAAAATCAGCTCCGAGATAGTCACAGGCGAAGCCAGCCACAAGGGAGGGGAACTGAAGCTAAAGGCTCTCATAGAATTGGATAAGATCCCGCAAATCACTGAAATCGGGCTCGGCGGCGAGGTCGCCTTGGATGTTGAAGTGACAGATGGAAAGGGAAAAGGAAAAATATCCGCACCCAAACTCACGATCCCTTCCGAACTTGGACCGATAACATTCAATGACATCACCGGAGATCTTCTCATAGAAAAACAGATGATAGGCGTCAGCAACCTGACCTCTCAGGGAGCCGCAAAAATTAACCTAAACGGCAACATAAGAATAAATCAGGTTAACGCGGGTAAAAGTGTTATCGCGCTCACAGGAACTGCCGGAGTGGCAGGGATGAACAAAAGAATCACCATTACAGGAACTGTTCTCGAACCCAGAATATCCGTCAACTAATCAGAGTTTCCCGCCGGAACAGTCTGCGGCTCCGGCTCAGCGGTCTCATCCTCCGTTTTTGGCATAAAGAAATAATACACGCCGCCTTTGCGCTCTCTTTTCAGCATCACATGCGTATCCGACGAATTAACCTCCTCAGCGAAATCAAAGAGTACGCTGCCGTCATTGTCAAAGATTTTGCCGTGCCTGAGCTCTTTTGCGGCACAGCCGTCAGGAAAGTCGGTCATTTCAAGAGTGACACTGTTTTCCATGCAGTATTTTCTGCCGTCAAAATCCATATAGCACACTCTTTTGCCAAGGGAGCAGAACTGCGGTTCTGCACGGTTGATGAAAATCTCCTTGTTGAAGGAATCCTCAGAGGAGAGGGCTGTAAGGGCGCTGTCCGCAAGGTGCAGCGTGAAGCCGTCGGCGATTGCCGCTTTTTCGGAATGGAAACCGGAATATAAGCCCGCTCTCACAAATTTACCGCCGCAGTACGCGTCCGCCCTGCCGGACACCCTGACGCAGTCTGACATATTGTCCGCCGGAAAATCCAGTATCTCGGGCGCACCGCCCTTGTTAACTTCCTGATAGTTTATGCTGTAGAATCTGTCACGCCCGTAGCCGTTCAGCCTGCCGCCTTCAATATAAGGAGAGGTAAAATCCACCGGCAGAGGGCTCAAGCCCGTAAAGCGCCTCTGCGCGAAATCAAGGGTCACCAGCTTTTCATCAAGGATAAAAACAGCATAGCCGTCATCCAGAAAAACCTCCTGAATATCCTCCTTAAGCTGACCGGAGATTACCTCCTCTGTGGAATCTATACGATACACTCTGAAGGATTTTCCCTCCGCAAAGGCAAAATACGGCGGATAGAAGGCAGGCTTGCCCGGTTTATTGTTCGTGCCGGTCACCTCGGCGCATGAGGAGAGGCTGAATATACTTATGCCTTTGTCATTCTCAGCGAGCAGAAAGCCGCCCTTGAGCCTTATGGATGTGAAGTTATCCGACAGAAACGACGGACATTCGGAGGAGGATATATTGATTGAGTCATCGGTAAGAACGGCGAGAATTCCGTCCTCGTAGACAAAGTCTCTTACAGACTGGGAGATTACCCTAGATGTTTTTTTTTATCAAAGCCCACAAGCGCACCGAGAAGCAGTCCGCTTTCGGGCATTGCAGCCTCAAACTCCGAAGTGCTGTCGGATGCGTGAAGCTCAGCCTTAAGCTCCTGAAGGTAGCTGCTGCCTGTGAAAAGATTTTTCTGTGTAACAACCGCCTGCTGAACAGGTGCGGCGGTGGTGCAGGAGATAATAAAGACGAGAGAGGGGATAACAAGTTTTAGGAATCTGATTATCCAGCCCGAGCAGCTTAACTTTGAAAATACTTCTGTTTCCAGTGCCTTACGTTCATCAAAAGTGAGTTCGCAGTCTCTTCTTTCCACTTAAATTCCCCCGGACGCCCTTTAAAGCCGTCAGAAGCCGAGGTATTTCACCTCTTCCTCAAGCTGCACGCCCGTTTCTTTTAAAACAATTAACTTAACTTCTTCAATCAGGTTCTTAATATCAGAACCGGTAGCGCCGCCTGCATTAACAATAAAATTGGCGTGCTTTACGGAAACCATAGCCCCGCCGATGCGTTTTCCCTTTAAACCGCACCGTTCTATGAGCTCTCCGGCATAGTGACCTTCAGGTCGTTTGAAAACCGAACCGCAGGAGGGATATTCCAAAGGCTGCTTAAGCGCCCTTTTACGGAGAATCTCCTTTCTGATACGTTCGCTTTCAGCCCTGTCCCCTTCCTCAAAGAGGAATGTTCCACCGAGAACGATGTTTCCTTCCACCGCCAAAGTTTTGCGGTAGGAGAAACCGGCGTCAGCACCCTTCACCGTGAAAACCGAACCGTCCGCACTGAGGAGCTCAATCTCGTCAGTTAACATTCCGATCTCGGTTCCGAATGCACCTGCGTTCATTGCGAGCGCACCGCCCAAAGTGCCGGGGATGCCGCTCATGTTCTCGGCTCCGGTCATGTAAGATCTTATCGTATAAACGATCATTGAGTCAAGAAGAACTCCGGCACCTGCATAAATTTTCTTATGTTTTCTCAAAATGTGCCGATTAAGATTACTGAGAACTATTACCGTATGATCCAGAATTTGATCTGAGATCAACAGGTTACAGCCGCCGCCCATTATAAAATGTTCAATGGAGTTTTTTTCCGCCCAAGCAAGACATTCAACTAATTCTTCAGTTGTGGACGGTTCGGCGAAAAATCTTGCCGTTCCTCCGGTGCGGTAGCTTGTGTAATTTTTAAGTGATACGTTTTCACGGATTCTCATTTACTGATCTTCGTTCCTTCAAGAGCATCCTTGCAGAGACATTTTCTGTTCACTGTGTATGAATCGGGCAGAGCGCTGACGATCGCCTTGATCCGCTCTGTCGCAGCCTTCATGGTTTCCACCACTTCCACCGTGGTTAACTTGGTATCGCCTGTTCCCGCAGCATGGTTGGTTATCACGCTCACATTGGCGTAACAGATCTCTTTTTCCCTCGCAAGCGGAGCCTCGGGAAACAGTGTCATCCCTACGGTGTCCGCGCCTATGGAAGCGAAGTATCTGATCTCCGCCGATGTTTCAAGTCTAGGTCCGTTGGTGCAGATGTACACCCCGCTGTCCTTCACCTCAACCCCCGCTCTCTCGGCGCTCTCTAGGAGAAGCGCCCGAAGCTCAGGGCAGAAAGGTTCTGTGAAATCTATATGATGAATAAGCCCACCGTCATAAAAAGTGTGCGCACGTCCTGAGGTGTGGTCTATGGCGTTTGATGAAATAACTATATCCCCGGGCTTCACACCCCTTATGCCGCCGACTGCGGTAAAAGATATAATACGCTCAACGCCCAGCTTCTCAAAGCCTGCTATATTTGCCCTGTAGTTCACACTGTGCGGCGGAATGCCGTGGCTGCGCCCGTGTCTGTTGAGAAAATAGAAATCAACGCCTTTGCAGCTGAAATGCCTGTACGCATCGGAAGGAGCGCCCCATTCAGTGACCACGGACTCCTCGCCCATGAACTCAAATCCGTCTATGTCGTAAAGTCCGCTGCCGCCTATTATACCGAGTTTCATAATATACCTTTTTCATTATAGTTCCTGTCTGAGACAGGCTTCCTGAGCAGAGTTTTTTATGATTAAATTCTTCTCGGGGTACTTTTTTAACTGAAAAAAAGCTCCCCGAACCCTTCAAAAAACCGAGTCGGTATACCCTGTCGGATTCGGATACACGCTCGCGCCTTGCAGAGCAAGGCTTCGCTTCGCACGGCGCATCCCCGTCCTTGGGGGATGGTCAGCTCTTTCTGTTCTGATAATCCGAATCCGCACATCCTGTCGGATTCGGATACACGCTCGCGCCTTGCAGAGCAAGGCTTCGCTTCGCACGGCGCATCCCCGTCCTTGGGGGATGGTCAGCTCTTTTCTATTCTGATAATCCTGTCGCAGGAGTTTGCGATGGCGTCTTCGTGGGTGACGATGAGGATTGTCACACCTTCATCCCGCATGAGGCGGATCATATCCAGAACCTCATCGCTGTTTTTCTTATCAAGGCTGCCTGTGGGTTCATCAGCGAGAAGGATCTTCGGGCTGTTCATCATAGCCCTTGCGATTGCCGTTCTCTGCTGTTCGCCACCGGAGAGTTCAGCGGGAAAGTGTGTTGTTCTGCTTTCCAGCCCAACCTTGGTGAGCAGTTCCTTAGCCCTCTTCGCAGCAGCGTCTATGTTCACTCCGCCTATGAGAGCGGGCATCATAACGTTTTCCAAAGCGGTAAAATCTTCCAGCAGGTAATGAAACTGGAACACAAAACCCACATCCTTATTCCTGAACTGGTCAACGGCTTTCCCCTTGAGCTTAAGAATGTCCTCACCCTGAAACATTACAGAACCTGAGTCCGGCTTATCCAGACCGCCGATAATGTGCAGCAGGGTTGATTTGCCCGCACCGGAAGGACCGACTATGGCGAGCATTTCGCCTTTTTCCACATTCATGCTGAAGCCGCTGAGGACGTTCAGCCTGTAGTCGCCCTTGAGAAAGCTTTTGTTGAGATCTATTATTTCAAGCAGACTCATCAGTCACGCCTCAATGCTTCTATGGGGTCGAGCTTCGCCGACTGTCTGGCGGGGAACAGCCCCGCAGCATATGTGATAACCAGTGCGCAGACTGTCACGACTATGAACACTGACGGCTCTATCTTCACGGGGATTCTGTCCATGAAATACACATCCTCCGGCAGGCTTATAAGCTTGTAGTTTTTCAGCACGAAGCAGGCGGTGTATCCTATAACATTGCCAAGTGCGGTTCCCACGAAGCCCACCACGAGCCCCTGACGAATGAAGATCCGGTATATGCTTTTTTCCGGTGCGCCCATTGCCCTGAGTATGGCTATATCACGTTTTTTATCCTTGACCGACACGGTGATCATGCTCACCACATTGAACGAAGCGACTATGATTATCAGCGTCAGGATTATAAACATCGCAATTTTTTCCAGCTTGAGGGCGGAGAAGAGATTGGAGTTCATGCTTATCCAGTCCCGTGACCAGTAAGGAAAGCCCAGCTCATCCTCTATCTTTTTGGCAAGGGGGATAGCGTTTGCGAAGCTGTCCGCCTTCACGCTGAAACCGGAGACGACATCATCCATCCCGAAGAATTCCTGTGCGGCTTCAAGGGATATGTAGCCGAGGGACGAGTTGTATTCATACATTCCCATGTCGAACCAGCCGGCGACCTCAAAGTGCTTCATCTTCGGAACCATGCCGAAGGGACCCTTCCGCCCGAAGGGGGAGACCATAACCACGTCATCCCCTGCGCTGACCGCCAGCGAGTGAGCAAGCTCCTTGCCGAGAACGATCTTAGGTTTCTCGCCCTTGTCCGCTATGTCCATGAACTCGCCGTCTTTCATGAACTTCTCAATCGAAGTGACGCCGAGTTCTTTTTCAGGGATAACTCCTCTGATAATAACACCGCTGACGTTGTTCTGGCTTGTAACCAGAACCTGACTGAGGACAAACGGCGAGACTCCCGCCACCTTGTCCATAATGCGGATTTTAGCGTCCGCAAGCTGCCAGTCGCTTATGGGCGCAGCATCCAGACGGTTTACTATTATGTGGGCGTTTGCCCCGAGGATCTTGTTCTGCAAATTGTCGGAGAAGCCGATCATTACGTTGAGAACGATAATGAGTGTCGCCACCCCCACCATTATACCTATTACAGAAATGGTGGAGATAAACGAAAATATGCGGTTTTTCCTGCGGGAGCGCAGATAGCGTGTCGCTATCAGATTCTCCGTTTTCATATTATTCCCATTCTATTGTCGCAGGCGGCTTGGAGCTTATGTCATAGACAACACGGTTTATGCCCCTTACCTCGTTTATTATGCGGTTTGAGATTTTGCCGAGCACATCATAGGGTATGTGCGCCCAGTCTGCCGTCATGCCGTCGGAGCTGTAAACGGCTCTGATGGCGCAGGCGTTTTCATATGTCCTGCCGTCGCCCATTACGCCCACCGTATTTACGGGGAGCAGAACGGCGAACGCCTGCCAGATTGTATTGTAAAGGTTGGCGTTGTGAAGCTCCTCTATGAAGATAGCGTCCGCCTGACGGAGAACATCGCATCTCTTCTTGGTGATCTCGCCCAGAACCCTTACACCCAGCCCGGGACCGGGGAAAGGGTGACGCCCGACCATTACCTCGGGCAGACCGAGCTTACGTCCCACATCCCTGACCTCATCCTTGAAGAGCTCACGGAGAGGCTCAACAAGCTGAAACTTCATGTCCTCCGGCAGACCGCCCACATTGTGGTGTGATTTGATGGTGGCGGAGGGTCCTTTGAAGGAGACGGATTCTATAACATCCGGATAAAGCGTACCCTGAGCGAGAAAGTCGAAGTCGCCTATTTTTCTCGCCTCTTCCTCAAAAATACGGATGAAGAGGTTGCCGATTGTCTTTCTTTTCTTCTCAGGATCGGTAACGCCCGCAAGAGCGGTGAGAAAGCGTTCCTCAGCGTCAGCCACAACGAGATTTATTTTATAGTGTTCCCTGAATGTTTTTTCCACATACTCGCGTTCGTTCAGCCTGAGGAGCCCGTTGTCGACGAACACGCAGACGAGATTGTCGCCTATGGCTTCATGGAGAAGCACTGCGACGACTGAGGAATCCACACCGCCGGAAAGCCCGCAGAGAACCTTTCTGCCGCCGACCTTCTCACGGACACGCTCAATCTCTGCCTGTATGAAGTTTTCCGTAGTCCAGATCTGTCTGCACCCGCAGATTCCCACAACGAAGTTTTCAAGAATAGCCTTGCCCTGCTCAGTGTGGGTGACTTCGGGGTGAAACTGGATTGCGTATATCTCACGGCTGTGATGCTTCATCGCGGCGGCGGGAGCATTGTCCGTTTTTGCCACTATGTCAAAGTGTTCGGGCATTTTCTCAAGCCTGTCGCCGTGGCTCATCCATACGGTGAGCGTCCCGTTTCCTTCAAGCCCTTTGAAAAGTCCGCACGAGGATTCATAGCTGAGAACCGCCCTGCCGTATTCCCTGTGGTTTGAGGGAGCGACAACTCCGCCGAAATGCTGTCCGGCAAGCTGCATTCCGTAGCAGATGCCCAGAACGGGAAGCCCCATCTCAAAAACACGCTCGTCAACTCTGGGCGCGTCCTCTTCATAAACGCTGGAAGGGCCGCCGGAAAGGATTATGCCTTTCGCCTCGAAGGCCTTTATCTTCTCAAAATCAGCGTTGCAGGGGAAAATTTCGCAGTAAACATGAGCCTCACGCACCCTGCGTGCGATAAGCTGCGTATATTGTGAGCCGAAGTCTAGTATCAGTACCTTTTCCGAGTGAATGTCCATCGGTTACAAAACTCCTTTTATAATATTCAGTGAGTTTAAGTGCTTAGCTGCACAACGGAGCGTCATCCTGAACACAGTTAAGAATCTCCGCTGCTCCGGGATTCTTCGGCTTTGCCTCAGAATGACGTATCGCAGCTTATATCACGGATTCACCCAGTAGTTGGGCGCTTCCTTAGTTAGCTGACTGTCAATCACAAACCGGACATCCTGTCGGTTTGTGATACACGCTCGCGGGCGGATAAACCGCCCTTCGCTGCGCACAGCGAGCTCCTGTCATGGGAGCCTTACCTTACGGATTCACCCAGTAGTTGGGCGCTTCCTTAGTTAGCTGACTGTCAATCACAAACCGGACATCCTGTCGGTTTGTGATACACGCTCGCGGGCGGATAAACCGCCCTTCGCTGCGCACGGCGAGCTCCCGTCATGGGAGCCTTACCTTACGGATTCACCCAGTAGTTGGGCGCTTCCTTAGTTAGCTGACTGTCAATCACAAACCGGACATCCTGTCGGTTTGTGATACACGCTCGCGGGCGGATAAACCGCCCTTCGCTGCGCACGGCGAGCTCCCGTCATGGGAGCCTTACCTTACGGATTCACCCAGTAGTTGGGCGCTTCCTTAGTTAGCTGACTGTCAATCACAAACCGGACATCCTGTCGGTTTGTGATACACGCTCGCGGGCGGATAAACCGCCCTTCGCTGCGCACGGCGGGCTCCCGTCATGGGAGCCTTACCTTACGGATTCACCCAGTAGTTGGGCGCTTCCTTAGTTATCATGACGTCGTGAACGTGGCTTTCACGCAAGCCTGCGCCGGTGATCCTCACGAATCTGGCTTTATTGTGCATATCCTCGATGGTTTTGCAGCCTGCGTAGCCCATGCCGGAGCGTATGCCGCCGGTGAGCTGATAGACTGTTTCATTGAGTTCACCTTTATAGTGCACACGTCCTTCGATCCCTTCGGGAACGAATTTCTTCTCACTTTCCGTGCCTTCCTGAAAATAGCGATCCTTGCTGCCCGCCTTCATAGCGCCCACCGAGCCCATGCCTCTGTAGACCTTAAAGCTTCTGCCCTGATAGAGTTCTATGTCACCGGGCGATTCCTTGGTTCCTGCGAACAGGGAGCCTATCATAACCGTTGAGGCTCCGGCGGCGAGAGCTTTCACTATATCGCCCGAATATTTTATACCGCCATCGGCTATGATCGGAATACCGAGTTCTTTTGCCTTGGCGGCGCATGTCATTATCGCTGTTATCTGCGGAACGCCCACGCCCGCAACAACTCTTGTTGTGCAGATTGAACCGGGACCTATGCCAACCTTAACGCAGTCCGCGCCGCAGTTATAGAGAGCTTCCACCGCTTCGGGTGTCGCAACGTTTCCGGCTATAAGCTGAACATGGGTATAGGTCGATTTTACCCATTGCACCATATCCAGAACCATCTGGGAGTGTCCGTGCGCGGTATCCACCACTATCACATCCGCTTTTGCTTCCACAAGGGCGGATACTCTCTCCCTGCTGTCGCCTGCCACGCCCACCGCTGCGCCAACAAGCAGCCTGCCCATATCATCTTTGGCGGCGTTGGGGTATTTGAGCTTTTTGTTGATGTCCTTGATCGTTATCAGTCCTTTAAGCTGGTACTGATCGTTCACCACGAGAAGCTTCTCGATCCTGTGTTCCTGAAGAATATCCTTGGCAGATTCAAGGTTAGCGTCTTTCTCAAGCACAGTAACCAGATTCTTACCTGTCATATACTCTGTGACTTTAGCGCTGAGGTTTTTCACAAAACGCAGGTCTCTGTTGGTAAGAATACCCACCAGCCTGCCGCCCGCCGTTACGGGTACGCCGCTTATTTTGTACTTGGACATAATGGCAAGCGCGTCCTCAACCGTCTTATCCGGCGAAATTGTTATGGGGTCAACTATCATTCCGCTTTCGGAACGTTTAACCTTGTCTACCTCATCCGCCTGCATTTCGATTGTCATATTCTTATGGATGAAGCCTATTCCGCCTTCCTGAGCCATAGCTATAGCCAGCTTTGCCTCGGTAACAGTGTCCATCGCCGCACTTACCAGCGGGATGTTGAGGGAAATTTTGTTTGTAAGCTTTGAAGTTGTGTCTATGTCCTTGGGAAGAACCTCGCTGTGCGCGGGGATCACAAGCACATCATCAAACGTCAGAGCTTCCATCGCGATTTTATCGCCGTACATCTATTCACCGCCTGCTTTTATGTTTTGTTTGTCAATTACTGTACTCTTCCTGAAAACCAAATCGGCTCCGCTCCGCAGGATGCTGGTGCGTCAACACTGAGTCAGTAGCCCCAGTCACGGCTGTAGCGGAAGTCCCGCCCGATTGTTCTCTGGCTGACCTTCGCTATAACGGGAATTTTGCGCTTAAATTGGTATCTCATTATTCTTTCAGATATTTTCTGCACAAAATCCTCATCGAAGCCCATTTTAAGGAGCTCGGGTTTTCTGCGTCTGTTGTCTACCATTTCGTAAAGCAGTCTGTCCACATCTTTGTATGTGAAGCCCAGTTCCCCTTCGTCGGTCTGATCCGGCCAGAGGTCTGCGGTGGGCTGCTTTTTTATAACCTTATCGGGAATGCCGAGATATTCCGACAGCTCCCATACCTGAGTCTTGTAAAGATCCCCTATGGGGTTTATGGCGCTGGCAAGATCGCCGTACCACGTGCCGTAGCCGAGGAGAAGCTCCGTTTTATTGCTTGTGCCGAGAACTATTCCGCCGTGCTTTGCCGAGCGGTCAAAAATTGTGACCATGCGCATGCGGGCGAGAACATTTCCTATGCGGAGCTTGCTCATGTCCTTTTCACTTTCGATAAACGGCTCCGCAAACGGGGTTATGTCGGCTATTTCGAGATTGATCCCAAGAGCGTCAGCCACGAGTTCGGCATCCGCCATGCTTTCCCGGCTGGAAAGTTTGTAGGGCAGACCAACCCCGAACACCCTGCCCCTGCCCAGAGCCTCAACGGCTATAGCCGCTGAAAGCGCCGAATCTATACCGCCGGAGAGACCGAGAACAACGCTTTTCAGTCCTATTTTCTCTGTCTCCTCTTTTACGAATGTGGTTAATATCTGCTTTGTGAGTTTAAGATCAAGCTTCATTTTCAGTCTCCTTTGAGATAGTCAAGGAGTATGTGGGATTTTTCATCACGATAAAAGGGTGAGTGTATTCTGGCGAGGCGTATATCCTCCTGTTCCAGTTCAACTATTCCCATGGTTTCCTCAAACTGGGGGAGTCTCGCCTTTCTGGAGCCGAGTGCGGAGTAAGCCTCAGAGCCGCCCCAAAAGGCAACTCCGTCCTCAACTCCCACACGGTTCACATAAACGAGGTTCACGGTGAGCAGGCTGGCTGTATATTTGTTTGATGTCTGCCATATGGAGGCTGCCTCCAGTCCGTCACCCACAACACCTCTAGCGGGACTGTTGGATGGGATGAAGACTGTCTGCACGCCCATGCGGCTGAGTATATATATTGAGCTTGTGTGGAGAGCATCCTCACAGATAAGTATTCCGCACCTGCCTATGGCTGTTTCAAACACGGAGAACTCTTTGCCTGCTGCGAAGTATCTTGCCTCCTCAAACATGGTGTAATCGGGAAGATATACTTTTTTGTGGAGGTGAACCAGTCTGCCCTTTTCGGCATATGCGCTCACATTATAGAAGAGGTTGTCCTCACCTTCAAAAACGAAGCCGAAAACAATTGATATATCCTTGGAGAGAGCGACGATTTTTTTAATCATCCTGTCGTCTGTTTTCATTGCTACATCGCTGACATAGTCCAGAAGATAATACCCCGTGAGCGAAAGCTCAGGAAACACAATAACATCGCATTTTTCCGCAACGGCTTTTTCTATGTACTCCTCGTGGAGCTTAAGGTTTTTCGCCGTATCACCCAGAAAGGGCTTTATCTGCGCCAGACAGACCCGCATCTATTCACCGTCCCTCACGTATGTTCCGCTTTTCCCGCCTGATTTTCTCACAAGCCTGATGTCGCTGACCACCATGCCCTTGTCCACAGCCTTGCACATATCATAGATCGTAAGCGCCGCAACCGAAACCCCGGTGAGGGCTTCCATCTCGATGCCTGTCTTTCCGGTGAGCTTGGCGGTAACTTCTATTTGGATTTCACTTTTTTCGGTATCGGGGTAGAAATAAACATCGGCAGCCGTCACATTCAGCGGGTGGCACATAGGAATAAGATCTCCTGTTTTCTTGACCGCCATTATTCCCGCCACACGGGCAACCTCAAAAACATTGCCCTTTTCCATTCTGCTTTCCAGAATGAGCTTCAGGGTTTCGGGCTTCATGGTGATGCGCCCTTTCGCCGTGGCTTCCCTTACAGTGTCCGTCTTGGCGGTTACGTCCACCATACGGCTTCTTCCTTCCTCGTCAAAGTGGGTAAAAGACATTTTCTATACCTCTAATGGGGATATTTCTTAAAAAATTCGTCAACGGGTCTGCTTGAAACTATGTAATCCCATATTCTGCCGTTTCCGCTGCGGATGTCGTGGAGATCAGTCTCGGTTCTCTCGACTGTATACTCCGCACTGTCTTCATAGTCCACAACTTTGCCGTTTTCAAACACGGGAATGCGGAAAACAATCTTATATGAATCAGCGTCATACAGCAGCATCTTCATCATAACTATCTCGATGAATTTAACCATGGTTTCGCTTAAAGGGTTTTCCCTCATTGACGGAACCGGCTTGCCGCTGCCGTCCACCGCGCAGTAAAGAACATTCACAATCGCAGTGCCGTCCTTCTTCCGTCCCTCAAGAATCTTAAGGTTAGGAACTATGCTCTGCCTTCTGGAAAAAATGGATTCCTTGATCATCTGGTTGAACTGGGCTGCCATGTTCATGATGTCCACCATGAACTTCTTCTCTATATCGCTCTTTGTGATGTGTTCATCCTTGAGCTCATAGCGGAACTCCACCAGCTCCGCACGCACATATGCTTCCCTGCGGTTGTAGAGACGCACCTTGTACCAGTTTCCCTTTTTGGAAAGCACGATTATCTTGCTTCCTTTGGGAAGTTTGGTAATGGCAGGACTGTTGGTGTCGGGTCTCTCCCGTGCCATGACTCCTTCTCCGGCGATGTGTCCCAGCGCCTCAAGAATACCGTCGCGCTCGCTTATATGCACGGGCTCAGCCGCATAGGCATGGGCTGAGCAGAGCGCCAGAAAAAGAGCAAGGGCAAGAGCCCTAAACATTAAACCTGAAGTAGATAATATCGCCGTCCTGAACAATATACTCCTTTCCTTCCAGCCTCATTTTGCCGAGTTCCTTGGCTTTTGCCATGGAGCCTGCGGTTTCAAAATCGCTGTATGAGGTAACTTCCGCGCGAATAAACCCACGCTCTATATCAGAATGGATTTTCCCTGCTGCCTTCTGCGCAGTGGTTCCTCCGGTTACTGTCCACGCACGGACTTCCTTCTCGCCCGCGGTAAAAAAGGTCAAAAGGTCAAGGAGCTTGTAGCCCTGCGCTATCATGGACTGCAAGCCGGAACGGTCAAGCCCCATGCTGGCAAGAAACTCCTTCGCCTCTTCCTCGTCAAGCTCCGCTATCTCGGATTCTATGGAACCGCAAATTTTAACGACAACAGCGTTTTCCTTCGCCGCTATCTCGCGCACCTTTTTGACATGATCATTATCCTCCGCCAATACAGCTTCGTCAACATTAGCGACATACATTACTGGCTTGGAGGTAATGAGAGGGTATTCTTTCAGTGATTCGGTAAGCTCTTCAAATCCTTCCACACTTCTGATCATTCTGCCTTTCTGGACTTCGGCAAGGAGCGCTTCAAGGGCTTCCGCTTTCCTCTTTGTTTCCTTGTCCCCGCCCTTTGCCGCTTTTTTGTTTCTGTCAACGGCACGCTCTATGAGCTCCATATCGCTCAACAGCAGCTCGGTGTTGATAATTTCAATATCCCGCACCGGATCAACGCCGCCTTCGACATGAACAACGTTCGGATCGTCAAAACAGCGCACAACATGCGCCACTGCGTCCACCTGACGGATATGAGTAAGGAACTTGTTGCCGAGACCCTCGCCCTGACTTGCGCCTTTGACGAGACCTGCTATATCTATAAACTCGATGGTGGTTGCCACTGTGGACTGCGGCTTTATCTTTTCCACCAGAAAATCCATTCTCTCATCAGGAACGGGAACTATCCCTCTGTTGGGGTCAATGGTGCAGAAAGGATAGTTTGCGCTTTCCGCTCCTGCTTTAGTGAGTGCGTTGAATATAGTGGACTTGCCGACGTTGGGGAGCCCGACTATTCCGCAGTTGAAACCCATAATAACCTCATATAATCTGCTTGCTTAAAGAACAATTATATTGCTACAAGTTTGAAAAAAAAGCAAAGAAGAGTTTAGGAACAGGTACGTTCCTTATAAAAAAAGGGCAGACTCATGCGAGTCTGCCCTTCCTGATTCTGTTTCAGTCCGCTTATCAGCCCAGAAGAAGGGGTGCGATGATAAGAGAAACGATACTCATAAGTTTTACAAGGATGTTCATAGCGGGACCGCTTGTATCTTTGAAAGGGTCGCCCACTGTATCACCCACGACTGCGGCTTTGTGCTGGTCGGAACCTTTACCCGCACTGCCCCACTCGCCTTTTTCGATAGCTTTTTTAGCGTTGTCCCACGCGCCGCCAGCGTTAGACATAAGCAGAGCAAGAAGAACGCCTGTAACCGTAGCGCCCGCAAGCATACCGCCGAGAGCCTCTTTACCGAGAAGAAAACCCACAACAACGGGAGCGAGAACCGCAACCACGCCGGGGAGAATCATTTCTTTAAGAGCCGCAGCAGTTGATATGTCAACGCATGTTTTGGGGTCGGGTTTCACGCCTTCCCTGCCTTCAAGAAGACCGGGTATTTCTCTGAACTGACGGCGGATTTCATCAACCATCTGTCCGGCTGCCTTGCCCACGGAGGTCATTGTCATAGCCGCAACAAGGAAAGGCAGGAAGCCGCCGATGAAGAGACCGATAACAACTATGGGCTTGGTAATGTCTATGCTTGAGATCCCTGCACTGCTTGCATATGCGGCGAAAAGCGCGAGAGCAGTAAGAGCGGCGGAGCCGATGGCGAAGCCTTTGCCCACTGCCGCGGTGGTGTTGCCGATGGCGTCAAGACTGTCTGTGATTTTTCTCACTTCGGGTCCGAGCTCAGCCATTTCGGAAATACCGCCGGCATTATCGGCGATAGGTCCGTAAGCGTCAACTGTCATAGTAACACCCACTGTAGCAAGCATGCCCACAGCGGCGATACCTATTCCGTAAAGACCCGCTGTTGCGTTTGCGACGAAAATCGCAACGCAGATGAGGATTACGGGGATAACAACAGATTCAAGACCAATGGCAAAACCGTTGATGATGTTTGTTGCCGCGCCTGTTTCAGAAGCCTTGACTATCCTTTTAACAGGAGCTGCGGCTGTATAGTATTCAGTAACAAGACCAATCACGATGCCCGCAAGGGTACCTGCGAGAAGCGCCCAGAACACGCCTGCCTTGATTCCGTACATAGCGATTACAAAGTAAGCTGCTATGAGGAAGAGACCGGCGCCCACGAAGGTTGAATATCTCAGTGCTGACGCGGGAGGAGTGTTTTTGAGGAGCTTCATTGAGAAGACGCCCACAAGGGAAGCGAGAAGACCGATTATAGCAAGACCTATGGGAAGCGCCATCATGTTCATTTTAAACATGTCAAATGCCATTCCGGGCTGGCTTACCTGAAGTATGAGCTCGGGAGAAGCAGTTGCGGCGATGGCGATAGTCGCAATTATGGAACCAACATAAGACTCAAAAATATCCGCGCCCATACCAGCGATGTCGCCCACGTTGTCGCCCACGTTATCTGCGATAACGCCGGGGTTTCTGTGGTCGTCTTCGGGAATGTTGGCTTCAACTTTGCCCACAAGGTCGGCTCCCACGTCTGCCGCTTTTGTATAAATACCGCCGCCCACACGTGCGAAAAGAGCTATTGAGGAAGCGCCCATTGCGAAGCCGTTGATATATTTTGCTGTTTCGGGGTCACCGAAGAAAATGAACAGAACGCCCACGCC
This sequence comes from Geovibrio thiophilus, assembly GCF_004087915.1. Taxonomy (NCBI): domain Bacteria; kingdom Pseudomonadati; phylum Deferribacterota; class Deferribacteres; order Deferribacterales; family Geovibrionaceae; genus Geovibrio; species Geovibrio thiophilus. The sequence goes on from NZ_CP035108.1 coordinate 2,786,547, forward strand.
TATGAGACCAAGGCTCGCAACAGAGAGTCCCATGACCGCTCCGCCGTTATAGGAAACAGAGAGGGCTGCTGCCATTCCGCCGCTTCTTGCGGCTTCACTTGTTCTTACATTGGCACGTGTTGCTGATTTCATTCCGAAAAAGCCTGCGGCAACGGAGCAAACAGCGCCTCCCAAGAATGCAACAGCGGTGTAGATTCCAAGACTGGATGAGAACAGCATAAGTATAAAAACTATTGCGACAAAGAAAGAAAGAACTTTGTATTCTCTGCCAAGAAACGCCATGGCTCCGTCATGGATCATGTCTGAAATTTCTTTCATTTTCTCATTGCCGGCGGATTTGCTCTTAACAGAGTTGTAAATCACGTACGCGACAATAAGACCCACCACACCCAGAACAGGAGCGAGGTACATCATCATTGACATTTGGTCCTCCTTATTAATTAAATATGTTTAACGGGGGAACAAGTTAATATATTCTCCCTGTTCAAAACCTGCGTTGTCTTAATTAGTATATAAATCCGCACATCCTGTCGGATTTATACACACGCTCGCGGGCGGGTAACCCGCCCTTCGCTTCGCACGGCGCATTCCCATCCATGGAAATGTGTTGCATAACACACTGCCGTGTCAATTAAATATGTTTTCGGCGTGAGCCGATTAACGGCTGTCACCGCTTAAACTTCCGCTGAGTTTCAGTAGTATATAAATCCGCACATCCTGTCGGATTTATACACACGCTCGCGGGCGGGTAACCCGCCCTTCGCTTCGCACGGCGCATTCCCATCCATGGGAATGTGTTGCATAACACACTGCCGTGTCAATTAAATATGTTTTCGGCGTGAGCCGATTAACGGCTGTCTAATCATGATAGTTCGCTGAAACATACTTCCTGTAGTTGCCGCTCACTCGCAGCATGCGAAGCAAAGCTTCTTGCTGCTCTCGCTCGTTTGCGCTCCTCGCATTCGCTGTGGTGCGCACTCCGCGGGTACATCCATGTACCTTAGTCATGATAGTTCGCTGAAACCTACTTCCTGTGGTTTCAACTCCCTCCTTTCTTAAAGGAGGGCGGGGGAGGATTTGAAGCAGGCTAAATCTGCTAAGTCTTATCCTGCCCGTTTTCTCCGTCAAAGACCGACTTGTTGTTATATGTATTCATAGCTGATTTCAGCCCGTTTCTTATGAGTGCTTCCGCTGCGTCAGTGCCCAGTTCAATAAACTTTTCCAGATCAGCGTCGTTCTCGAACTTTCCGAGAACATGCCCCACAGTTCCGCCGCTTCTGCTCTTGCCTATGCCCATTTTCAGCCTGACAAACTTATCTGTGCCTATCAGCTCTGTTACCGACCTTATCCCGTTATGACCGCCGCTTGAGCCGTCCTTTCGGAATTTGATCCTTCCGAACTCCATATCAAGATCATCCTGAATAACTATAAGGTTTTCAGGCTCTATCTTATAAAAGCTCATGAACGGCGCAACGGACTGACCGCTGAGATTCATATAAGTCATGGGTTTGAGGATAAAATGCTTTTCGTCCGTGCGAAATTCGCCCCAGAGCCCCTTAAACCCGTCCTTAAAAGCAGTGCCGAAGCGTCCCGCAAGCCTGTCCGCCACCATAAAGCCCAGATTATGTCTGGTCTTTGCGTACTGCGTGCCCGGGTTGCCGAGACCGACTATGAGCAGATTATTCATGCCCCATTTCAAACAGTGAGCTTATGCTCTCTTTATGCTGGATTCTGTTGATAGCTTTAGCAAATATCCCCGCAACACTGAGAACGACTATTTTGGAATTCTGCTTTTCCTTAACCAGTTCAACAGTATCGGAGATGATCACTTTGTCAAGCACGCTGTTTGTAATCCTCTCCATAGCGGGACCGGAGAGGACTCCGTGAGCTGCGGAGGCTATAACAGATTTCGCTCCGTGCTTCATGACTGCGCCGGCGGCCTGAGTAAGCGTTCCCGCTGTATCTATCATATCATCAATTATTATTACATTTTTGCCTTCAACAGTGCCTATAACGTGCATAGCTTCGGCGGCGTTGGGGGCGCTTCTTCTTTTGTCGATGATCGCAAGAGACGTGCCGAGAAGCTTAGCGTATATTCTCGCTCTCGCCACGCCGCCCGCATCAGGCGAGACAACAACATAGTCCTCACCTTTCATTCCGTTGTCTATCATGTATTTCACTATAACGGGAGATGAGTAGAGGTTGTCCACCGGTATGTCGAAAAACCCCTGAATCTGTCCGGCATGGAGATTCATTGTCATAACTCTGTTTATGCCTGAAGTCTCAATGAGATTAGCGACGAGTTTAGCGGTAATCGGCACTCGGGGTTCTGAGGTTCTGTCCTGACGCGCGTAGCCGAAATAGGGGATAACCGCCGTTATGGTTCCGGCAGATGCCCTTTTGAGTGCATCTGTCATTATCATAAGTTCCATAAGGTGTTTATCTGTGGGTGAGCTGGTCGGCTGAATAACGAAAACGTCTCTTCCTCTGACGCTCTCATTGATTTTTACTCTTATCTCTCCGTCACTGAAAGTGCCTACCGTGGCATCCCCCAGCCTAACGCCGAGTTCCGTGGCTATGCCCTGTGCCAGTGTTCTGTTCGCATTGCCCGAAAACAGAAGAAAATTCATCAGCCTGCTCCTTTTATCCTTGATTTGAATACCGTGTAACCGGCAAATTTTTCTCTGATTATATCACAGGCGGACTCAAGCTGTTCATCTGTTCTGTAGATACCGAAAACAGTGGAGCCGCTGCCGCTCATGAGGGCGCCGTCAGCGCCGGAATCAAGCAGCGCTGTTTTAAGTGTCTGCAAAACAGGGTGCTTTGCGAAAACAGCAGCCTCAAGCCCGTTTTCAAGCATGGCTGTAAGCTCCGCATAGCCCGCGACGATGGGCATTCTAGACAGATCCGCTTTTGACGTCAACTTCAAATTTCCGCACCGGAATATTTCGCCGGTCGGAACATGGATACCCGGATTAACCAGCAAAATAGGCGCTGAAGGGAGCTCCGTCTCGCTGACTATAATCTCGCCCCGCCCTTCGGCGTAGCACGGTCTGTCATGGAGGAAATATACAGTATCCGAGCCGACAGAACCCAGAATATCCGCCATATCCTTATAAGACAGCCCCATATGGGACATACTGTTCACAGTCTTCAGGAAACAGGCTGCGTTGGAGCTTCCGCCCCCCAGTCCGCCCCCTGCGGGAATCTTTTTATTCAGTATTATTCTGTATTCGTTCCTGATGCCGTACCGTTCTGTGAGAATGTTTTTTACTCTGATTATCAGGTTTGAGGAATCAGCCGGAATATCAGGCATATTGCAGATAAGCTCTGTTCTGTCAGCTTCTTCAATCTCTATGGTATCATGCAGTTCTGTCTGAGCGAAAAGGGTCTGGAGATCATGATAACCGTCAGCTCTTTTACCGTTAATATGCAAAAAAATGTTTATCTTGGCGTAACTTCGGGCAATTATCACCGCTGGAGCCCTATCTCAAGCTTTTTTGTACCCTGTGTAAGCTTTATGGACGATACGCCTTCCGTGCTGTATCCGTACTCATAGATCACTTCGTCAAATTTTATCCGTTTTATCAGCATGTCGCTCCCTGCCTCAATCTCGGCGTAGGGTTTGCGGAAAAGGTATCCGTTTTCCGTGAGCGTCATATCATACGATTCATCAGGTAAAGCGTAGGGGAATCTGAGTCCCAGAATCAGTCCGTCCAGCCCCCTGTTTTTCATGAAGAGGCTGATCTTCTCGCTGCTGTCTATCCCTTTTTCGTAGGCTTTAACATCACCGTATCTATAGGTTATATCGTAGATAACCCTCGAAAAAGCGCCGAGAATTTTCATATCGAACTCGTCCGTGCATTTCTTATCCAGCAGCGCCCTGAAGCGGACATCCTCTTCCCTGTCCTGATAAATAACGGAAATACGCCCTTTGTACGCACATGTCTGTTTGTTTTTAAAGCTGATTTCACTGAGAACGGTATTTTTGTCTGTGAGCAGAAAAGGGCGCTTCGGAGCGCAGGACACCCCGAACGCAATTATAAGAACAACAGCGAAAAATAACCTGATTGCGGGACTTAAAAAGAGTCTTCTATTTACCTTTGAGAATATCATCAACCGATTTGTTAATCTCCAGCCTTTCAAGAATAGCCTTCATATGGTCACGGATCTCTTTTTCATCGGGAACTTTACGGAGAGCTCTGATCTGGTAGCCGTAAGCCTCCTCATATTTTTCAAATCTGTAGAGAACCCATGCCATGCTGTCCAGATAGGCGGGATTTTCGGGGTCTTTCGCCAGAGCGCTTTCAATAAGTGTGTAGGCTTCATCAAGCTTGATGCTCAGATCGGCGTAGGTGTAGCCGAGAAAATTCATCAGTGACGGATTCCCCGGATTAAGCTCCAGAGCGTCTTTCAGCACCTCGAAGCATTCATCGTACTTCTTCTGCTTCTCAAGCACCATTGCGAAATCGATCACGAGCTCAACGGAGGAAGGGTTTTCCTCATAGCCTTTTCTCAGAACTTCATAAGCCTTGGAGAGTGTGCCTTTTTCTTTATAGAGCGCGCCTGTGATGCGGTAGTAGTCCACATCCCTCAGGTCTGCGGGGATTTTTGTAATGACTTTTATGCCCTCATCATACTTTTTGTCTTTGAGGCTTATGAAGCCGATGCGCTTCCTCGCCTCCACATAGTCGGGACGTATTGTTATAGCCTTGCGGTAGTTTTTCTCCGCCTCGGCGAATTTGTTTTCCATTTCATGGATAACACCCATGGAGTAGAAAACCTGAACATCGTTCGGGGCAAGCTCCGCCACCTGCCGGAAGTAGGAAAGAGCGTTTTTATAATCGTCCGTGGCGTAGTATATTCCTGCTATCTGCCTGAGAACATAGATCTTTTCTCTCCCCTCAACCTTGGGCAGAATCCGCTTGAAGATCTCAAGCGCCTTTGTGCTGTTGTCGGCACGTTTATAGATTTCCGCAAGTTTAAGGTCGGAGAGCACAAAATCAGGGCGTTTCTCTGAAAGGATCGAAAGATACTTAACAGCTCTTTCGTAATCATCTCTCTCTATAAATATCTCGGCAAGCCTTGCAGCCGCTCCGAGATCTTCGTCAAGCTCATATGCCTTCATGTAGTCATGCTCGGCTTCTGTCAGCATGCCTTTATTTCTGAACAGGTTGCCCCTCTCAACAAGAACCCTTGCGGAAGGCTCGCTTAGTATAATTTCGTCAAGAACCGTCATCAGCTTTTCTTCGTCACCGAGAATTTTATAAATATCCGCCATGAGATACAGGTATTTTACGTCTCTGGCTGATTTCAGGGCATCGGCGGCGAATATCTCCGCCAGACCGGAGTCCCTGTAGTGAAAAAGATAAAGCTGAGCCATGGAGAAGTTGAGCTCCGGATCTTCAGGGAAAACTCCGAGTCCCTCACTAAGTCTGTGCTTGGCTGTTTCGTACATCTGGAGTTTGATGTAGAGTTCGGAAAGCTTCTGGTAGATGTAGGGATCGTTTGCGGATTTCTTTATTGTCTCAAGAAGCGATGTGGCAGTGTCAAGATCGCCGTCATCCGCCGCGTAGAGGGCTTCGATATAAGCAGAGTCCACCTCTGCCTGTTCAAGGGCGGAGGCGGACTGATTTACGAATGTTACTGTCAGTAAGAGAGCCAGCGGAATGAGAAAAAATCTCATCCGAAGTACTTCTCTATGAATGCGGTGGTTATGTCGCCCTTGATGAAAGCGTGATGCTCAAGTATGCGTTCATGCAGGGGGATTGTGCTCTTTATACCGTCTATGACGTACTCGTCCAGAGCCCTTCTCATCCTTGCTATTGCCATTTCCCTTGTTTTACCGAAGGTTATGAGCTTCGCTATCATGGAATCGTAATAAGGGAGGACTGTGTAGCCCTGATAGCAGTTTGAATCCACCCTCACACCGAAGCCGCCGGGGACAATGTAGCCTTCGATCTTGCCCGGGCATGGGCGGAAGGTTTCGGGGTCTTCGGCGTTTATTCTGCACTCTATGGCGTGTCCGATGATTTTTATGTCTTCCTGCTTGATAGTGAGAGGTTCACCCGCTGCGATCCTCAGCTGGAGAACAACAAGGTCATAGCCTGTTATCATCTCCGTTACGGGATGCTCAACCTGAATCCTCGTATTCATCTCCATGAAGTAGAAATTTTCCTTGTCATCCACGAGATACTCTATGGTTCCGGCGTTTTCATAGCCGAGAGACTCAATGGCGGCAACGGATATTTCACCCATCTTATTCCTTGTGGCTTCGCTGATCGCGGAGCTGGGCGCTTCTTCCAGAAGTTTCTGGTGGCGTCTCTGTATGGAGCATTCACGCTCAAAGAAGTGGAGACCTTTCCCTTTGCCGTCACCGAAGACCTGAATCTCGATGTGACGGGGGTTTTCTATGAATTTTTCTATGTAGATTTCGTCCGAGCCGAAAGCATTGAGGCTTTCGGAGCGTGCAAGCTGGAAGCTGTTGAGGAAGCTCATTTCATTGAGCGCAACCCTCATACCCTTTCCGCCGCCGCCCGCTGATGCCTTGATCATCACGGGGAAGCCTATCTCTTTTGCTATTTTAAGCGCCTCATCAGCGGATGCCACTGCACCGTCGCTGCCGGGAACTGTGGGCACGCCGAAGTTTTTCATGACGTCTTTGGCGCGTGACTTGTTGCCCATGAGGTCGATATGTTCCGCCTTGGGACCGATGAATTTGAATCCGCACTCTTCGCAGATTTTGGCGAAGCTGGCATTTTCCGCCATGAAGCCGTAGCCCGGGTGAATTGCGTCCACATTGGCTATTTCGGCGGCGGCGATGATGCTTTTTATGTCGAGATAGCTTTTTGCCGACTGATACGGTCCTATGCAGACTGCCTCATCAGCAAAAGCGACGTGCAGAGATTCCTTGTCCGCCTCGGAGTAAACGGCAACAGTCTTGATGCCCAGCTCCTTGCAGGCGCGCAGAACCCTCAGCGCGATTTCACCTCTGTTAGCTACTAAAACCTTTTCAAACATTCATATCCCCTAGAGAGGCTCTGCGATGAAAATTACTTCGCCGTATTCTACAGGTTTAGCGTTCTGACCGACTTTGCGCACTATTTTGCAGTCGAACTCCGCCTCAATTTCGTTCATGATCTTCATGGCTTCCACTATGCAGAGCGTCTGACCCTTTTTAACAGTGTCGCCTTCTTTGACAAAGGATTCCGCTCCGGGTGACGGAGCCTCGTAGAATGTGCCCACTATGGGTGTTTTTATTTCAACCTGATTGCCTTTAAGACCGGAGTCCTTCACTTCCGCAGTTGGTGCGGCAGCGGGCAGCGCCGCAGGTGCAGCGGGTGCCTGTGCGTATGCGGCGGCGGGAGCTGCGGCGAATACAGGTGCATCGTCCTTTTTAGAGATGTAGATTCTCTCCCCGTTTTCTGTTTCGTATTCAAATTCTTTAATTTCCGACTTGTCGATGAAGCGTATCAGTTCCCTGATGTCTTTAAGTTCCAAAGTCTTCCTCCTATCTGGCAGACCTTACCCTTTCCATGTAAGTGCCTGTCCTTGTATCGATTTTAAGAACATCCCCTTCGTTAATAAAAAGAGGAACCTGAACCACGCCGCCAGTGGATACGGTGGCGGGCTTGGAACCGCCGCTCACAGTATCGCCCTTGAGACCGGGGTCAGTCTGTGCGACGGGAAGTTCCACGAAGTTGGGGAGCTGCACTCCTGTGGGTTTCTGATTGAAAAGGAGCACGTAAACATTAAGGTTTTCGGGCATAAAATCCGCAAGCTCACCCACATCGGTTTCAGGGATGTAAACCTGCTCGTATGTTTCGTTATCCATAAAGACGTACGAGTCACCGTCTTTATAGAGGTACTGCATCTCTTTTTCCTCGAAGTCCGGCTGTTTGATTTTTTCGTCAGACTTGTAGGTTCTTTCTATAACGTTGCCCGAGAGAAGGCTTTTTATCTTGGTGCGGACGTTGGCTCCGCCTCTGCCCATCTTTATATGAAGATATTCGACGATGGAGTAAGGTTCACCGTCAACTTCTATTTTTGCGCCTTTTTTAAACTGGTTCGGGGTTATCATCGGACCTCACCTCTGATGGATTTTATAAACGTAGTCTTCTAGCACAGCGGTAAGATTTACACAACTGTTTTCACTTACAGCCACGGTGTCCTCAAGCCTTACACCGAAGCGTCCGGGCAGGTAAATACCCGGTTCCACGGTGAGCACCATCCCCTGAACAAGGACTGTCTCGTCACGGAAGTTAAACGAAGGAGCCTCGTGCACATCTATTCCGACCCCGTGCCCCAGACCGTGGTTGAAGAACACGCCGTAACCCTTTTTCTCGATGAAGTCCCGCGCCGCCTTGTCCACATCCGAGCAGACCGCGCCCGGGCGTATGACGGCTTTCGCCGCGTCCATGGCACCCCTGACTATATCCGCTATCTCAAGGACAAACGGATCGCTGCCGTCATAGACCACCCTTGTTATATCGCTGCAATAATGAAACTTGCATCCGTAATCCACAGTGACGGGATCACCTGCGCTTATCACACGCATATCGGCGTTTCCGTGCGGCAGAGCGCTTCTTTCTCCGGAGGCTATGATCGTCTCGAAGCTTCTGTCCTTGGCGCCTCTTTTGCGCATGTTATACTCAAGGACAGCCGCCCATTCCGTTTCGGTCATGCCGTAGCGCCACTGCCCGAGACTTTCCTTAAACGCTTCACCCGCAACCCTGAAAGAGTGACTGATTAGCTCGATCTCCTCCTTGTCCTTGACACTGCGCATGAGGCTCACAAGGTCTTTGGAATCGATCAGGAGTTCTTCTGCGCTGTCTTCCATCATGCAGTACAGGTTGAGCGGACACTTTGGACTCACGGTTAGCTGTCCCGCCTGCTTCGCAAGTTCGCACAGAGAGGTTCCGTAGGTTTTGACTATGACCGTTTTTATGTCACGGCTGATTTCTGTTTTTATCTGCTCGGCATATCTGCCGTCAGTGAAGAAAACTGTTTTTTCAGAGGATGCAAACAGATAGGCAGTGCTCCCCGTGAAGCCGGAGAGGTAAAAAATATCAGCAGGATCGGTAAGCAGAAGGTTGTTCACGCCAGACTGCTTCATCAGCCCGAGAAGGCGCTCTATGCGTTTCATTTGGGCTCCGACATGAAAAACTCAAGGGCAAGCGCATAGGACATCCAGCCGAACCCTGCGATAACTCCTCTTGCTATGTCGCTGAGATATGATTTATGCCTGAAATCCTCTCTGGCGTATACATTGGAGAGGTGCACCTCAACAAACGGAACTTTCACCGCAAGGAGTGCGTCCCTTATGGCTATGCTTGTATGGGTATAGGCTCCGGCGTTTATTATTATGCCGTCAAACCCGGAGGACAGCTGAATCCGGTCAGTTATGGCGCCCTCATGGTTGGACTGGAAAAACTCCAGTTCCGCCCGTCCGTCGGCTCTTTCAATGAGCTTGGTGTTTATATCCGTCAGAGTGAGGGTTCCGTAGTGGGCGCTCTCTCTTCTGCCCAGCATGTTAAGATTCGGTCCGTTAATTATGAGCAGCTTCATTTTTCCTCCTTCGAGGTTTGCTTTCTTTTCCTCGCTTTATTCAGTACACAGGCAAGAGTGTTTTCCAGTGTTTCCACCTGCGCCTCAATGAGCATTCTCTTTGCTTCCGCCAGCTTTTCCTGCGGGGAGAGCTGCTTTGGCTCAGGCTTAACAGGTTCAGGCTCCTGTGCGGGCAAAGATAGGGGTTCGTCCGGCGTAGTCTCCGGCTCGGGCTCCTGCGCGGGTTGGGGAATTTCCTCTGCCACAGTTTCAGGCACGGATTCGGGCTCAGGCTCTTCTTCCGCTTCCTCCGGTTCAGCCTCAATAACGGGCTCTTCAGCATACACAGACTCTTCAGCCTGCACAGGTTCAGCTTCAGCGGCGGGTTCTTCCTCCGGAAATGCTTCCGGTTCGTCATCGGTAAGAAAATACTCCTCTGACTCGCTGTCCTCTATTATATCCCTTTTATTGTCATAAATTATTTCATCGCCGTAAGATGATGAGCCGAATGATGAAAGAGCGTCCCCTATCATAGACATGATCGCATCGTCCTCGGCTTTTGTTATCTCCGCGGCAAAATCGTCAAGCTCTATGGGCGCGTCAATGTCGGCGGTCTTTTTGTCCGCCTGCTTTTCAGCGGTAAAATCAGAGAGAATATCCTCTTCGTCAAGACGCACTACATCGCCCTGAACCTCTTTGCCCCTTATCTCCTCATCCACGCTGGCGAGAAGATTTTCTCTGATTTCCTCTTCAAAATCCTCCTTGCCGAAGTCATCCATATCGAACCCGTCTTCATCCTCGGTATTCCTCTCGGAGATCTCCTGCAAGGTCTTTTCTATTTCATTCTCTTCCAGTTCCTTGTCTTCATAAGTATCATGTGAAAGCTCGTCCTTCACCTCATCTGCAAGCTCTTTCGCCATATGCTCCACAAGCTCGCTGTCCCTGTCGGGGAGATCTATATCATCTGCCGCCTCAAAACCTTTTTCAAGGAGGTTTTCAAGCTCAATTATATCATCGCCGAGTTTTCTGTCCTCCGGCGAAATCTTATAGGACTTGCGGTAATACTCCAGAGCACGGGCGATGTCTTCTTCCGCGCGGTAAATATCGCCCATGAGCTTATTGGCTTTGTAGTTGAAGCGGTTGACCAGTATCACCTGTTTCAGGAGTCCTTTGGCGTCCTCAACCTTTCCTTTGCCCATGTAAGCCTGAGCCATGACGGTTTTTGCCCCCAGAAGCTCCGGAAAATGCTCCAGCCCGTGGGCGCAGTAATAGATAACATCATCATATTTATTGAGTTTCAGGAGCGCAACCGAAAGAGGCATAAAAAGCTTTGAAGCCGGATCATCCTCCAGCTTGCGTGAGAAATACTCTATGTCATTAAGATATTTGGAACGGTTTATCTCGTCCATATCAGCCGAAGAAATCCTTTATAAGCCCGGGTTTTATTCCGCTTATCCATTCGCCCTTGCCGATTTCGGGCGCAAAAACGATTGTCAGCCCTTTTTTATCCGCCTTTTTGTCTGCGGACAGGGCAGAAAAAAATACATCCGTATCTTTTATTTTATATTCCTTTTCAAAACCGTACGCGTCAAGAACTTCTCCCAGACGGTTCACGGACTCCTCTGAGCAGTAGCCCTGCCTGAGTCCGAACAGATTTTCCAGATACATGCCCGCGGCCACGGCGAAACCGTGCTTAACGGCGAAGCCCGAATCCGTTTCAATGGCATGACCGAAGGTATGCCCGAAGTTCAGGAGCTTGCGCACTCCCTGCTCCTTCTCATCCTCCTTAACCACTTCCGCCTTCATGCGGCAGCACTCGGAGATTATCTCAAGAAGCACATCCGCCTTTCTCTCAAGCACGGCATCCCTTTTTTCCAGAAGCATATCGAAGAAAACCGCGCTGAAAAGTGCGCCATATTTTATCACCTCGGCAAGCCCGTTAAGGTATTCCTCGTCATCAAGGGTTCGGAGAAAGTCTGTATCAATATAAACCGCCTGCGGCTGATGGAAGGCGCCTACATTGTTCTTGGAGGAGAGGAAATTGATCCCTGTCTTCCCGCCGACGGATGAGTCAACCATGGAGAGAAGCGTGGTGGGAACCTGAACATAATCTATCCCGCGCATATAAGACGCTGCGGCGAATCCGCCCAGATCCCCTGTTATGCCGCCGCCGACGGCTATCAGCTTTCCGTCTCTCCGGCATCCGTTATCGTGGAGAAACTCAAGCACCTTTATGAATGATTCCATGCTTTTGCTTTTTTCAGAAGTTTCAAGGACGAAGGTCTTCCGTCCCTGAAAAAGTTCCTCATAAAATGCGTAAACCGCGGAGTCCGCCAGAAAGAACCCGTCATCACAGCGGGTGAGCATCTCTTCTATAAAATCCGCAGACAGATGAATGTCGTATGATTCATCAATCCGCTTCTCCAGCTCGACACGAATCCTACGCATTTTCCACAAACCTTATTATCTCTTCCGCCGCGTCCTCGGGGCTGAGTTCAGTGGTTTCCACTATACAGTCGGTATTTATGTAAAAAGGCGCTCTGTCGTAAATAAGCTGCTTTATCTCATCCAAAGGGTTTGCCACCTGAAGAAGAGGTCTGCCCTTATCGTCCTTTATTCTATCGAAAATCTGCTCCGGCGAAGCCATCAGAGTGATGAGGCTGCCCGCAGAGCGCATAAGCTCCATGTTTCCTCTGGTGACTACAATGCCGCCTCCGGTGGACACCACAAGGTTTTTTCTCTCCGTAATCTCTTTCAGGACATCAGTCTCCATACCGCGGAAGGCGTCCTCGTCCATCTCGTCAAATATCTGAGATATTGTCATCCCTGATTTTTCCTCCACCATGGCGTCCGTATCGCAGAACTCCATGCCGAGCTTCTGTGCAACAAGCCTGCCCACGGTGCTTTTCCCCGTTCCCATGAAACCGATTAAGTATATGTTTTTACGCATTTTAACCTCTTCAGCACAACTCCGTTATTGGAACTGTTCATCTTCATTACTTTATATCATTTTACAACTTTTAGCTATATTCGACTTATCTGACGCATTCCTCCGGCAGGTTATCATCCGCCAGAGCCTCGGTGTAGCCCCTTTTGTAGGAGCATTTATCCGTTATCAGCCTGCCGTCCGCAGAGGAGACCTTATAAAACCCCACGCCTTCAGGTACATGAAAATTAACATCATGCTCCGGTTCAAAAAGCTTTTTCTGAACAGCGGCAGCAAGAGGCGCAGCCTTTGTTCCCCCTGTTCCCTTCTCTCCCATGCTTCTGTTTGTATCATAACCGACCCAGACAACGGCGACATACGGCGGAAACACCGCCGCCACCCATGCGTCACGGTATTCATCCGTGGTTCCGGTCTTGGCGGCTGTCCCTTTCATCAGCCCCTTGCCTTTGGCGGTGCCAATTCGGGGCACATCCTGCATAATGTAAAGCGTCTGAAACGCCGCCTTCTCATCCAAAACCCTTGTCTGCTCCGCTCCGGGATTTATCACCCGACCGTCAGGGAACTTCACTTTTTCGATGAGCCCCCTTTCACGGTAGACTCCGTAATCCGCCAGTGTTCCGTAAACCTGCGCAAGATTAGCCGGAGTCACTGCGAATATGCCCAGCGGCATTGCGAGATACGGACGGACATCCGCCTTCATCCCCATGTTCACAGCGTTTTCAGCGACCCTGTTAAGTCCTGTTTTCACCGCAAGCTGAATCGTGGCGTTGTTCAGTGAATAGACAAGCCCTTTGCGCACGGGGATATTACCCATATAAAATTCTTCAAAGTTTCTCGGCGAGTAGCTGCCCCGCCCGAGTTTATATACATGCCTTCGGTCATTAACGAAATCCGTCGGTTTTGCCCCGCTGTCAAAGGCGGATGCGTATACTATAGGCTTGAAGGTTGAGCCTGTCTGCCTGCGGCTGTAGTAAGCCCTCTTTAGGCTTTTGCCTTCCCTCGCTCCCGTCATGGCGACTATGCCGCCTTTCTCCACGTCAAGCAGAACAAAGGCGGACTGCAGTCCGTTCTCCTGAGTTTTCATGTATTCGGCAACAGTACTGCGGAGCATTTCGGTTTTCTCCGCGTCAAAATACGTATGAACCTCGCAGGGTTCCCCCGCTTCCACACCGAGCGCCTTAAGCTCCTCCGCCACAGCTCTGAGATACTCTATCTCCTGCGGTTCCGGATCCTTCGCCATATTCAGGATGAGCCTGTAGTCTCTGGCGTGAAGGTATTCCTCCCGCTCAAGTATCCCCCGCTGATAAAGAAAATGCAGATATATATTCGCCCTTCTTTCCGTAGCGGCGAAATTTTCGATAGGGTCATACAGGCTGTAATCCTTAAGCATGGTGAAGAGAAAGGCTTTTTCCTTCTGGTTTGCCCTGTGAATGCTGCGGTTGAAGAATGTCTGAGAGGCTGCTTTGATTCCGTAAGTGTCGTCACCTATGACTATATTATCGGCATAGGCGGCGTAAAGGGCGGGAAATCCGGCGGATTTCAGCAGCCTGTCCGCAGTGAGGTAGCGCAGAAGCCTCAGCCTCACGCCTGTCACAGGTGTGCCCTCCAGAAGTCTGTCCGCATAGAGATTCACTATGCGGCTTTTCACCGCTTCCGTTTCAATTCCCATGAAATCCATGAAGAAGAGGTCTATCTCCTCCTTCGGAAGCGGGTATCCGTCCACCTCAAGGTCAAGCACACGGAACCAGTCTCTGAAAAGCTCCGTTTCCTCCGGAGTGAAGGGCTCGCTGCGCAGGAAGGTTCTCTGCTCAAGGAGATTTCCGGCGGAGTCATACACAGTGAACGATTTTCCATGCCTGCTCTGATTGGGAAAAGGGAAATCACGCGGAAGATAATGATCAAAAAACATCATCTCTCCCCTGTAAAAGTTAAGGACTCCGTACCAGAGTATGGCAACAAGGACAATCAGCCCGCCGAAAAACCTTAACAGTCTCACAAAAACTCACCTTTAATAAAGCGGCTATTTTTCCGCCAGATATTTTCTCAAAAGCTCCAGAGCACGGAACCTGTGGCTTATTCTGTTTTTTTCCTCCGGCGCGTACTCCGCCAGAGTCCGTCCGTCCGGCATTACAAGAAGAGGGTCATAGCCGAAGCCGTTCCCTCCCCTTTCCGTTCTGCCCAGCACGCCCTCGCATTCGCCCCTGAAAATCTTCTCCGTCACACCGTCCTTGGAAAGCGCAATGGCGCAGACGAATCTTGCCGCACGGTCGGCATCGGCTGTTTTTTCCGTATTTTTAAGCAGAAGAGCGTTGTTCTCCGCGTCCGCGGCACCGACACCGGCATAGCGCGCGGAGTATATGCCCGGCTCACCGCCAAGCGCATCCACGCACAGACCGGAATCATCGGCAATGACATAGCCTTCTATCAGAGCGGAAAGAGCGTCCGCCTTAATCGCCGCGTTTTCCTCGAATGTTGTTCCGGTCTCTTCCACGTCGAAATCATTTTCCGTAAATTCATAGGCTGAGTGCACATCAACATTCAGCCCGCTTAAAATCTCTTTTATTTCCTTAAGCTTGTGGGCATTCTTGGTGGCTACGCAGAGTCTCACAGCTCAATCACCTTCTTCTGCGCCGCAAACAGGGCATTAAGTCCGTGAAATCCGAGATCAAGAAGTTCATTCAGCTTATCCCGCCCGAAGGCAAGCTTCTCCGCAGCACCCTGAATCTCCACTATTTTGCCGTCAGCACCGGCAACAAGGTTCAGGTCAACCTCTGCGCCGGAATCCTCATCATAGTCAAGGTCAAGCATAGGCACGCCGTCTATTATCCCCACGCTCACCGCGGCCACAGCCTGAATAACGGGGTTATCAGCCAGAACGCCCTGCGCCAGCATCTTGTTAACCGCAAGCTGAAGCGCAACAAATCCGCCTGTTATGGAAGCCGTTCTCGTGCCGCCGTCCGCCTGAATAACATCGCAGTCTATTATTATCGTATTTTCGCCGAGCTTAGACATATCAACAGATGCCCTCAGCGCCCTGCCCAGAAGACGGGAAATCTCCTGAGAACGCCCGTCCACCTTGCCCTTCCTCGCCTCACGCTGGTTGCGTGTATGTGTGGAGGCGGGCAGCATGCCGTACTCACCTGTGACCCAGCCTGTGCCTGAACCCTTCAGAAAAGGCGGCACACCCTCACTGAAGGACGCTGTGCATATCACCTTGGTGTCGCCGAACTCTATCAGAACGGAACCCGCCGGATGCTTTATGTAATCTCCGGCTATCCTTATCTCTCTCATACTGTCGTTTGATCTGTTATGTCTGCGCATATGTCTCCTGCTGATTTTGCGGAGCAGTTTAAAATTTTTGAAGGGTTTCAGGGAAATCTTTTTATAAAAAGTTTCTCTGGTTTCTTGAGGAAACCCTTTTTTAATGGGAAAAAAGGGTTTCCTTAAACTCCTTCCCAAAAAACCAAACCTGCTAACACAAAAGAAAATTTTACTCCGTCACCACAAATGCCTTGGGGTATCGGGAGGTCATTTTTGATTTCTGGGCTTCCGCCGCTTCTCTGCTTTCAAATCCGCCGATTTTTACACGGAAGTAGGTTGTGCCTCTCACACTGGCACGTTCCACCTTTCCGTTGCCGAATGTGTTCGCCAGCGCGTCCGCCTGCTCCTTATCGGTGAAAGAGGCTATCTGCACGGCAAAGAGCGCTTTCACTGTTCCTGCGTATGCCATATTGGGCGCATCCGGCGCGAAGTCGTCAGCGCTTTTTTCTCCGGCAGGTGCAAGGAGCCTGATTTTGACTTTTCCTAGCCCTTTGTCTTTTATGCCTATTTCATTAGCCGCCTTTTTTGAAAGGTCGATTATTCTTCCTTCCACATGGGGACCTCTGTCGTTTACTCTTACCGTAACTTTGCGTCCGTCGGAGAGGTTTTCCACCTCAACCATGCTGCCCATGGGCAGGTTTTTGTGGGCTGCGGTCATGGCGTACATGTTGTATGTTTCACCGTTAGAGGTATCCCGTCCGTGGTCGGGACCGCCGTACCAGCTTGCGATGCCTTCCTGCTCGAAGGTTTCCACATATTTCAGCCTGTGGTAGGTCTCACCGCGAACAACATACGGCTTATCATAAACTGCGCCTGTCATTTTCGTATCAGGGGGTATCCGGTGATCCTTCTCAACAGACTCATCGGCAGAAGGAGTTCCGGGCTCTTCCGCGGGTGCCGCGAACACTGTGTCGGGAAACCTCAGTGCCGGGGGCTCCTCAACCGGTTCGGGCGTTTTCTTTTGCGCCTCTGGCAGAACCGGAGAATCCACAAACGGCTTTATGTCGTCATCAGGCATATTAAGCGAAGCCGAAGGCGGCTCCGGCTGCACTGTTGCGCAGGATACGCATGTGAGAATAAGGAAAACACCAAGACTCTTTCTAAGCCCCATACTAAATCCCCCGAGATACAAATTTCCGGATTTTATACTACCCTGCACGAACTCATTTTGTACAGGGAAGTTTGCACATTAATAATTATGACTGTTTAAGGAAAAGGAAGTTTAGAGAAGAAACGGAAAAGGGCAGCCGGTTTTGCTGCCCTCAGAACGGTGTTCACTCTTTCGCGTGTTTCAGCAGCGTATCGATGAAATGCTTCATAAGCTTCTTGTTAGTGCGTTTTTTGCTGTAAACCACATAGATCTCTTTTTCAACGACAAGATCCGTGATGGGTATGGCTTTTATTCCGCCGCCGCACTCATCCTCGGAGAGCGCCATCTGGCTCATGAAGGCTATACCGAGCTGACGTTTGACAGCGTGCTTGATGGAGTATGTGGAGCTGAGCATGGCGACAGCGTCAAGGGATTCAAAATCGTACCCCTTCTGCTTGAAGGCGTGCTCCACTGCGGCTCTGGTGCCGGAGCCCATCTCTCTTATTATGAAGCTCTCCTGAAGTATCTCCTCAAGGAAGACGCTGGCACGGTCAAAGAATTTATGGTTTTTGTGGACTACGAGAACAATCTTGTCTCTCAGGAGCACCTTGTACTCAAGATCTTTTTTGGGGATCTTCCTCGCCACGATAGCAAGGTCGAGTATGCCGTCGGACAGCCTCTGAACAACGTTCTGAGTGCCGTTTATGTCAAGAGTGAAGAAGGTTTTGGGATACTCCTCCTTAAATTTCCTGATGACTTCGGGAAGTATGAACTCCGCGGGGACGGTACTGTAGCCGATATGCAGATGCCCGCTGATTTCGTTGAGAAATTCTTTTATCGCTTCCTGAGAGCGCTCACGCAGATCGAGAATATCCACGGCATAGGGATAGAAAACCTGTCCTGCCTCGGTGAGGATAACCTCTTTGGAGAGCCTGTCAAAAAGCTTTACTCCAAGCTGTTCTTCAAGGGTGCTTATGTGCGTTGAGATTGTCGGCTGGCTGAGAAGAAGCTTTTCAGCCGCACGGGAAAAGGATTTGTATTTCGCTACATAGACGAATGCTTCTATCTGTTTAAAATCCATGGGGAACTCCTTGAAGCGGTAGTGCTGATAAGTATATTATCAGCACTATATAGATAAAATCAATAGTTCTTTTGAGTTTTATGTCATTTTAACAACAAATTCTTTACATTCAGCGTCCGTTAACCACAAAAGCCCGCATAAAAGGCACGGCGTTGAAAATTTCGGTAAAACGTGAGCTATCAACATTGCCGATAACAAACATCTGTACCAGATTTGATCTGAACGCTTTATCGTCAAGAATCATGAAATCCGTAAAACCTGATTCCCACCTACTCTCTACAAGATGCACGCCCTGAGAGTACGGAAATTTCCGCGAATTGAACACCTTTCCGTTGACTGTGACAGTGTGGCTCTTCAGGGGAAGAGCGTCGTTCACTAGCCCTGTGGTGAGGTTTATCCTGTCCTCACCGCAGATTATCACATCCCCTTCCTTCTGGGTGCAGCGCATATTGACCACGGCGAAGGGGGTATATTTGCCGGTTTCAAAATCCCATGTCCCCAGCTGGCTTATGGCGCCGATTTTATAGAGCATGTCCTTTGTGAAAAGCACGACATGCTTATCATCCTCAACAGGCAGGCTGTTGTTTGCCGCAGCGGCAGAAATATCCTGCGGGGTTTTGCCCTCGGAAAGCATCCTGTCTATGCCTGTTTTGCCTTCGGCAGCGAGAAAGGCAAGGGTGTTGTAGAGCTCTTCCTGATTATCGGAGGAAAGGGATTTCGCGATATAATACGTCTTGGGTGTTCTCTGCGTCATGCCGTCGTGGAAAGTGGTGAACCCCGCATACTCGTAAGCAAGCCCGTAATCCCACCATGAATAGATTACGGCGTCTGACGGAGCAGCCTTTTTAAGCTCTTTTATCTGTTTATAGATGCCCACCTCTATGGATGGTGAGGGATTGAAATCGAAGGATGATTTGTAGGTGAGGAGCATAAACGCCGCTGTGACACATACAAGCGCGGCGGTTTTTATCTGCTCCCTTACCCTGATCCTGTCCTCAACGGCTTTGCCCAGCAGAAATATCGCATAGCCTATGCCTATGCCCGCAAAAGGAGCCAGAAACATTCCGAATCTGTTTGAGCTTTTGAAAACCAAAAGACCTAAGACAAAAACAGGAGCCAGAGGAAGCATCTTCCTGAAATTGAATATTCCGCATATCACAAAAAAGGCAAGTCCGGCTATTGAAAGAAGCTTAACCGGAGTGAGAGTCACAAGAACCCTGCCGATCTCCGTTCTTTTCGCCTCGGTTATTGTGGCGTACACATCGGGAAAGCCGGCTACAATGCTCCCCGTAGGGGTTATATAAACCTTAATGAAGTCAAAAATATGGTGAATGCCGGAATATATGTGCAGAGGGTTGGCAAAGAGAACAAACAGCAGAACGGCAACGGCGGCATTCCTGATATTCACCCTTGAAACCAGCAGTGAAAGCACGAATACGCCCAGATACGCCAGTGTTATCCCCGGATGCTCATACCACCAGTGGAACAGCCACATCGAAAGCCCCGCAAGGGCGGAGTGAACAAAAAGCCTTCCGGAGCTCTTGCCTTCGACGGCAAGGAGAATGAACAGAGATGAAAGGAAAGGGAAAAACAGATTCATCGAATCCGTATCCACTCTGCCTATAGATGAGCGCACCAGATACGTAATACCCAGAGAACCGGCGATTCCGCCCGCAATCCCCGCCGGTATTATTCCAGTGAAATAAAAGTACATGCCCAGCGGAATTATGAAGAGAGACGCCAGAAACGGAAGAAGATAAACCGCCGTGCGGTAAGTATTTCCGTCTGAAAAAACGGAAAGCTTCGCGATAAGCCAGCTAAGCATGGGGATTTTCTCATGCTTGGGCTTAACGTCAGGATAAAACATCAAACGATCGTCATCCGACGGGTAGTAGCTTCCCTTCTTGTATTCATCCGCGTACCGCAGCCACTTGTACGAATCAAGGGTGGTCATCTGCGGCATTTTATCCACAAAGTAATATTCCCTGTGCTCACGCCATCTCTCAAGCTGGATATAGCGCAGCCCCGCCGAAACAACAAACACAAGGGCAAGAGCTATGGCAGTTATTCCCAGCCCTTTTGCCGCGCCGCCCTTAAAAAAATCAATATCAATTTTCATTTCTGCAATAATACCTTTCTATAAATTCAAGGAGAAGCCTTATCCCGAAGCCGGAGGCATGCTTTCCGAAGACCGGATGCTCCTCCTCAAGATAAGCGGGTCCCGCAATGTCGAGATGTATCCACGGCCAGTTGTCCACAAACTCCCGCAGGAAAAGCGCCGCGATAGTCGAGCCAGCTTCCGTTCTCTGTCTGGCTATGTTTCTTAAGTCCGCTATGTCGCTCTTTATCCTCTTTTCATAGGTTTTAAGCAGCGGAAGCTCCCATATGTCCTCACCCACATCGCCGGAGAGGTCGCTTATGTTTTTGGCGAGAAACTTCCTGTTGCTGAAAAGTCCGGCGCAGTGGCTTCCCAGAGCCACAACACACGCTCCGGTGAGAGTGGCTACATCCACAATTACTTCAGGATCGGTCTGCGTGGCGGTATAAAGCGCGTCCGCCAGAATAAGCCTGCCTTCGGCGTCTGTGTTGAGAACCTCAACTGTTTTGCCGGATGCAGAAGTGATCACGTCTCCGGGTCTGTAGGCGCCGCCGCCTATCATATTTTCCACAAGGGGTATATATGTTCTGATGTTTACGGGGAGTTTCAGTTCACGGACAAGTTTGGTAACCGCGAAAACTGTCGCCGCTCCCGCCATATCGCACTTCATGGTCTCCATGCTGCCCGTTGGCTTGAGGTTGCTTCCGCCGGAATCGAAGGTTACGCCTTTTCCCACAAGGGCTATGTGCTTTATGTTTCCGGGGTCGCCCTTATAGTCGATCATCACGAATCTGGGCTTGTTCACGCTGCCCATGCCCACAACGTCTATGAGGTTAAGCCCCTCTTCCTTAATTTTAACTTCATCGTAAACAGTGACGGCGAAGTCGTCCCCCGCCTCCTTCCGGACGGTTTCGGCGAAGATCGCGGGTGTCATGTCCATGGGAGGGGTGTTGATAAGATCCCTCGCAAGATAGACGTTCTGGAAGATAGTCGCCCATCTCTCGGCGCCAGCGTCTATGAACTTCTTCAGCTTGGTGAAGGTTGTGATTACCTCCACCTCTTCAAAATCGAAGCTCTCCTTCTTGCTTTTGTATCTTTCAAACGAGTAAAGCCCGAAAAACAGTCCCTCAAGGAAGCTTTTGGTGTAGCTCCCCTCTTTCTTCTCTGCGTATATATCCTCAAAGGAAACGAGAGAAAATGAGAAAAGCTTGTCTTTTCTGATAATTTTTGAAAACTGCGCACCCAGCTCAAGGTAATATCTGTAGTCTTCCGGATCTTTCGGGACATTCACCAGAAAAATCCTTTTCAGCTTCTTTTTCACGTCTATGTAGAAGCTTTTTATCTCCTTATCCTCGAAGTTGAAGTAGTCGGAATTGACTATATTCGCGATCTCATCGTCTATCCTTTTGCCGGTGAGCAGCTTAAGCGAACCCATATTCTTATAAACGGGAATAATTACCGCCTCTTTCCTAGAGTTGAAAGCAGTCTTTTTCCTGCATGATATTTTCATTTAACAAACCTCGTTATAGCGCAAAGGAGGGAACATAAGCCCGCAAAACGCATTTAAGCGGATTTCCCCGCCATTGAATTATATTAAAAATTCAAACGTTTTCAACATATTTGAAAAATTTCTGTGATTAAGTGCGCAAAAACACATGTTTTGCATGCTAAAGAATTGAAAACACCAGTATTTTCAAGCTTCGAGCTTATTTAACACATTCGGGTGATTGATCTTGATTTTTACACACGGATTATCTAATGTATGAGTTCTATGGGAAAAATAATCGCGATCGCCAACCAGAAGGGTGGCGTGGGAAAAACAACTACTGCCATAAACTTAGGCTCGTCACTCGCCTTCGCTGAAGCAAAGGTTCTGCTTGTTGACATGGACCCTCAGGGGAACGCCTCAAGCGGAATAGGTTTCGAGACCAAGGGCGAATACGCCAGCGTCTATGACGTCCTTATCGGCAACGCCGATATTGAAGAGGCAATCGTGCCCAGTAAGGTGGACAATCTTGATCTGCTCCCCAGCCATATAAACCTTACCGCCGCTGAGGTTGAGCTTGTCACCGCCCTTTCCAGAGAAACAAGGCTGAAAAAGCATCTGGAAAAAATTAAGGATAAATACAAGGTGATCCTCATAGACTGCCCTCCTTCGTTGGGGCTTCTGACTGTGAACGCCCTCACTGCGGCGGATTCCGTGCTTATCCCCCTTCAATGCGAATATTACGCTATGGAGGGTTTGGGGCAGCTTCTCAACACTATACGGCTCATAAGGGAGAGCCTCAATGAAGACCTCGCTCTGGAAGGCATTCTCCTTACTATGTACGATCCCCGCAACAACCTTTCAAAAGAGGTTATGACGCAGATTGAGGAATTTTTCAGCGAAAGCATGTTCCGCACCATAGTCCCCAGAAACGTCAGGCTCTCCGAAGCCCCCAGCTTCGGCATGTCCATCATAGAATACGATATAAAATCTAAAGGAGCGGCCAGCTACATTGATCTGGCTAAAGAGATACTTCCCAGATTATGAAAAAGAATGTTCTCGGACGGGGGCTTGAATCCCTTATACCCAAAAATGAAACAAAGGCTCCGGTCGGCGAAATAGACCTTGCCCTCATATACGCAAACGCAAATCAGCCCCGCACACGCTTCGATCAGGAGCCTCTGGATGAGCTGGTAGCCTCCGTAAAGGAAAAGGGGATCATCCAGCCCATAGTCCTTACCAGAACGGACGAAGGCTACATGATAATAGCAGGCGAACGCCGCTTCCGCGCGGCAGGGCTTGCCGGGCTCAAAAAAATCCCCGCAATTATCAGAAATGTTGAAAGCGAAGCGGAAAGGCTTGAACTTGCCCTCATTGAAAATGTCCAGAGACAGGATCTGGGTGCCTATGAGCTGGCGGCGGCATATAAAAATCTCATGGAGCAGCACGGCTACACTCAGGAGGAGGTGGCGAAAGTCATCGGCAAAAGCAGAAGCGCCGTGGCCAACACACTGCGTCTCCTGAATCTCCCCCCGAAAGTACTTGATGCAATGAGGGAAGACCTCATAACCGAAGGTCACGCCAGAGCGCTGCTCGGCATTGAGGATGAGAAGAAAACCATAACGGCGCTGAAAAAGGTCATCGAAGGCTGCCTCTCCGTCCGTGAGACGGAACGCCTCGTGGCGAAGCTCAAAAAGGAGCCCGCGCAGAAGTCCGATAAACCCGCTGCCGCGGACGTTTTCCTCATGGGGCTTAAGGATGAGCTTGAAGAGTTCTTCAAAACCAGAATCACACTCAAAACCGCAAAAAACGGCGGAACCATAGAGATCAAATACAGCTCGGACGATGAGCTTGACCGAATCATAAAAAGAATCAGAGGCGAAGAATGATCAAAGGAAAAGAGGACAACGGCGGCATCGACGCTTTTCTCGGCAAGAACACTACCTTCAAGGGGACACTCATCTTTGACGGGCTTGTGCGCATGGACGGTAATTTTGAAGGAAACATAAAAACCAGCGACACGCTTGTTATCGCCAACTCCGGCAATGTTAAAGCCGAAATAGAGGCGGGGCAGGTAAAAATATCCGGCAAGTTTGACGGAACCATCACAGCGAAAAGCAAAGTGGAACTTTACAAGCCCGCGAATGTCACAGGTACTATACGCTCCGCCGCAGTGCAGATGGAGGAAGGCGTTATCTTCAACGGCAGCCTTGAAATGGGTGAAACCCTTAAGACCGCCGTCCCGAAGAAAGGTGATGCGGAATGATCAAACCCTATATTGTAGGCAACTGGAAAATGAATCTTGACGCAGCCGAAGGAACCGAACTGGCTGGCAAAATTCTTCACGCAAGCATAGATTACGACAGTGTTGATGTGGGCGTTGCTCCGGCTTTCCCGATTCTTTATTCCGTTAAGCAGACTGTTGCCAGCAGTAAAGGCAGGCTCGCCGTGGTCGCTCAGAACGTATCTGCGGAAGAGAAGGGAGCCTTCACAGGGGAATCCTCCATATCCATGCTTAAATCTGTCGGCGTGACTGCGGTCATAATCGGTCACTCCGAACGCAGACAGATTTTCGGAGAAACGGATCAAACAATAAATAAAAAAGTGCGTCTGACACTCAGCTACGGGCTTAACGTCATTCTCTGTGTGGGCGAAACCTTATTTGAGAGAGAGGCGGACTCACACTTTGAGACAGTCACCGCACAGGTGGCAAAGGGACTCAAAGATGTGCCTGTTGACAAAATAGAGCAGGTTACTGTAGCCTATGAACCCGTTTGGGCTATAGGCACAGGGGTAAACGCAAGCCCCGCTGACGCGCAGGCTATGCACGCAAAAATCCGTGAGATGCTGAAAAGCCTCTACGGACCCGTTATGGCAAACAAACTGAGAATTATTTACGGCGGCAGCGTAAAGCCCGACAACGCCAAAGGTCTTATGAACCAGCCCGATATAAACGGCGCGCTGGTCGGCGGCGCAAGCCTCAAGTCCGAAGATTTTCTCGGTATTATAAATTTCAGCAAATAAAAGAGGTCTGTTTAAATGTACACTTATCTTCTCGTATTCCACATTTTTGTTTGTATGCTCCTTATCATTGCGGTTCTGCTTCAGTCCGGCAAGGGCTCCGAGCTTTCGGCTGCTCTCGGCGGCGGTTCGGGCAGCCTTTTCGGTCCCGGTGCGCCCGCAAACATTATGAACAAAATTACCTCAGTAATCGCAATAACTTTCATGATAACTTCACTCGGACTCGCTGTTATGTCTAAAGAAAGATCATCAGGCAGCATCACCGACAGGATCCCTCAGCCCCTCCAGCAGACTGCTCCGGCGGCTCCTTCCGATGCGGCTCCTCAGGTCCCCATGGAATCGAAGTAAAATGAAAAGACTGGTTTTTCTGCTGCTTGCAGTTTTATGCGTATCCTTAATTTCCGGATGCGGCGACAAGGACAAGGAAGGCGGCAAATCCGCGGAAAAACGCAAGGTCAGAGAGGGTGTCACAGGTGACGCCCTCGTTACCTCCAGCCTCGGGGATGCCTCGGGACTCATCTACAACATCACTTCCGACAGCGCCTCCCATGATGTTGCCCAGTATATCTACAACGGTCTGATCAAGCTGGATAAAAACCTCAGCATTGTTCCCGATCTCGCCGAGTCATGGGAAATTTCGGACGACAGCAGAAGCATCACCTTCAAGCTGAAAGACAATGTCAAATGGCATGACGGAGCGCCTTTCACCGCAGCAGACGTTGAATTTACCTACAAATTCATGATCGACAACAGTACCCCAACCTCATACGACGCGGACTTCCGCCTTGTGACAGACTTTGAGGTAATCGATCCCCTCACGGTAAAGGTGAGCTACGCTGAACCCTTCGCCCCTGCTCTCTTAAGCTGGAGCATGGCAGTTCTTCCCAAGCATCTGCTTGAGGGGAAGGAAGCCGCGAAGTCTTCTCTTATGCGTTCGCCAGTGGGAACAGGTCCTTTCAGGTTTGGCGAATGGAAATCCGGCGAATCCATAACCCTTGAGGCAAATGACGAATATTTCGCGGGAAGACCCAACCTCGACAGGATCATTTTCCGCATCATCCCCGATCTCAATACCACATTCATGGAGCTGCTCAACGGCAGTCTCGACATAATGGGGCTGACCCCCACACAGTGGGTTAAACAGACAGACACCGCACTGTTTTCAAACAGCTACGACAAATACACCTACCTTGCGCCCAGCTATGCCTACATAGGCTACAACATGAAAAACTCCCTGTTTGAGGACAAAAGAGTCCGTCAGGCTCTCACATACGCAACCCCAAAACAGGAAATTATAGACGGAATCCTCTTCGGTGAGGGTGTACCCGCCCACGGACCCTACAAGCCGGGCACCATGTGGTACAATGACAATGTCAGAAAATACGAATACAGCCCCGAAAAAGCAAAGGAACTCCTCGCCGAAGCAGGATGGACCGACAGCAACGGAGACGGCATACTGGACAAGGACGGCAAGCCGTTCTCCTTTACCATCATGACTAATCAGGGCAACAGCGTAAGAACGAAGATAGCCGAAACTGTTCAGCAGAGCTGGCAGAAAGTCGGAATCAAGATTGAGATAAGAGTCCTTGAGTGGGCATCCTTCATAAACGAATATATCGACAAGGGTAAGTTTGACGCTGTTGTCCTCGGCTGGAACATAGTTCAGGATCCGGATCCTTTTGACGTATGGCATTCATCCAAATGCGGTCCAAAGATGCTGAACTTCGTCTGCTTCTCCAACGCGGAAACCGACCAGCTTATAGAAGGCGGCAGGCACTCCATGGATCCCGTCAAACGCAAGGAATACTATGACAGGTTTCAGGAAATACTCGCGGAAGAGCAGCCCTACACCTTCCTTTACGTGCCTAACGCTCTCATAGGCTTAAGCAAAAGGTTCAGGGAAGTCAGCCCTGCGCCGGCGGGAATAACCTACAACATTGAAGACTGGTATGTTCCTGTTAAGGATCAGAAATACCGCCTTGAAAAATAAACCCTGAATCGGTGGATATGCTCCGATACATAGCAAAACGGCTCGCGGGGATGATTCCTCTTCTCCTCGGAATTACATTCATAAGTTTCGTTGTGATACATCTTGCGCCGGGAGATCCGGCGCAGTTTATTGCGTCCATGAACCCTAAGCTTTCTGAAACCGCATACGAAAAATTCGTCAAAATGTACGATCTGGACAAGCCTGTTCTGGAACGCTATATCAGCTGGCTGGGCAAGTTTGCCCGCCTCGACTTCGGCGATTCCTTCAGTCAGGACGGTAAAACCGTGATGGAAAAAATAAGCGAACGTCTGCCTGTAACCATATGGCTGAACGTGGCGGGGATGGTGCTTATTTTCCTGTTTGCGCTGCCATTGGGGGTACTCTCCGCTTATTACAAGGACAGCATTTTCGACAAGGGGATCACTGTCTTCGTTTTTGCGGGGTTCGCCATGCCCACCTTCTGGCTCGCGCTCCTCTGCATGTACTATTTCGGAGTAGTCAAGGGCTGGTTCCCTATCTCAGGGCTCCGCTCATTCAACTATGACTATCTTTCGACCTTCGGCAAAATAGCCGACATCTTCAAGCATACTTTCATGCCTGTTGTGATCTCCGTATTCGGCGGTCTGGCTGGCATAAGCAGATTTGCCAGAAACAGCATGCTGGATGTGCTCAAGGAGGAATATATAACCTCCGCGCGGGCAAGAGGCTTAAGCGAGGGGAAGGTGGTTTTCACCCATGCCCTGAAAAACGCCATGCTTCCGGTTGTTACTATAATCGGTCTTTCAGTGCCCGGTCTCATCGGCGGCAGCGTTATTTTTGAATCGATATTCAGCATCCCCGGCATGGGGCAGCTTTTTTATCAGTCAGTTATGATGCGGGACTACCCCGTTGTTATGGGTGTTCTTGTAATAGGCGCCATGCTGACACTGACGGGCAACCTTATAGCGGATATAGCATACGCCGCTGTGGATCCAAGGATTAGATATGGCTCGAAGAAGAGTAATTAATAAGGCAAAAGGGAACATTCTGTTCCTCACCGGCGCCTCTGTAGTTGCGTTCTTTGTTCTTGTGGCGGTATTCGCCCCGCTGATAGCCACGCATGATCCGGCGTTTATAGATTTCAGCTCAGTCCTTCTTCCGCCCTCCTCCGAATATTATTTCGGAACGGACGAACTAGGGAGGGACATTTTCAGCAGAGTAGTCTACGGAACACGGATTTCCCTGTTTGTCGGCTTTGTCGCAGTGGGCATATCGGTTTTTATCGGAACAGTTCTCGGGCTTGTATCGGGGTATTTCGGCGGGTTTACGGATATGATCCTCATGCGCTTTGTGGACATAATGCTATGCTTTCCGTCGTTCTTCCTGATACTGGCGGTTATAGCCTTCCTCAACCCCTCTGTTTTTAATGTAATGGCGGTAATAGGGCTCACAAGCTGGATGGGCGTTACAAGGCTTGTCCGCGCAGAAGTGATGAGCGTCCGCACCAGAGATTATATCACCGCCGCAAGGATTCAGGGCGTAAGCACAGCAAAAATTCTTTTCAAACATATATTCCCTAATGTTTTCACGCCCATTTTCATCACAGCAACCCTAGGCATAGCTGGCGCTATCCTCACAGAGTCGGCTCTGAGCTTTCTCGGGCTGGGAGTTCAGCCGCCCGTGCCGTCATGGGGGAACATTCTCACCGCAGGGAAGGACAACATCATGTTTGCTTGGTGGCTGTCTTTTTTTCCGGGCATGGCAATCTTCATCACCGTCCTCGGCTACAACCTCCTCGGCGAAGGCTTAAGAGACGTTCTTGACCCCAAGGAGTAAGAAGGCACATGGATGTGCCGACGCCGTGCGAAGCGAAGCCGAACGTGTTCGGCGCGAGCGTGTACGGAAAAAACACAGGATGTAGTTTTTTACGCGGTAATCAGATGTGCCGACGCCGTGCGAAGCGAAGCCGAACGTGTTCGGCGCGAGCGTGTGCGGAAAAAACACAGGATGCAGTTTTTTATGCGGTAATCAGATGTGCCGACGCCGTGCGAAGCGAAGCCGAACGTGTTCGGCGCGAGCGTGTGCGGAAAAAACACAGGATGTAGTTTTTTATGCGGTAATCAGATGTGCCGACGCCGTGCGAAGCGAAGTATTGCTCTGCAATCTGCGAACGCACACCTCAAACTGCCGATAATTCATTTATAAAATCTGTAGTTTAGCGCCGATTGGACAAATAAACAGTCAGTCGCGTTATGTTCATATGACGCTGAAGTAATTCTGAGGTATAATCTTTTAAGATCGGGTCAGACAGCCTGTTATCACAGCAAAAGCCTGATCTGTCTTTTTTTGAAGCTGAGCTTTAATTTTTCTTTTCATCTGATTCATCTGAAAATTAAAGGGGACTTTTCAGTCCCCCAAGTGGCATCTCTATGCCGTCAGATAATATCCAGTCAATTGTTAAACGCCTGTTCAATAAGCCTTTATCCGTTTAACTGAATTAAATTACCGTATATAAGAATATCATTCAGTTGTCCAGATAAAAATAACTTTTATTATGATAACTAGTAATCAGAGGCATGGATGATCAAGGAAATATTCGGCAACAATTTAAAAAAATACAGAAACAGCAAAGAGTTCACGCAGGAATACCTTGCGGAGCTTCTGGATGTCTCCACAACCCAGATATACAAGATGGAGTCAGGTAAAAGCTTTGCCTCCGCCGAAATGATTGAAAAAATAACCTCACTTTTCGGCATCCCTCCTTATAAGTTTTTTATGACGGAATCGGATCTTGAGACGGAGTCAGAAGATTTTCAGGAATGCGCGCGGTATATAAAATCAAGGATTGATCAGCTTTTTACTAAAGACATCATAAAATAAACTGATTATAATTCGCCTGATAAAACATTTAGAGAGGCTAAAACCATGCGTTTTTCACTCGCCGCGTTTTTCTTTTTTTTCCTATCATTCCCGTTTGCCTTTTCATTCGCATCTGAGGAAGCCGTGCTCACACTTCCGGCAGGCAGCCTTCACGGAACCCTTGAAATACCCTCAGACGCGGACAAGCCGCCTGTGGCGCTTATTATAGCCGGTTCCGGTCCGACAGACAGAGACGGAAACAGCAGATTCGCAGGCAGAAACGACAGCCTGAAGCAGCTTGCGAAAGCTCTGGAGAAAAACGGAATAGCTTCCCTGCGTTATGATAAGCGGGGTATCGGAAAAGGGATTTCAGCCGCTGAAAAAGACCTGCGGTTTGAGCATTATGTCGACGATGCAGTTTTCTGGGGAGAGTATCTGCGCCTCAGCGGGCGCTTCGGCAAGCTGATAATCATAGGTCACAGTGAGGGTGCGCTCATAGGCTCAATCGCCGCCGGCAAGCTGAAAGCCGATGCCTTCATATCTCTCGCCGGAGCGGGACGTCCGGCATATAAGGTGATTGAGGAGCAGTTCGCAAACATCCCCGCCTTCAGAGACGAGGTGCGGAAAATAAATGAACACCTCAGAAAGGGAGAAACTGTTGACAGCATATCCCCTGAACTTACCCCTGCGTTCAGACCGGAGATTCAGCCCTATGTAATTTCATGGTACCGTTATGATCCGGCGGAGATTGTCGCAGGACTTAAAATGCCTGTGCTGATTATTCAGGGAACCACAGATATTCAGGTCGGTGTGACGGACGCCGAAATTCTGGCAAAGGCAAACAAAAAAGCCCGCCTTGAGATCTTGCAGGGCGTTAACCACGTGCTGAAAGATTCATCTGCGGATATGAAGCAGCAGAAACAGTCATACACAGATCCGAGCTACCCTGTCTCACTGAAAATAACCGACGCTGTCACTTTATTTATAAAAGAGCTGCGCTGACACAGGCTATTTCGGCACTGCTTCCGCTGCCGTGCTGCGGCGCAGGCTGGCTATGTCGCTCACGGGCGGCGCACCGAACATGCGGGAATACTCCCTGCTGAACTGAGAGGCGCTTTCGTAACCCACACGGAAAGCAGTGCTTGATGCGTCTGCAGATTCGGTAAGCATGATCCTCCGTGCCTCGGTGAGCCGAAGACGCTTCTGGAACTGGAGCGGGCTCATTGCTGTAACCTCTTTGAAATGGTGGTGAAATGATGACTGGCTCATGTTCGCCATCTCCGCCATCTCCTCTATGCGCATATTCCTTGCGAAATCGGTCTTAAGGGTTTTTATAACCTTAGCTATTCTCTGCATGCTGCTTCCAGCGACCGCTATCTGCGCCAGATTCCAGCCGTGCGGGCTTTTCAGGAGCCTGTAATAGAGCTCTCTCAGTATCAAAGGCGACATGAAAGCGGCATCCTCCGGAGTATCAAGCAGCCTGACAAGGCGGAGAATACAGTCTGCAAGCCCTTCATCCGTTCTCCCCACGAAGAGACCTCTTGATGTGGTTCCTTCTTCAGGGGCATAAGGCAGCATCTCACTGATAACAACGGGATCAATCGCAATGCTCAGTCCCAGATAAGGCTTCTCCCTTGAAGCTTCCGTTACCTGCCCAACAATGGGCAACTCCACGGAAACGGCGAGATATTCCGAAGGAGAATAGCTGTAAAGCTCGTTCTCAAGCATTATCTCCTTCCTTCCCTGCACAATCAGACACAGAGACGGAACATAAACCGCTGACGACTTTATCCTGCGGGTTTCGGATTTCATTACACAGAGCTCCGGAAGTGATGTGCCTGAAACAATATCTGTTTCGGAGTATTTATCAATCAAAAAGCTGAGTTCCTGACGCTGAGATTCGTTCATAAGCCTTTGCATCCCCCTTTTTATAATATTAATTATAATTTCATTTTGGAAAACACAAAAGCAATATATGAGCAGTTCGCAGGAACAGGCAAGACTTGCGGAGTTATATGTATTTAAAAATACGGGGAAGGGCTTATCATTATGTATAATGATTCCCTAAGGAGATATAAATGAAAACAGCTATTATTACCGGCGGAAGCAGAGGACTCGGGAAAAATATGGCACTGGCTCTGGCGGATAAGGGCACGGATCTGATAATAACCTACCAGAGCAGGCAGGCTGAAGCGGAAGAAACGGTGAGACGGGCAACGGAGAAAGGACGCAAGGCGGCAGCGCTTCAACTGAACGTTTCCGACAACAAAACCTTCCCCGCTTTCGCTGAAGAGGTGAAAGAAGTACTGAAGGATTTCGGCAGGACAGGGTTTGATATACTGGTGAACAACGCAGGCATGGGAATAAACACTCCTTTTACAGAAACCACGGAAGAACAGTTTGACCTCTTGATGAACACGCACTTCAAGGGAACCTTCTTTCTCACACAGAAACTGCTGCCGCTCATGAACGATAACGGCAGGATAATGAACATATCCACGGGGCTCACCAGATTCAGCATGCCCGGGTACTCCGCTTACGCCTCAATGAAAGGAGCGGTGGAGGTTCTCACCCGTTATCTGGCAAAGGAACTCGGACACAGGGGAATAAGCGCTGTATCCTTCGCTCCCGGAGCCATTGAGACTGACTTCGGCGGCGGACACGTAAGAGATAATAATGAGATCAACGCACGCATTGCCTCCATAACCGCTCTTGGCAGAGTCGGTCTGCCTGATGACATAGGCGGAGCGGTCGCCGCGCTTCTCTCTGATGAATGCAGATGGATAAACGGGCAGAGGATCGAGGCTTCCGGCGGAATGCTGCTGTAATCTTCTCAGAGATAAAGGGGCTGAAAAGCCCCACATATCACTCTAACGGGGTTCGTCAGAATCTTCCCAGTAGTTCTCGTCAGTCAGAACAGTGAAAGAGTCGCCCACTTTGGTGACACTCCCCACAGCAAGATAAACTTCATCCAGATAATCCGTACATGAGTATGTTATTTCCGCCGTGTAATCACCGGTTACCGTAAACTGTACCTCCTCACATGAAACCCACTCTCCTGAATCGGCAGTGTCTATATAGTAATAGAGAGATTCATCGGAGTAAATTCCGCACTGAATTTTACCTATTGAGCGTTCAGGGGAATAGCTGAACTCAGCCTCAAAAGGATCACAGCTTTCGGAATCAATACTGCCGTTATCAGCAGTCACCAGAAGAGAGTCAAACACATACATGCCGGTATATGGAGCGGAAATCGGAGCCACATCATCACCGCTTCCGCCGGAGCTCCCTCCGCAGGCTGCCAAAACCACAGTAGTCAATAATAAAATAAAAGCTTTCAGATAATTCATAACACACCTCCGTTCAATATTTCAATGTCTGTCCAAACATGAAAATATTTCATATGAACATATAGCCAGCTAACATATTATATACCAGCATATTTAACATATGAATAAAAAAACGGAGTCTTTGACAATTTTATTAACAAAAAAGGCGGGGGAAATACCCCGCCTCTATTTCTATGAAACATGTTTTAATTTATCTTACCCTGAATGCTCCCATCATCTCCCTGAGTCTTGCGGAGATACTCTCAAGACCTGAAGCGTTTTCAGCCAGATGATCGGAGGTTGACTTGACCTCTATGGAAACAGAGGCAACGGAGTCTATATCCTGCTGAATCTGCCCGCTTGTGGCAGCCATCTCCTGAGTGGCTGTGGAGATATTTTCCACCATGGACTGAAGCTGGGAGACCCCCTCCTCTATGTCCTTAAGCACCACGGCAATCTGCTTGGATGACTCAAGCCCTGTGTTGACCTGTCCGGTAACCCCTTCCATCGACTTGATAACATTGTCCATCTCCGTCTGAGTTCCCATTACAAGGTCTGAAATTTCCGAAGTTGCCTTCTGAGTACGCTCCGCGAGTTTGCGCACCTCATCGGCGACAACGGCGAAGCCTCTCCCCGCCTCCCCTGCCCTTGCCGCTTCAATGGCGGCGTTAAGCGCAAGAAGGTTTGTCTGGTCGGCAATGTCGCTTATTACACCGACTATCTCTTTGATTTCCTGAGATTTTTCACCAAGTGAATGCACAAGCACCGAAGACTTGTCCACAGTGTCTTTGATTTTAACAACACCGCTGAGGGAAACATCAACAACCTTGCGCCCGTTAACCGCCTTATCCGCCGTAAGGTGCGCAAAGCTTGAAATATCCGTGAGATTGCGCGCTATCTCCCCTGTGGTGGCTGACATTTCATTCGCGGCGGCGGAAATAAGCTCGGAGCGCTCCGACTGCTCACTCATTCCCGCCGAAAGCTCCTGAGCCCCTGCGGAAAGATCCGAGCTTGATGTCTTGAGATCGTCAGCAACTACAGTGAGATTGTTGATCATATCGCTCAGTCTTTTGACCATATCATGAACCGAATGGGTGAGGCTTGTGGTATCCCCTGCGGAGATTTTAAGATCCGCGGTAAAATCACCGTCAGCGATTTTCTGCATTGTATCCACAACCTGCTGAGGCTCACCGCCGAGCTGACGCACAAGACTCTGAGCTATAAGGAAAATAACCCCCGCCACAAGCAGAACCGCAGCAAACGCCGCGACAATTATTGTAAATCTGATTTCCTTCTGAGCCTTGTAGATTTCTTCCAGAGGAACACTGAGACCGAAAACAAACCTATAGTCCGCTCCGTTTATGGGTATCGGTGTATAAATAGTGTACGCCATTTTACCAGTCGTGGCGTTCTTTTTCTCGACGAAGTGCTCCTTGCCTTCGCTGAGGTACGGTGCTATTTGCTGCACCACCTCTGAGGGTTTGCCCACACGATCCTTAACAGGGTGGGCTATCATTGTGAATTTATCAGAAAGCAGAAATGTATAGCCAGTATCGTAAACTTTAATATCCTTCAGCATATCTGTCATGCTCTCCAGAAGAATATCCCCGCCGGCAACACCCGCAATGCGTCCGTTGATCTCAAACGGAACACTTACCGTCACGGTGGTCATCTCTTTGCCTTCAAAGTCGTATGTTGCGGGCTCTGAAATGTGCAGTCTGCCGTCTTTGAGGGGCTTCCGGTACCAGTCGCTTACTGCGCCCTCGTCATACATTGAGGTGGTATGGGATCTGCTTACCCCGCCGCCCGTTCTGTAAGGCATGGGACAGAACTGACCCTGCTCGTTTGTACCTGCCGCACCGGATCCCGCAAGCTCCGAATCCCGCCCGTCGAATTCATTCGGTTCCCACACTATCCACACATCAAAAAGATGCGGATTGTCCTCAAGAATCTTTACAAGGTGCTCCATAACATGCTCACGGCTCGTACCCGCCGATGTAAAAGTTTCCGCCGAAGAAGCCAGAGAGCGTGAGACAGCCATTGTTTTTTCAATTTCACCTTTAAAAAGATTACCGTAGCTTTTTGAAAGATTGCGCACATCGTTTTTAGCGATGTACTCTGTTTCAGCGTAGACCACTCTGTAGATTATGATTCCCGTAACAAGAAACGAACCTATAATGGCCGCAATTACAGGGACAAGGATTTTCATTCTGAAAGAAACATTCATTTGTTTTCCCCTTAACTTATGCAAAATACAGTAAAATGCAGTCCTGAAATTTTTGTATTCATATGGACAATATCGATAAATTATGTCCGCTGCCGGAAAAAGCAATAGGATATTCGGATACTGGTTGACAAAAAAAGGGAGCCCTTTTAAGGCTCCCCGACGCTCTTATTGTTTTGATGCTCTCACAGCCTCGGCTGCCACTGTCTCCTCGTCAAGACCGAGAAGCTTCAGTATGCCGTCCGGATTGCCCGAGTATGCGTATGAGCGCACACCGAAGGTTTTTACTCTGAGTCCCAATCCTTCCTCAGCCGCCTTAGCGCCGATTATAGCACCTAAGCCTGTGTTGGCATTATGATCTTCATAAACGAATATTGTTTTTGAGGCATATTTTTTCAGAAGCTCCATATCCGGCTCAAGGGGGCAGCTCATGTTGATAAGTGCGAGCTTCACGCCTTTCTCGGCAGCGAGCTTCACGACCTTGAGCGCTCTGGGAAGCATTGCTCCGTAGGTTACGAACGCGGCGTCACCTTCGGTTATAACATCCGCCTTTCCGTATTCAAATTTATAATCACCGGCGAAGAAGGGAGTACCGTCCGCCTTTGCCACTGTGGGTATTTTTGAGCGCCCCATGGCTATGAGAAAGTTCCCCTGCGCCGCGGCTGCGTATCTCACCGCGCGGTCTGTCTGGTTCGGATCACCCGGAACGATTACCTTAAAGCCGTATATGTTGCGCATGGCGCCGACATAATCAAGACACTGATGGGTTTTGCCGTCCTCACCGACATCAAGCCCCACGTGAGTGGTGGCAACCTTGAGGTTGCTGCCGTTTATGTCGTTAAGCCTCTGCTGGTTGTATGCCTCATCAACGCCGAAAACGCCGAAATCCGCAAAGAAGCTCACAACACCGTTAACGCTTGCCGCACCCGCGCATGTTGCCGTGTGGTGCTCCTGAATACCCGCCTGAACAAAATTTTCAGGGCAGTGCTTCTCAACGCCGTCTGTCTTTACTGAGCCCGCAAGGTCGCAGTCGAAAACCGCAACGGGTGTCCCGCCGTTTGCCTTTGTATCCTTCACCACATCCAGAAGGGCATCGCCGAATGCGGAACGGTTGTCTGTTTTATCGGTAACTGCGTATGTCCGGGGAGCTCCGGTGAAAATCTTCGCAGGCTCCTGAACAAGCTCATGCGCTGCGTAGCTGAATTTGAAAGCCGCGCGCTTCGCCTTGAGCGCTTCAATATCGTTTTCAATGCCGAGCTCCTTAAGAGCGTCCGCAAGCTGAGCTTCCGTGAGCGGTTTGCCGTGGTAGCCCGCTATGTTCTCCATGAAGCTGACACCGAAGCTCATTATGGTATTGGCGAGAATCAGCACCGGCTTCTCTATCTTTTTGGAAGCGGCAACGGCGTTGAAAATCTGCGTGTAGTTGTGCCCGTCTATCTCTATAACATGCCAGCCGTCCGCCTCGAACTCGCCTCTGATGTTCTGGGGCATAACCGATGCGATGCTGCCGCTGATCTGAAGCTTGTTGTAATCTATAAAGGCTGTGATATTGTTGTATCCGTATTTGGCGGCAAATCTTCTCGCTTCGGGAATCTGCCCCTTCTGCTGTTCGCCGTCACCCATGAAAACGTAAATATCGAACTCTTCACCGCGCATCCTGCCCGCAACTGCGGCTCCGCATGCCGCGGAAAGACCCTGACCGAGGTTGCCTGTTGACCATTCGACCCCGGGCACCATGCGCTCAATGTGACCTTCGTAGATT
Organism: Geovibrio thiophilus; assembly: GCF_004087915.1. Taxonomy (NCBI): domain Bacteria; kingdom Pseudomonadati; phylum Deferribacterota; class Deferribacteres; order Deferribacterales; family Geovibrionaceae; genus Geovibrio; species Geovibrio thiophilus. The sequence continues at coordinate 2,823,280 of NZ_CP035108.1, forward strand.
GAACCCGCAAGGCGGAAGTAGGCTATGGCATCCTGAACAGGGAAAAAGCCGTTTCTGGCAAGGGTGCTGTAAACTCCGGGAGATGTGTGCCCGTGGGAAACGAAGATCCTGTCTCTTGTGAACGATTTGCAGTTGTCCTTATTGATATTGGCGTATTTATACACCGTGAGGTACATATCTATGGAGGACATGGAGCCGCCGGGATGACCGCTGGCGGCAAGCGTGGTCATTTTGAGTATGTCGCCCCTGCAATGAGTGGCAACGGTTTTGAGTTCATTGATTTCCGCTTCGCTCAGTGAGCCTGTGAAGCCTTTCTCGGACATTTATACACCCCTGAAATTTATAACTGTTATGTTCATTATATTTTGAGAAAAAGAATATACCAATGAGCGCGGTCAATGTCAACGAAAGCAGGCTCAGAGCAGTTCTAAAACATCATCAACGCTTATATCCCGCATGCAGCGGAAGTGCTCCTGCGGGCATTTGTCCTGCCCGTGCACATGACAGGGACGGCAGCCCAGCCCGCTTACTTCAACGACGGAGCAGCCCTTAAACTCCGGCGCGAAGCCGAAGTCGGATGTTGTGGATCCGAAAACGGCGATAACCTTTTTATTCAGCGCAACACCTGCGTGCATGGGTCCGCTGTCGGTGGTGATCAGCACGGAAGAGGCTGCGATTATATCAAGCATTTCCCTGAGCGTGGTCTTCCCCGTGAGGTTATTTACACCGTCAATCTGCGGAAAATCTCCCTGACCTATGACGGTAACCCTCTGCCCCATGTCTACAAGCCTTTCCGCCAGTTCAGGAAACTTATCCCACTGCTTGGTGAGTTTGCTGGCGAAGGGGTTCAGCACGATACAGCCCTCCTCCCGCCTGCCGGAATGCAGAACAGGACGGAGCTCCTCAACAGAATATTCCTTCATACCCAGAGGCTTAAGTGTCTCAGCGTATTTTTCCACTACATGTATGCCGAGCCGTTCTGTCCGCTTTCTGCTTTTCACAAACATACGGCGGGCAGCGGAATCCTTATGATATTTAAGAAATTTTGCGTCCGCCATGAACCTCAGCAGAAATGTGCGCAGGTTAGCGTGGAGATCTATAACATAGTCATAACCGTTAAGCTCCTCCTGAACAGCCTTGGCGAATCCCTTGAAGCCGTCCTTCTTATCGAAGGTGATTACACGGTTCACAAAATCCAGACCGTCAAACACGGGGGCAAACACCGCAGAGGTGAACACATCACACAGATAATCAGGAAACTGCTCACTGAAGCGCTTTATAACGCCGGTAATCAATATCACATCACCCAGTGAGCTGAGGCGCACGAAGAGGACTCTTGTCCTGCTGTTTTTTACCGGAGCTTTTCTTATATTTTTTTCTTTCATTTCAGCACCTTTCCAACAGCCTCAAACACATCACCGGCGCTGATTTCGCCCATACAGCGGAAATGCCCTTCCGGACATTCGTTGCCGCCGTGGAGCCCGCAGGGGCGGCAGTAGAGCTCCTTTTCCACCACGATGCTTTTATCATCATAAGGGAAAAAGCCAAGAGCCTTAACCGTGGGACCGAATATTGCGACGGCAGGCGTACCGACGGCTGAGGCTATATGCAGAGGTCCGCTGTCGTTTGTGATGAGAGCATCCATAGCCTTTATATATGACGGTAGCTGCCCCAAGGGAAGCTTTCCGCAGAGATTCATCAGCGGACGCTTAGCGTTTGCCATAACCTGACCACAGGCTTCGGAATCGGTCGGAGCACCGAACAGAACACAGAAAAAACCTTCCTCATACAGCATGTCGCTCACTTCGGCGAACTTTTCGGACTGCCACTTCTTGGTAGCCCAGACACTGCCTGCGTTTATACCTATGAGCCTGCGCCCGCCGGATGCGGATTTTATATATTTCGCCGCGTTGGCTCTCAAACGCTCATCAGTAAACACCTCAGCCCTGCCCGCATGCTTCTTGGCGTCCTCAAGGTCGAAATCAGCCACAAGCGGTTCAAGAAGCATCAGGTTACGCTCCGCCTCGTGCTTGCTCATATCCCTGTCCGCTGTCTCCGTATAAAGAAACGAAAGCGCCGACTGCCTGAACCCCATACGGCGCAGAACACCGGTCAGAGCCATTGTCAGCGTGCTTCGGAACGATTTGTGGCAGGATATTATTATATCGTAATCACGCTTTTTCAGCTCACGGGCAAAGCGGAAAATACCGCCTGCGCCGCCCGCCGATTTGCGCTTGTCGAAAACAATTACCTCGTTTATCAGCTCCATTCCCTGAAAAAGGGGCGCATTTTCCGGTCTTACGCAGAAATCCACGGAACTGTCCGGAAAATAATGCCTCACAGCCTTTATAAGAGGCGTTGTAAGCACCGAATCACCAAGAAACGACGGGTTGAATACAAGTATCTTCAAAAAAATTCCTTTGATCTTATTTCAGGAAAAAATATTCATTTTAATTTATCCCAAAACAGCCCATACCCGTCAAGATCATATTACTGTTAAAGCCCCGCTGAACAGTTCTTTAGCCTTGCTTAAACAGGAGGGTTCTGGTAGATTTGTCGGATGGATGAACTTGATAAACACCGACAGGAAATTGACAGACTGGACGCCGAAATCCTCAGGCTTCTGAACGCACGCGCAAAAGAAGCTATGAAGATAGGCGAAATCAAGAAGGAGATGGGCAAGCCCCTGTATGTTCCCTCCCGTGAGAAGCAGATTTACGAGCGTCTTTCCAAAATGAATGACGGTCCTCTGCCCTTTGAAGCTGTCCGCAGGGTGTACAGGGAAATTATCTCCGCCTCCCTCTCGCTGGAAAAGCTTCAGCGCATCGGCTATCTGGGACCGGAGGGCACTTTCACGAACCTCGCCGCCATAAAGCAGTTCGGTCTATCTGCCGAGCTTATCCCCATGCGCAGCATACCGGACGTTTTTGACGCTGTTGAGCGCGGAAGGCTGGACTACGGCATTATACCAGTGGAAAACTCCCTTGAGGGGGTTGTGAACCACACTCTTGACATGTTCGCCGGTTCATCCATAAAAGTTTGCGGCGAAGTTTATCTGGAGATAAATCAGAACCTGATGAACCAGTCCGGCAGACTTGAAGATGTCCAGAGGATTTACTCCCACCCCCACGCCATACCCCAATGCCGGAAATGGCTGGCGGAACATGCGGCGGATATTCCCCTTTACGATGTGGAATCCACGGCAAAAGCTGCCGAAATAGCCTCCAAGGACGCAGGAGCGGCGGCAATAGCCTCTGAAATGGCTGAAATATGCTATAACCTGAAAATAATAGAGCGCAGCATAGAGGATATGCCTAACAATTATACGAGATTCCTTATCATAGGCGGCTTTCAGTCTCTGCCCACAGGCAATGACAAGACCTCGATGGTGTTCAGCATCACTCATAAATCAGGCTCGCTTTACAAAGCCCTTGAAGTATTCGCTTCCAAGGGTATAAACATGACTAAGATCGAATCCCGCCCTTCCAAAAAGCAGGCGTGGGAATACGTTTTCTATGTGGACACTGACGGGCACAGGGACATTGAGCCCTTGAAATCCGTGATTGACGAATTTTCCGAAAGCGTAACCCACTTCAAGGTGCTGGGTTCTTATCCCAAGGGGGAAAAATGATAGACTACGCAAAACTCGCAGGTAAAGAGATTCAGGGTTTAAGCCCTTATGTGCCCGGAAAACCGGTTAAGGAACTGGAAAGAGAGCTGGGCATAGAAAAAGCGGTGAAGCTCGCCTCCAACGAAAACCCGCTGGGACCTTCACCCAAAGTCATTCAGGCTGTGGCGGATTTTCTGCCGGAAATGTCCCGCTATCCTTACGGTGATGTGTTCTATCTCCGCACCAAGCTAGCCTCAAAGCTCGGCATCAACGCTGACAGGCTCATATTCGGCACAGGCTCAAACGAGATAATAGAACTCGCCATGAGAACCTTCCTAGCCCGTGATGAGCACGTCATGAGCCCCTCGCCCTCCTTCTCCGTTTACGGAATAATAGCGCAGGCTATGAGAGCATCATGCAGATGGATCCCCGTTAAGAGTGACTTCTCCTTCGACTTTGAAGCGCTCACGGCCAACATAAATGAAAAAACAAGGCTTATCTTCCTCGGCAACCCCAACAACCCCACGGGAACATACTTTAATCAGGAAACCCTTGAGGCGTTCATGAAAAAAGTTCCCGCGGAGACCATAGTCGTCATGGACGAAGCATACTGCGAATACGTTGACGCGCCGGATTTCCCCGACACTATGAAAATGCAGAAGGACTACCCCAACATGATGATTATGCGCACATTCTCCAAGGCATACGGACTTGCCGCTCTCCGTGTGGGCTACTGCATAGCCGACCCCGCCGCGATAGACATGATGAACCGTGTCCGCCAGCCGTTCAACACCAACATGGCGGCGCAGGTTGCGGCGGAGGCAGCGCTTCAGGATACAGACCACCTGAAAAAAGTTATCCGTGAAAACCGTATGGGCAAGGCTTACCTGTACGGCGAGTTCGAGAAGCTCGGTTTTGAGTATCTCCCCACTCAGGCAAACTTTATCCTCGTGAAAACAGGCAGCGGCGAAAAGGTTTTCACGGATCTGCTTAAAAAAGGCGTGATAGTGCGCTACCTCGGCTCCGGACTGAAAGACTACATCAGGGTTTCCGTGGGTACGGAAGAAGAGAACAAAATATTCATCGAACAGCTTAAAGCTGTCCTTTAAGGGAGCATAAAAATGATAATAGTACTTAAAAAAGGCGCGACAGACGAACAGATAAATCATGTGGCATCCAAGCTTACCGAGTTCGGCTTCCAGACTCATATATCAAAAGGCACCGAGAGAACAATCATCGGCGCAATCGGCGATGAGAGAACACTTCGTGACAAACCTCTCTCGTCTATCCCGGGAGTGGAAAAGGTTCTGCCCATAGTAAAGCCCTTCAAGCTGGTGAGCAAGGATTTCAAGGCTGAGCCCACGGTAATAGACATTAAGGGAATAAAAATCGGCGGCGGCAATGTTGCGGTAATGGCTGGTCCCTGTTCCGTTGAGAACAGAGACATGCTCTTTGCCATCGGCAAAAGAGTCAGCGAGGCAGGAGCGAAAATCCTCAGAGGAGGAGCCTTCAAGCCCCGCTCCTCACCATACGCTTTTCAGGGTCTCGGCGTGGAAGGTCTTAAATATCTCCGTGAAGTGGCAGATGAATACGGTATGCTTGTAATCACCGAGATGATGGATCCCAGAGACATGGACGACATCCTCAAATACACCGACATAATCCAGATAGGGGCGCGCAACATGCAGAACTTCCGCCTCCTGCGTGAGCTCGGAACAATAAAAACCCCCGTCATGCTTAAACGCGGGCTCTGCGCCACAATCAAGGAGTTTCTCATGGCGGCGGAATACATAGCGGCAGGCGGCAACCATCAGGTTATCCTCTGCGAAAGGGGCATCAGGACATACGAGACTGAGACAAGAAATACTCTTGATCTCTCCGCGGTTCCCGTTGTCCAGTCGAATACCCACCTCCCTATCATAGTAGACCCCAGCCACGGAACAGGCAGAAGGGACTGCATACTCCCCATGGCTCAGGCGGCGGTAGCCGCAGGTGCGGACGGAGTTATGATTGAGGTTCACAACTGCCCCGAAGACGCAATGAGCGATGGTGACCAGTCCATAGTTCCGGATGATTTCGACATCCTTATGAAAAGGATGAGGGTCATCGCCGAAGCAATAGGCAAGAAAATAAGCTAGAGATGGCTTTTAACTCCATAGGGATCATAGGCCTCGGTCTGATAGGCGGCTCCTTCGCAAGAGCCTTCTGCGATCGGGGTCTTTGTGTATACGGACTCGATGAATGCGCCTCCACCCTCGCCGAAGCGGCAGGAGCAGACATATTCAGCGCCCTCACGGACGATATGGATCAGCTTCTGGCACTAAAGCCGGAGCTCATATACATCTGCGTTCCGGTGGAAGCGACAAAATCCGTGCTGAAAACCCTCGCTGAAAAAGGTGTGAAAACACCTGTGACAGACGGAGCAAGCACAAAGTCAACCGTCTGCGCTCTGGCTCACGGACTGGGGCTGAACTTCTGCGGCGGGCATCCCATCGCAGGGAGGGAGGTTTCCGGTTTTTCAAGCTCAACTGACGGGCTTTTCGATGGTGCGGTGCATGTGCTCACCCCTGTTGCGGACGGCTTTCCGACTGACGATCTGAAAGCCCTGCACGAAGTGATAGGGATGCGGGTCACGGTAATGACCGCTGACAGGCACGATCTCGTTTTCGGAGCCATAAGCCACCTGCCTCACGTTACTGCGTTTTCCCTTGTGGAGGCAGTGAACAAAGCCTGCCCTGAGGCTTTCTCATACACAGGCGGCGGGTTTAAGGACTTCACCAGAATAGCAGCCAGCAATCCGCGCATGTGGACGGATATATTTCTTGATAACGACAAAACAGTTATAGAGCTCATAGACACTTACATAGATTTTCTCAAAACATGGCGGGAAGACATAACGGCGAAGGATGAGAAAAAAATCTATAAACGAATAGAAGACGCCAGCAGCATCAGGAGAAGCATAAAATGATCACTTTCGGCAAAATCAAGTCAGTCAAAGGGGAAATCACAGTTCCGGCGGACAAGTCCATCACTCACCGTTCCTTCATGCTCGGCGCAATGGCGGAAGGGAGCACAAGGGTGACCAACCCTCTCATGTCCCGTGATACGATCGCTACGATGAACGCCATGAAGGCTCTCGGCGCTGAATTTATCCCCGCTGAAAACGGCTTCGTGGTTGTCTCCAAGGGCTACAGATTTTTTCAGGAACCAAGCGACGTGATCAACTGCGACAACTCCGGCACCACAGCAAGGCTCATTACAGGGCTCATCGCTCCCGCAGGGGTTTATGCAGTGCTCACCGGAGATGACAGCCTCCGCAAAAGACCTATGAAAAGGGTGATCAAACCCCTCTCTCTCATGGGCGCAAGAATGGAGGCGGCATCAAACGGGACTCTGCTCCCCCTTTCCATACTCCCCGCACATATGCACCCTGCGGACATTAAAGGCGAAACAAAAAGCGCACAAGTGAAAAGCTCCGTCCTCCTCGCCGCTGCACAGATAGAAGGACGCACCTCATACACAGAGCCTGCTCTCACGAGAAACCACTCTGAAATAATGCTGAAAAGCTTCGGCGCCGACATATCGGCTGAGGGGAACACGGTCATAATAAACGGCGGCAGACCGCTCACCGGAACAGACGCGGCAGTACCCGGAGATTTTTCTTCCGCCGCTTTCTTCATTGGCGCGGCGCTGATGTTTGAAGGCTCGGACATAACCATCAGAAATGTCGGTCTCAACAGTTCAAGAACCGGGCTCCTCACCGCACTTGCCTCCTTCGGCGTGAAGTTTGAGCTTAATTACTATGAAAATACAGTGGAGCCCATGGGCGATATTCATATAAAACACCAGACCTTCAGCGGCGGCAGAATCGACGGAGACTTGATCGCCAACCTCATTGACGAGCTTCCGCTTCTGGCGTTTCTCGGAATGTTCGCGGATTCGCCCGTTGAGATAAGAGACGCCCACGAGCTCAGAGTCAAGGAATCAGACCGCATCGCCTCCACGCTCTACAACCTTAGCCAGCTTGGTGCTGAAACAGAGGAATTTGAAGACGGTATGAAGATATACCCGCTGAAAAAGGAGCCCGCTCAGGCACGCCTTCGCTCCTTCTTCGATCACCGTATCGCAATGCTCTCTATCCTTATGTGCAAGCGCTTCGGGGAGAAGGTTTCTGTTGACGAAATACAGAGCGTTGATGTATCTTTTCCGAACTTTGCAGACATTCTGGAGCAAACCGAAATTAAGTGAGTTTTCGCTGAAACGGGATACAGGCGGCTTGCTGATAAAATACTTTTAAAAATAACAATGAATATATTTGCATAAATCCTCCCCCGCCCTCCTTTACAAAAGGAGGGAGTTTTACTCTTAGCGTCAACAGCTTCCCCCTTTATAAAAGGGGGGATTGGGGGGATTTGATAAAGATGAATAAGCAGGTTACTGTATTTGTAACTCCATGGACGGAGTTGCGCCGTGCGAAGCGAAGCCTTGCTTTGCAAGGCGCGAGCGTGTGAAGAAACGGACAGGATGTGCCGTTTCTGAACTATCACAGTAAGGGCAGAGGTTTAATGAGTTTTCAGGTCGCCGTGGACGGTCCCGCAGGCAGCGGGAAAAGCAGTGTTTCAAAACTTATAGCGAAAAAATACGGTTTCACCTACCTTGACACCGGCGCAATGTACAGAGCATGCGCCCACATCAAAACGGCATTCGCCGATGACGACGCTTCCTTCATAAAAATCCTTGAAAATACAGATATGCGTTTCGAGCCCGCTCCCATGGGTCAGCGTATGTTCATAAATATAGACGGAAACGAAACTGAAATAACCGATATTATCCGCACGCCGGAGATAACAGCGATGGTGGGTGAGGTTTCCGCAATGCGCGACGTCCGCCGCCTCATGACCGCCAAGCAGAAAGACCTTGCAAAACGGAGTGAGGTGATAATGGAAGGCAGGGATATAGGCACGGTTGTGCTGCCTGATGCGGATGTTAAGTTTTTCTTTACCGCCTCGCCCACAGAACGCGCAAGGCGCAGACAGGCGGAATGGCAGGCAAAAGGCTTGGAAGTGCCTCTGGAACAGCTTGAAAACGATATTCTCAAGAGAGACGAAATGGATTCGGGCAGAAAGGAAGCTCCGCTTAAAAAAGCTGAAGATGCGGTCGAATTGGACACAACTGGCTTGACAATAGATGAAGTTATATCAATAATGTCTGCTGAGATTGACAGGAAACGAAGGACCTGAGGTTTTAGTGAAAATTTTTCTTGCCGAACACGCAGGATTCTGCTTCGGCGTTGAACGTGCGGTGAGTCTCGTTGAGGAGACCTCCGGGATTAAATCAAACGTCTGCACTTTGGGACCGATTATACACAATCCGCAGGTTGTCAGGCGCTTCAGCGAAAAAGGTGTCAGCGTCTGCAAATCACCGGATGACATTAACAGGGAAAGCACAGTCATAATACGCTCCCACGGCGTAACCAGAGAAACCTACCGTAATCTTGACGAAAAAGGCATAGATACGGTGGACGCCACCTGCCCCTTTGTCAAGAAAGCCCAGAAATCAGCGGGCGAATTCAGCAGAGACGGTTTTTCTGTCGTCGTTTTCGGAGAGAGAGAACACCCCGAGGTTGAGGGCATAGTCAGCTTCATCGAAGGGGATTTTTATATAATATCAAGCGAAACGGAAGCGGAAACACTTCCTGATTTCGAGAAATGCGCTCTTGTGGCGCAGACCACGCAGAATAAAGATACTTTCTCAAAAATCACGGAAGTTCTTAAAGCAAAATGCCGCGTGCTGGAAACGGCGCATACCATTTGCAGCGCTACTGAAAAACGTCAGTCTGCGGCAATAGAGCTCGCCCGCAGGGTGGACGCGATGATTGTTATCGGCGGTAAAAACAGCGCCAATACAACACGCCTTTTCACCATCTGCGGCGAAATATGCCCCAGAACCTACCACATAGAAACAGCGGAGGAACTTGAGGGCGTTAAGTTTATGCCAGAGGATACCATAGGGATCACAGCGGGCGCCAGCACGCCGGGGGATCTCATAAAAGAGGTAATAGAATACTTTGGAAGGGGTCAGGAAATGAATGTGAATAACTCTAACAGCAATGATGAAATGAGAATGGAGGACTTTGAAACGCTTCTTGAAGAATCGTTCCAGCTCCCTGAGAAGGGCTCCATTGTTAAGGGTGTCGTTGCGCAAATTAACGAAAGCGAAATCCTCGTCAACATCGGCTACAAAACCGAGGGGATTATCTCCAAAACCGAATTTGGCGGCAAAGGAGATGTTGACGTAAAAGTGGGCGATGAAATTGAGGTTATGTATCAGGGCATGACCGGCGGCGGCGGATACATCAAGCTTTCCAGAAAAGCCATCGAAAAAGAAACCGACTGGCTCGCTGTTGAATCCGCACTGGAGACCGGCGAACCCGTTAAAGTTAAAGTTACGGGCAACGTGGATAAAGGTTTCCTCGGTAAATTCAATGACATTGACTGCTTCATCCCTGAAAACCACATAGATTTCAAAAACAGAATGCAGGATCCCAAGTCCTACATAGGAAAAGAGATCGAGTGCAAGGTTCTTAAAACAAATAAAAAACAGCGCTCATTCCTTGCTTCCAGAAGAATCAACATGTCTGAGTCCATGGACAAAAACAAAAAGGAATTCTTCGACGGCATAAAGGAAGGCGCGGTTCTGAAAGGAACAGTAAAAACCGTTAAAAACTACGGCGCTTTCATGAATTTCGGCGCTGTGGACGGTTTCCTCCATAAAAACAACATAGGCTGGGGCGTGGTGAAACACCCCTCACAGTACCTTAAAGAAGGTGAAGAGCTTGATGTTCTCGTTCTCACCATCGACAGGGAAAACGAAAAACTTGAAGTCGGTCTGAAACAGATGCACAACGATCCTTGGAGCGCTGTGGATGAAAAATACCCCGACAACCAGATAGTTAAAGGAACAGTTATAACCAGAAAAAGCAAAGGCTTTGTTCTTGAGCTTGAACCGGGTGTTGACGGCTTCGTTCCTCAGGAAGAGCTTTCATGGCTCAAAAACGCCAAGGTCAAGCTTGAGCCGAAAGACAATGTCGAAGGTGTGGTTGTGGGCGTGGACAACGCCAACAGAAAGGTTATCGTTTCTCTCAGGCTTCTTAATGAAAACCCTTGGGATACTCTCAAGGACAAACACCCTGAAGGCGCCACTGTAAAAGGAATTATCAAAAGTGTTACCGAGTTCGGTCTCTTTGTCGACTTCGGCGAATTCCTTGACGGTCTTATCCGCAAAAAAGATATTTCATGGACAGACGAGCCTGAAGACCTCTCAAACTTCAAAGAAGGCGATGCTATTGATGCGAAAGTCCTTAAGATCGACCCCGAGAGAGAGAGAATCAGCCTCGGTCTTAAACAGCTTGAGCCCAACCCATGGAGAGAGATAGGCAAGCTTCTTCCCTTGGGCAAAATGACTGAAGTTGAAATAACCGCTGTTACAAAAGACGGCGTTACGGTTGCTCTCCCCAGAGACCTCAGCGGCTTTATCCCCGTTTCCGAGCTTGATGTGGACAAAATAGAGCCCGAAAGCAAGTTCAAAGTCGGTCAGACAATCAAGGCTGTCGTAATCAAAAATGACCAGAGAGAAAGAAGCGTTATCCTCTCCGTAAGGAGACACCAGCAGGATTCCGAAAGAAAAGAAGTTAAGGAATTCCTCAAAAAGATGGATGACGGAAGCTCAAGCTTCAGCCTCGGCAGCATGCTGAAAGACAAGCTTGACGCTCTGGAAAACAACGAAGAATAATTTTAAGAGTATATAAAGACTGACCCCCAATAAACTAAGCCGCCTCACAAGGGCGGCTTTTTTGTTTGTTGACAAAGTCCTTTTTACACCTTCTTTGCGTCACTCCGAGTGACAGCGAAGAGTCGCATAACTCCAAGGACAGAGTTTCGCCGCGCGAAATGTTATCAAAACAGGGCTTCGCTTCGCACGGCGCAGTGTCTTGTCCTCATAATTCAAAATTTACCTTCCATGGAAATTTTGGATACACGCTCGCGCCCTGCATGGCAGGGCTTCGCTTCGCACGGCGCAGTGTCTTGTCCTCATAATCCAAAATTTACCTTCCATGGAAATTTTGGATACACGCTCGCGCCCTGCATGGCAGGGCTTCGCTTCGCACGGCGCAGTGTCTTGTCCTCATAATCCAAAATTTACCTTCCATGGAAATTTTGGATACACGCTCGCGCCCTGCATAGCAGGGCTTCGCTTCGCACGGCGCAGTGTCTTGTCCTCATAATCCAAAATTTACCTTCCATGGAAATTTTGGATACACGCTCGCGCCCTGCATGGCAGGGCTTCGCTTCGCACGGCGCAGTGTCTTGTCCTCATAATCCAAAATTTACCTTCCATGGAAATTTTGGATACACGCTCGCGCCCTGCATGGCAGGGCTTCGCTTCGCACGGCGCAGTTCCATCCATGGAACTGTTATACTTTTCAGAAGGTGATAACCCTGTCTGACCACTCGACCATGTCGATGCAGTCGTTCATGGTGGAGATGGGACAGGCTTCGTTTTCACCCATTTCCCTTGATTTTATGCAGGTTCCGCAGGCGAGAAGCACTCCGCCGCCATCGGCAAATTCGTCAAACATCGCTTTAACATTATACTTGCCGCTGTCTATTTTGATACTCTCAACACCTTTGCTCATGAGGAAGATTTTGACCTCATGCCCCTTTTTAAGAGAGGCAACACCAAAGCGCACTCCGTTCCATGCGGTTTCTGGATCGTTTGACTGAAGAAGGATTCCGAATTTCATATCAACCACCTTTGGTTAGTTAAAATATTCCATCATAAAACGGAGATTCGGCTTGCCGGCAAATTGCTTTTTCAAAAATTTGGTTTCTTTGGAAAGAGTTTGAGAGAACGTTTCTTTTTCATTAAAGAAAAGTTCTCTCAATATTAAATTTTTCATAAATTAAACTTTCAGCCGCCAGTTATTTCATCAATATATCCATGATGCCGTGATAGATCTCGGAGGTTTTCCGGGCAACGTCATCGGGGAGTTTGGGACCGGGGGCTGTTTTATTCCAGTCGAGAGTTTCAAGATAATCGCGGACATACTGCTTGTCCATGCTGTCCTGAGGCTTTCCAGCCTGATAGGATGCTTTTTTCCAGAATCTGGATGAATCAGGAGTAAGAACTTCATCTATGAGGATTATTTTCCCGCCGTACATTCCGAACTCAAGCTTGGTATCGGCGATGATGATCCCTTTGGCATCGGCTATATCCCTTGCTCTCTCATACACGGCAACGGTGAGGCGTTTAAGCTCTTCAGCGTCCTTTCTGCCAAGGTCTGACGCCATTCTTTCAAAGGAGACATTTTCATCATGATCGCCCACCTCCGCCTTTGTGGCAGGGGTGAACAGGGGTGTTTCAAATTTCTGTGATTCAAGGAGTCCTGCGGGAAGCTTTATTCCGCAGATTTCACCGGTGGATTTGTAATCTTTCCAGCCGGAACCAGTGATATAGCCTCTCACCACACACTCGAACGGAAAAGGTTTCGCCTTTTTAACCAGCATGGAGCGTCCCTCAAGCTGGCTTCTGTATTCACGGCAGATTTCAGGCATTTCGTCCACTTCTGTGGTAAGAAGATGGTTCTCAACTATATCCGCAGTGTTTTCAAACCAGAATTTGCTCAGCTTAGTAAGAACTTTCCCTTTTCCGGGTATTCCGTTGGGGAGAACGACATCGAAGGCGGATATTCTGTCCGTGGTGACAATAAGCATCTGATCGCCTAAGTCATAAATATCCCTTACCTTTCCGCTGCCGATAAAATTAAGTTGCGGCATATCCGTTCTGAGAATAGTATCCATCCTGAAATCTCCTTCCTGCATCTGTAAATTAAATGATTCCTGCTTCCTTAAAGGCGTTCAGACCGCCGTCTATATTGTAAACCTCAAATCCTAGGTCACGCAGCACCATAACTGCGATGGAGCCCTTGGAGCCGTTTGCGCAATATACATAAACAGGACGGCTTTTGTCTATCTTATCCGCCTCGTTCACTATATCATGAAGAAAAATATTTACCGCGCCCTTGAGACCGTCCTTGGCGAAATCGGTTTTTGTGCGTATATCTATCACCTGAATACTGTCAGGCTGAAGTTTCATAAAGTTTTCAGCAGAAACGCCCGAGGAGCTTCTGCCGCCTCCGCTTCCGTCGGCGTTAAGCACCTGTCCCGGTTCGCAAGCCATAGACCCCCCTGTACTTTTTGTCCGGTAAATTATAATATCTCACTGAGGCGCTAATAATGCAACCTCAGGAAGCGTTTTTTTATACAATTTTTTGAAGCCTCGCGATGGTCTCCATGCCGCCTGAGACGTTGTACGCCTCAAAGCCGGAATTGCGCAGCATCTTAACAGCGAGATAACCCCTGAAACCCACTGCGCAGTAGACATACACAGGAGTATTTTTATCAAGGCTGTCCATATTTTCCCGCAGAGCATTCACCGGTATATTCACAGATTCTTCCACGCAGACGTCATCGTGCTCTTTTACAGTGCGTACATCCAGAATCTGTATCTTCTGATTCCGGCGGACTTCGGCAAATTCCTCAGGGGTGACGGCATAACCCGTGCCTCTGATTTTATTGGAGGCGACAAAACCGGCTATGTTAAGGTTGTCCTTAGCCTTTGCGAACTGAGGTGCGTAGGCGAACTCCAGATGCTCAAGATCAAAGACGCTTAAGCCTGCGTAAAGAGCGGCGGAAGCCACATCAAGCCTCTTGTCCACGCCCTTTATTCCCGAAGCTGAGCAGCCCAGCAGTCTGCCCGTCTTCTTCTCAAATACAGTCATCATGAATATATACGTGGCGCCCGGGTAATATTCGGCAATGTCGGCATCTTCGGTGTACACATAGTCGGCGTCAAGCCCCGCCTGTTGTGCCTGTTCGTATGTAAGCCCTGTCTGTCCGGCGGAGTAACCGTCAAAACCGACTATGGAGGTGCCCACCACGCCGGGGAATCTCATATCGCCGTCCGTTACTGCGTTGAAGCCCGCCGTACGCCCTTCCCTGTTTGCAGGACCAGCGAGAGGCAGAAGAACCTTTTTTCCTGTGATGCGGTTGAGCTTTTCAACCACATCACCCGCTGCGAATATATCACTGTCACTCGTGCGCATGGTGTCGTCCACGGCTATGCCGCCCGTCTGCCCTATCTCAATGCCGCAGTCCGCGGCAAGCTTCGTATCCGGCGCAACACCGGCGCAGAGAAACAGCATATCGGCTTTAAGAAGCGTTCCGTCAGAAAGGCTTATATCTATCTTGTTTTTAACGGTTTTCTCAGTTCTCCGCGCAAATACCCCGAGCCTGAAGCTTATCCCCTTCTCCTCCATGTATTCACGGAGATTCATGGCGACAATCCTCGGCATGTTGGGCATTATCTCGGGCTTCGCTTCCACAATCGTTGTTTTTATGCCGCAGTGCATCATTGCCTCTGCGGTTTCCACGCCTATGAACCCGCCGCCTATGATAACCGCTGTCTTCGGCTTATTTTTCTCAATGAATTTCCGAACAGCATCCGCATCATCCACAGTGCGCATGGTGAAATACGGGGTTTTGTCTATGCCTGTAACGGGCGGAACGATAGTTTTTCCCCCAACTGCGATTATCAGCTTATCATACGGAATCTCACGCTCGCCGTTTTTGTCCTTTACGGTTACGGTGCGGCTTTTGCGATTGATGGAGGTTGCTTCGGTGCTTACGAGTACATCGGCGTTGAAGCGCTTTCCATAGGTATCAGGAGTGTGGAGGAGGATTTTCTTCCGGGGTTTGATAACACCGCCGGTGTAATACGGCAGACCGCAGTTTGCGTATGATATGTACTTGCCTTTTTCAAGGACTGTTATTTCGGCGCCTTCATCCGTTCTTCTGGCTTTGGCTGCCGCTGTTGCTCCGGCGGCGACACCGCCGATTACCACAATTCTTCTTCCCATTATTCATCTCCGTACAGAACGCAGTCCTCCCTTCGTCCTGTGATATTCATGGTATAAAAACGGTTAGGTTCGCATCCGTCGGGCATTCTTACATCAAAATAATTGTCCGTAATGCCCATACCGCCCTTCTGGGCAAGAACCCTGAGGGATTTCCCGACGCACCTGTCTGCGGCTTCGGACTTGAGCCTGTCGCCGAGGATGCGCAGTTTTTCCGCACGTTCCTTTTTGACAGCACCCTTTATTTTGTCCTTCATTGTGCTCGCAGCCGTTCCTTCTCTGTCAGAATATTGGAATACATGAAGAAAATCAACTCCTGATGAACATATGGTATTTATACATTCCTCAAAATGAGCGTCCGTTTCCCCCGGAAAGCCGGTTATAACATCAGCCCCCACAGTGAGACCGTTTATTTTATGTTTAAACGCGGAGACTTTTTCTATGTACTCCTCCGCTGTGTAGTGCCTGTTCATCTTTTTCAGAATCCCGCTTGAGCCGCTCTGGAGCGGTATGTGGAGATGCCTGCATATTTTATCATTACGGAAAAGCTCCTCAAGCCTGTCGTCGAGCTCGTTCAACTCCACTGAGGTGAGGCGTATGCGGAAATCGCCTTCTATTGCGACAAGCTTTTCCAGCAGCAAGGCGAGGCTGGAACCGTTGTCCTGTCCGTATTTGCCTATGTGAATCCCCACAGGCACTATCTCCTTATGCCCCTCCTCCACAAGGCGGGTCACTTCGTTCACCACATCCTCCTCCGGCTTGCTCACAGGCTTGCCGCGAAGCATGGGGATTATGCAGTATGAGCAGAAGGAGTCGCAGCCGTCCTGTATCTTCACAAAAGCCCGTGTGCGGCTCTTCATCGGCGTATAACCTATGTCCAGCACGGTTCTTGTCTCTATGGAGCTGTAGAAATCACGCTTTTCCAGCAGATATTCAACCGCATCCTTTTTACCCGCATTGGTGACGACAATATCTGTTCCGCTTTTTTTAAGTTTTTCGGTGAGCAGATCAGCGGCGCAGCCTGTTACAAGGGCAAAAACCTCCGGTCTGTCTTTTTTTATTTTTCTCAGGAGAGAGAGCATCTTATTGACCGCACGTTCAGTAACAGCGCAGGAGTTTATGATAACGGCATCGGCGGAAGAAGCTTCACTGACAACGACTAAGCCGTTCTCAGCAGCTCTGCCCAGAAGGTGTTCACTTTCCACTTGATTTACTTTGCAGCCGAAGGTATAAATATAAATATTCATAGATAATAGAGATCCGTCTGTTTTTTTAAAGGTTATATGACCCTGTAGGTTTCATACGATAAACCCTGAAGGCGTCCGCTCCGCAAGGTTCGGGCGCCTTTTGTCTTGTCTTTCAACAACAATCCGCGCCGTGGTAAACACGGCTTCGCTTCGCACGGTGCAGTCTTCAGAACCTTGGAACCGTAAAGATATAGCCTTTGCTTTCAAAAAGGAAGGCTTTTCTATTTTCTCATTTCTCTTAATCTGCTAAAATAAGGCATATGAAGAAATACATCCTTCGCATCTTATATATAATTCTTGCCGTTCTCCTGATGACATATATCTTTCAGTTCAGGCAGAGCTTCGTTCCCATGTTTGAAAACATGATTGACAACAATAAAAGCGTTTTCCGTTCCTACTCTTCAAAGGTAGTCAAAACAGGCAGTGAGTATCAGGTTCAGCTTAAAGACGTTGTAGGAACCACGTCCGAAGAAGGCAGAAGCGTCTATGTCCGCCTTGATGTGACAATCAGTACAGACAGTAAAAGCACCGCAGAGGAAATGAACAAAAAAGCGGACAATACAGCGGCGGCTGTCACGGAAGCCATAGGAATGACAGCTCCGTCCCTCCTCAATACCCCGCAGGGCAAGGAAATACTCAAGCAGAATATTGAACGCACCCTGACCGAAACATACGGACAGGAAGCGGCAAAAGGCATATATTTTGAAAATTTTGTTTACCAATAGGATGACATGATAGACGTTAACAACATAAAGACAAGCTACAAAGAACAGTGGAACCGCATAAAAGAAGACAGCAGAGCAAAAGGACGCACAGCTAAGGAAGTTCTTGAGAACATGACTTCGCTTGTGGATCAGCTTGTGATGACTCTTGTCCAGAAACATTCATGGTATGCTGGCGGTCTCTCCTTCCTTGCTCTCGGCGGCTATGCGCGCAAACAGATGGCGCCCCATTCCGACATTGACCTCCTTATCCTCCATGAAGGCGAACTAACCGAGAAGCAAAAGGAGTTTCTCAGTCTCTTCACCACCGATATGTGGGATATAGGCACAAATCCGGGAATCCAGATCAAAGAAATAGGCGAAGTAGCTGATGCAGCCCTTGAGGATGATGTGGTTCGTACATCTTTCATAGACAACCGTTTCCTCATCGGCGACACAAGAGTTTATGACCTCTTCCGCTCTGTAATGAACGACCGGCTGGCAGAAAAGGGTGTAAGTGCCTTCCTGCTCAGTAAAATTCAGTCCGTGAGAAAGCGCTCCAGCAAGTTCCGTGACTCAATCTTCCGCCTTGAACCGAATATAAAAGAGGGCAGCGGCGGGGTGAGAGATATAAACACAATCTGCTGGATATGCAAAATACAGTATAAAACCAGCTCTCTCAACGCGCTTATAGACAATAATATGCTCATGACGGAGGAGCTTACCTCACTGAACAGGGCATCCGAATTTCTTTTCAGAATCCGCAATGAGCTGCACTACTACCATAACCGAAAATACGACATAATGAGCCTTGACGCCCAGAAGGATCTTGCGGAGATCCTCGGCTACCGCTCAACCTCTACAATAATGAGCGTTGAAAATTTTATGCGGGATTACTACCGCACAGCCAAAACCATAGCGGAAATAACAGAGAGGGTGATAAACCGCACCATGGCGGAGCTCACGCTGAAGATGCTTCACCGCAAATCGGTCAAAATGTCCGATCTCGGTGAGGGCTTCATTAAATACGGCAACCAGCTCACTCTGAAAAGCAAAAACGTATTCGTGGAAAAGCCGAAAAGACTCCTGACCGTGTTCATGTTCGCATCCGTTCAGGGTCTGAAAATCTCCGACAGCACCTACGACACAATCCGTGCCGGACTGTATATGATTGACGGCAGATACATTCGCCTGCACGGGGAATTTTTTCTCAAAATTATCTCACGCTTTTCGGACTCGTCCGAGATATGCTCCCGCATGGCAAAAGCAGGTGTACTTCAGGCTATGATTCCTGAATTTGAGGAGATAGACTGTAAACCTCAGTTTGACTACTACCACCACTACACGGTGGATGAACATACCTTCCTCGCCCTCGGATATATAGACAGGCTGCTGCTGGATAACCCTCCGCACCTGTCAATCTATCTTGAAGTGCTTAACAGGCTAAAACGCAAGGATCTCCTTGCCCTTTCCATAATCCTCCATGATATAGGCAAAGGACAGGGGAAAAATCACTCAGAAGTCGGCGCGCGCATGAGCAAGATAATCTGCCGCCGCCTTGGCATGAGCATGGACGATACAGACATGGTTTCCAACCTTGTGCTTCACCATCTCCTCATGAGCAAAATCGCTCAGCGAAGAGATATACACGATGTTGAGGTAATCAAACATTTCCTCAACTATATCAGTTCAAAAGAAGAGCTGATGGTTCTCTTCCTGTTGACATACGCTGATATGAACGCCGTGGGCGGCAAGGTATTCAACGAATGGCGGCATACGCTGCTGAGTGAGCTTTATCAGAAGGCACTGGGCAGCCTTGACACAGAGAATCTTGAGCATGAGCAGGAGAAGGTTATCTCCCGCAAGCGTGAGAAACTCCTTGAGCGCACAGCGGAGAATGAAGAGCTCCGCGAACTTGCGAAAAGCATTGACGAAGAACTCCTGTACACCAGCTCAGTTGGACACATAATAAGGCTTCTGCATCTTGCTTTAAGGGTGAGAAACAGCCACGATGTTATCATCGAAACAGAGCTGCGTGAAGACCTTGGCGGTATAGAGATAAGCGTCTGCACACAGGATTATGCCGGTGTTCTCAGACGCATGGCAGGCGCACTCTCTTCTCTGGGGCTTAACATAATGTGGGCGCAGATCAACACTCTTGCCAATAATATCACAATCGACAAGCTTATTGTCCAAAACCCGTGGGATCAGAAAGACAGTATCGAAGAAAAGTGTGATAATATGGTTAAGAGGGTTAGAGAAGCGGTTCTCGGGAACTTCGACATTGACCGAGCTCTGGAAAATAAGCAGGCAGTATTCGGCAAAAAACAGCCTTCCGCCGTTTACAGAAAAGACAAGGTAGTCTTTGACAATGCCATCTCCGGTCAATACACCATACTGGATATTTTCACGGAGGACAGACTCGGGCTTCTGTACAACATACTGGGAATATTTAAAAAACTCGGACTCAACCTTTTAAAGGCAAAAATCTCCACTGATGTGGACAAGGTTGTGGATTCGTTCTACCTTACGGATCTGAACGGAGATAAAATAACCGATGAGCAAACACTCGAATCAATCAGACAGGAACTCATACTCGAGCTTGGACGCCCGAATATTTAAGAGCCTCAGAGCCTACCCTGAGCTTGACTCCGGTCTGAACAGACAGTTTTCGTTTACTCCAAGCTCCGATCTGGCGGACATTCTCATTGTTGACAGCTATGAGAATACCGCGCGTGATAAGGTGAATATCCTTATCAGCAATGAGAAATTTAATGACGTGCTCTGTATCTCCCCTTCCGAATCTGCTGAGTCAATCATTAAATCCCTGAATCTTATAATCAAAGGCTATTCCAACTCCCCAAGAATTAACAAACTTAAGGCGCTTGAGGAGCAGAACGCACTTCTTTCAGAGGCGAATAAAGGACTTGTTGAGCTTTATAATCTGATAGAAAGCAAGAATAACCAGATCCAGTTCCTTAAAAACAAGCTTGAAAATATAATAAACTCAGCAGGCGAAAGCATAGTAGAGATCAACGAAAGCGGTGAAATAATATTTGCCAACAACAAGTTCACTACCATTACCGGTTATGCCAAAGAACAGACGGAGAGAATGAATTTCCTGCTTCTTCTGGAATCTGATAAACGGACTGAATTTATGGAAGGGCTGAAAGCGTTAGTAGGCGACACAATAGGCGACATCAGCGCCCGCCTGAGAAAGCGTGACGGAGAGTACATAGATATTCAGGGCTACATGACCCTGATAAAAGGGAAAGACATACACTATGAGCTGATCTTCCAAGACATCAGCCGTAAGCTTCAGCTTGAAAAGCAGATGAAATATCTTGAGGAAAAGGCGATTGTTTCCGGTCTTTCAAGACATCTGTCTCACAATATTCTCAACGCACTGACAGTCGCCGGCGGTTTCCTCAAAAAAATTAAGGAATCCGGCGAACAGACAGATATAATGAAACACCGCTGGCAAATAGTAGACGACAAATTTAAGCTGATAGAAGAGATAATCACCGGCTACAACGACTACACGAACGTTATCAACCTCAAATATACAGATAATCTTGATATTGCAGACTTTTTTCACGGCTTAATCCGTGCCGTCGCCCTTAAAAAGTTCGATAAAACCTTCTCGGCTTTCCTGTATAACTTCCCGGATCACTACGAAATAGACTACACCTTCCGCTTCACCCGCTCATGCCGTATGGAGGCTAATAAGAACTTCCTGAAGCTGGGCTTCTGCTACATTATTAAGGATACCATACGCTATTTCGGTGATGAACCGCCGATGAAATTCAAGATAACTACAGAAGTTCTCAACGGCAGGTTCGCTATCAGTATTTACGTTGATGATCTGGATGTTCCGCAGCCAGTGCTGGAGACAATGTGCCAGCCATGGAACCACAATATGCTCTCACAGAGCTTTGATTACTGGGGAATAGTAATCGCCAGCGTCATAATGGAAAAGCACGGCGGCAATCTTTCCATCGAAAAAAGCAACGGCGGCATGAAGATAATCATGCTGTTCTGACTTGATAACACCAAACTGCACATCCTGTCCGGTTTACTCACACGCTTAAGGCACAGTGAATGTGCCTACGCTTCTAAAGCACACACTTCCTGTGTGCGGGGGAGAGCAGGTCACTGTATTTGTCCCTTAAACGCAGGAAAGCCCGACATCTTTCGACATCGGGCTTTCATATTTTTAATCTCTGGCAGTGACCTACGTCTGACTTAACGGAGTAAACCGCTACGTCCTGTCCGGTTTACTCACACGCTTAAGGCACAGTGAATGTGCCTACGCTTCTAAAGCACACACTTCCTGTGTGCGGGAGAGCAGGTCACTGTATTTGTCCCTTAAACGCAGGAAAGCCCGACATCTTTCGACATCGGGCTTTCATATTTTTAATCTCTGGCAGTGACCTACTCTCCCAAGCTCTCTCTTAGCTAAGTATCATCGGCGCTGGAGGACTTAACTTCTGTGTTCGGAATGGGTACAGGTGTAACCCCTCCGCTAAGACCACCAGAGAAACCTTAAACATATTCTCTCATGTAAAACATCTTCATAAATAGGCTGTAAGATATAAGGGAAACTCTTTCGACATGCTGCGCTAAGCCCATCGCGCGATTAGTACTGGTTAGCTCAACACCTCACAGTGCTTACACACCCAGCCTATCAATCTTGTAGTCTTCAAGTGCGCTCAGGGGAGATCTTATCTTTAGGTTAGTTTCCCGCTTAGATGCTTTCAGCGGTTATCTAGTCCAGACTTGGCTACTGGACCATGCTCCTGGCGGAACAATCCACGCACCAGAGGTCTGTCCAACCCGGTCCTCTCGTACTAGGGTCAGATCCCATCAAATCTCCTGCGCCCGCAGCGGATAAGGACCGAACTGTCTCACGACGTTCTGAACCCAGCTCGCGTACCACTTTAAACGGCGAACAGCCGTACCCTTGGGACCTACTTCAGCCCCAGGATGTGATGAGCCGACATCGAGGTGCCAAACCTCCCCGTCGATGTGAACTCTTGGGGGAGATCAGCCTGTTATCCCCGGCGTACCTTTTATCCGTTGAGCGATGGCCCTTCCATGCGGAACCACCGGATCACTAAAGCCTGCTTTCGCACCTGCTCGACTTGTAGGTCTCGCAGTCAAGCACCCTTATACTTTTACGCTCGACAGTTGGTTTCCGACCAACCTGAGGGTACCTTCGCGCGCCTCTGTTACTCTTTCGGAGGCGACCGCCCCAGTCAAACTACCCGCCAGACAATGTCCCTACGGCTACACACCGTCCAGGTTAGATATTCAGCACCAAAAGGGTGGTATTTCAAGGGCGACTCCACGCAAACTAGCGTCCACGTCTCATAGTCTCCCACCTATCCTACACATTTAATACCAAATATCATTGCCAAGCTGTAGTAAAGGTGCACGGGGTCTTTCCGTCCTGCTGCGGGTAAACGGCATTTTCACCGCTAATGCAACTTCGCCGAGATTCCAGTTGAGACAGCGCCCAGATCGTTACGCCATTCGTGCAGGTCGGAACTTACCCGACAAGGAATTTCGCTACCTTAGGACCGTTATAGTTACGGCCGCCGTTTACTGGGGCTTCAATTCAATGCTTCGCTTGCGCTGACATCTCCTATTAACCTTCCAGCACCGGGCAGGCGTCACACCCTATACATCCTGTTGCCAGTTAGCAGAGTGCTGTGTTTTTGATAAACAGTCGCCTGGGCCTCTCATCTGCAACTCCTTTCACCTACAGGAGCTAGTCCTTTCAATTACTCGGAGCCCACCTTATCCCTAAGTTACGGTGGCATTTTGCCGAGTTCCTTAACTGGAGTTATCTCGAACGCCTTGGGATTCTCTCCCTACCTACCTGTGTCGGTTTGCGGTACGGTCTGTTATGTACTCCTTAGAGGTTTTTCTCGGAAGCATGGTATCAACAGCTTCATCTTCATTACGAAGACTCGTCATCAGTTCTCAGAATTATTCCAGCGGATTTGCCTACCGGAACTCCCTACTACCTTAAACCGGGACGTCCAACACCCGGACTGCCTAACCTTCTCCGTCACCACATCGTCAAACGCACATATACAGGTACAGGAATGTTGACCTGTTTCCCATCGACTACGGATTTCTCCCTCGCCTTAGGGGCCGACTGACCCACCGCGGATTACCCTGCCGGTGGAAACCTTAGGTTTTCGGCGAAAGGGTTTCTCACCCTTTTTATCGCTACTAATGCCTGCATTATCTCTTCAACACGCTCCAGCAATGCTTGCCGCATTACCTTCAAAGCTGTGCAGAATGCTCCTCTACCACTCGTATAAAATACGAGTCCGCGGCTTCGGTGGTATGCTTAGCCCCGCTATATCTTCGGCGCAAAAACACTAGACCAGTGAGCTGTTACGCTTTCTTTAAAGGATGGCTGCTTCTAAGCCAACCTCCTGGCTGTTTCAGTATCTTCACATCCTTTACCACTTAGCATACACTCCGGGACCTTAGCCGGCGGTCTGGGCTCTTACCCTCTCGACAATGGACCTTCTCACCCACTGTCTCACTCCCATGCTCTGGGTTGCTGGTATTCGGAGTTTGTCAAGGTTCGGTAAGCGGTATGCCCCCTAGCCAAAACAGTGCTCTACCCCCAACAACTAACGCATGAGGCTGCACCTAAATGCATTTCGAGGAGAACCAGCTATCACCAAACTTGATTGGCCTTTCACCCCTATCCACAGGTCATCCGAAAACTTTTCAACGTTTACCGGTTCGGGCCTCCATAACCTATTACGGTTACTTCACCCTGCCCATGGATAGATCGTCTGGCTTCGGGTCTACCGCACGCAACTTGCGCCCTATTAAGACTCGGTTTCCCTACGGCTGCGCATAACTGCTTAACCTTGCTGCATACGGTAACTCGCAGGCTCATTATGCAAAAGGCACGACATTACATCATTAGATGCTTTGACGGCTTGTAGGCAAATGGTTTCAGGTTCTATTTCACTCCCTTAACAAGGGTTCTTTTCACCTTTCCCTCACGGTACTGGTTCACTATCGGTCGATGACTCGTATTTAGCCTTAGGAGATGGTCCTCCCAGATTCCCACAAAGCTTCTCATTCTCCGTGGTACTCGGGGACACCGCTAGCCGCAATTCACTTTCGCATACCGGACTCTCACCTTCTCTGGTCAGCCTTTCCAGACTGTTCTGCTAGATTCATGCGTACATATTGCAGGCCCCACAACCCCAAGCCCGAAAGCTTGGTTTAGGCTCTTCCGGTTTCGCTCACCGCTACTTACGGAATCGTTATTACTTTCTCTTCCTTCAGGTACTGAGATGTTTCACTTCCCTGAGTTCGCTCCCTCATAAAGGGTATATAGGGTTTCCCCATTCGGAAATCTGCGCCTCAAAGCCTGTTAGCGGCTCCGCGCAGCTTATCGCAGCTTGCCACGTCCTTCTTCGCCGGTCATCGCCTAGGCATCCACCATTTGCCCTTAGTAGCTTAACTTTTTTAATTATGCATCGTCTACTCGAGCTTCCCTTATCTCTTACAGCCTATTCAATTTTCAAACACTATAGTTCCTAAAAAATTCGTCCTGAACTTTTTACTCACTCGCAGCATGCGGAGCAAAGCTCCTTTCTGCTCTCACTTCGCCTGCGCTCCTCGCATTCGCTACCGTGCGCGCTCCGTGGGGTACATCGTGTACCCTATAACCCGTTTCCAAGTTACTCAATGAGACTATGAATTAACTTCATAACCTTACTAAACAACTTTCAAACAACATCACCTACCCATCGCCATCTAACTTAACAGACTCGGCTTAACTAAAGTTTCCAAAAAAGGAAACTCACCGTGTGTAGCGAAGGATTGCTTCGCAATCCGCGAGCATGTATCCAAAATTTCCATGGATGGTAAATTTTGGATTGTTAAATGGAGGTGAGGAGGATCGAACTCCTGACCCCCGCCTTGCAAGGGCGGTGCTCTCCCAGCTGAGCTACACCCCCGGGTAAGACTTACAACTAATACCAACTCTCTAAGCCAGCATTAGCTTTAAACCTTAATAACATGGGCCTAGGTGGACTCGAACCACCGACCTCACGCTTATCAGGCGTGCGCTCTAACCGTCTGAGCTATAGGCCCCTACTAACTAAAAGATGCTCGAAAAAAGGTTCTTCATGAACTTTTTTCTCACTCGCAGCCTGCGGAGCAAAGCTCCTTGCTGCTCTCGTTTCGCTTGCGCTCCTCGCATTCGCTGCGGTGCGCGCTCCACGGGACACATCCTGTGTCCTGAAGTACTTCGGCAAAGTCTCTTCAAGCACCTTTCAGTTAGCAGGCCTACTTACGCCTTATATAAATAATTAAGGCCGGTCCGAGATAGTTATCTTAGAAACCTAATACCCAATGGAGAGGGTTTTAGGATTTTTTTGATTCTTTCCTTAAAAAGGAGGTGATCCAGCCACACCTTCCGGTACGGCTACCTTGTTACGACTTCACCCCAGTTACCAACTATACCATAGACGGCTCCCTCCTAAAAGGTTAGGCCACCGGCTTCAGGTACGGTCGACTCCCGTGGTGTGACGGGCGGTGTGTACAAGGCCCGGGAACGTATTCACCGCAGTTTTGCTGACCTGCGATTACTAGCGATTCCGACTTCATGTAGTCGAGTTGCAGACTACAATCTGAACTGAGGCGTACTTTCTGGGATTCGCTTAACATCACTGTCTCGCTGCCCTCTGTATACGCCATTGTAGCACGTGTGTAGCCCCGGACATAAGGGCCATGATGACTTGACGTCGTCCCCACCTTCCTCCGCCTTGTCGACGGCTGTTCCTCTAGAGTGCCCGGCTTGACCCGATGGCAACTAAAAGCAGGGGTTGCGCTCGTTGCGGGACTTAACCCAACACCTCACGGCACGAGCTGACGACAGCCATGCAGCACCTGTCATTCAATTCTTACTGAAAGTAAGCACTACAATATCTCTATCGTATTTTGAAGATGTCAAACCCGGGTAAGGTTCTGCGGTTAGCATCGAATTAAACCACGTGCTCCACCGCTTGTGCGGGCCCCCGTCAATTCCTTTGAGTTTCAGTCTTGCGACCGTACTCCCCAGGCGGGATGCTTAATGCGTTAGCTTCGGCACTGAATGTGGTTACATCCAACACCTAGCATCCATCGTTTACAGCGTGGACTACCAGGGTATCTAATCCTGTTTGCTACCCACGCTTTCGCTCCTCAGCGTCAGTTACCAGCCAGTATGCCGCCTTCGCAACCGGTGTTCCTCCCTATATCTACGCATTTCACCGCTACACAGGGAATTCCGCATACCTCTCTGGTACTCTAGCAATGTAGTTTCAGAAGCCCTACAACAGTTGAGCTGTTGCCTTTAACTCCCGACTTACATCGCCGCCTACGAGCTCTTTACGCCCAGTGACTCCGAACAACGCTTGCCCCCTCCGTATTACCGCGGCTGCTGGCACGGAGTTAGCCGGGGCTGCTTCTGTGGGTACCGTCAATCACAAGGCAGTTACTCCTCATGCCATTCTTCCCCACTGAAAGTACTTTACGACCCGAAAGCCTTCATCATACACGCGGCGTTGCTGCGTCAACCTTTCGGTCATTGCGCAAAATTCCCCACTGCTGCCTCCCGTAGGAGTCTGGACCGTGTCTCAGTTCCAGTGTGGGCGGCCACCCTCTCAGGCCGCCTAGCCATCGTAGCCTTGGTAGGCCATTACCCTACCAACTAGCTAATGGCACGCGAGGCCATCCCAAAGCGACAGGTTACCCCGTCTTTTCCCACACACAACTAAGTACGTGGGCTTATCCGGTATTAGCACAAATTTCTCTGTGTTGTCCCAATCTTCAGGGTAGGTTCCTCACGCGTTACTCACCCGTTCGCCAGTGTACTATCGCCCGAAAGCGAATTCCCCTAGACTTGCATGTGTTAAGCACGCCGCCAGCGTTCGTTCTGAGCCAGGATCAAACTCTCCATCCAAACTCATGTTATTCTCTTTATCCTTTTCTCGGACCGGCCTATTCTAATGTCAAACAACTGCTTTTTCTCCCCGCCCTCTCAGGCGGCGGAAGAACTTTATAAAGAATCCCGCTCAGATTGTCAACCACTTTTTTCTAAAAGTTTTTAACCGAAACCCTAAACGAAATATCCTGCTTTCTAACACTCTCCCCTCTCACCTCGAAACATCCAAGCTCAACGCTCAGGGGAAGGTAGTTATAAGAAATTCCGCTTAGGAAGTCAACAACTTTTTTTAAAAAATTTGTTAACAGCCTTAACAAGTTATTCTTCTGTCAAACACTCTCGTAATCTCTCACCCGCTCTCGCCCGCAGCAATCAAGCCCGGCTCTCAGCGGAAGATTGTTATAAAGAAAGCCGGGGTGGAAGTCAACAGGTTTCTAAGAAAACTTTTGACTTTTTTTCGTCTTTCTCATCAGGGTTTTAAGCCCTTCCGCAACACGGTCTTCTGTGCGGCGGAAGGTAGTTATACGAAAACGGCGGACAGAAGTCAACCGTTTATTTCAGAAACTTTGACTTATTTTATTTATACCTGTCTACCAATCATTTAACTATTCGGCAAGAATGAACTTCCCGTTTTTGATCTCAACAATTACAAAGGCGTCCTTAGTGAGTCCCGTGTGATCCGTCGGCGACATATTAAACTCACCTGCTATACCGATGAACCCTTTCACCTTTTCAATCTCGGCGGGAAGCCTGCTCAGGTCGCCCTTTGACTTCTCATAGGCTGTCTTAAATATATGGAACGCATCATAAGCGTGTCCGCCGAATGCGCTTACAGGAGCGTTGAACCTTGACTCAAAGTTCTTTTTGTAATCCATGAGCACCTTCTTATATCTGTCGCCTTCGGGAAGTTGTTCGGCGACGATAATTCTTCCAGCGGTGAGCTTGATGCCGTCCGCCGCGTCGCCTGCAAGTTCAATGAACTTAGCGGAAGCGGCTCCCTGCGTCATATATATATTGCCCATACCGAGAGCCTTGGCGTTGCGGGCTATGATCGCGGGCGCGGGTCCCACGCCCCAGCATATGACAGCATCCACACCGGCAGCCTTGATTTTGGCAAGCTGGCTTGTCATATCCTTGTCAGTATCACGGAATTTTTCCTCAACAGCAATATTAACGCCGTATTTGGGCGCAACCTCAAGCAGAGCGTCTCTGCCTGTCGTGCCGTAGCCGCTCTGCTCAGTTATGATTGCTATCTTCTTTTTGCCGATTTTCACAAGATGCTCAAACAGCTTTTCCACAACGAGGGTATCTGACTGAGCTGTCTTGAAAACATACTTATTTACAGGAGTGACTATCTGCTGGCTTGTGGCGCAGGAGATAAGCGGGAGCCTGAATTTCTCAGCAAGATCCTTAATAACCAGAGTAGAGCCTGTTCTTGTGGGCCCGAGGACAGCCACGACCTTATCCTTTGCGGCAAGACGTTTAAAGTAACTGAGGGTTCTGTTTTCATCCCCCTGTGTGTCATAAAAAACAAGCTCTATCTTATCGCCGTTGATGCCTCCGGCAGCGTTAATCTGATCCGCCAGCATTTCGACTGTCTGCTTTTCCGGCAGTCCGAGATAACCTGCGGGACCTGTGACGGAGAACAAAGCGCCAAGCTTGATTGTTCCGGCAAAAGCGGAAGCTGATGCCAGAAGCAGTAAGAAAACCAATACCTTCTTCATATTAACCTCAATAAATTAGATTTTTTCTATAAGAACGGTCGCGGAGGCGGCGATCCCTTCGCCCCTGCCGGTAAAACCCATCTTTTCCGTTGTTGTTGCCTTCACGCTGACCTCATCAATATCTATACCGAGATCTTCAGCGATGTTCTTACGCATATCATATATATATGGAGCCATCTTCGGCGCCTGAGCTATTATAACGGAATCGGAGTTAACCACTCTCCATCCTTTCTCAGCGGCGAGACGCACCGCCTCCCTGAGAAGAATGCGGGAATCAATCCCTTTATATTTATTGTCCGTATCCGGAAACAGCCCGCCTATATCAGTATGCAGCGCCGCTCCGGCTATGGCGTCCGTGACAGCGTGAAGAAGAACGTCCGCATCGCTGTGCCCCGCCAGCCCTTTATCATAGGGTATATCAACTCCGCCGACTATCAGTCTTCTCTCTTCCGCAAACCTGTGAGCGTCGAGCCCGTTCCCCACTCTTATCTTCAACTGCGCAAACTCCTTATCCGGAATGATACATGATTTTAATAGGAACCGCAAAAACTGTACAATGTTTTTTTAAAAACCTTTTTTATTCATGCGTTCATTTCCTCTTTATTTTTTAAAATCATTTGTGCATAATTAGTTAAGAACGTGCGTTCACGGGGTTTTTTATGCTTCAAAGTTTATTAATCGGGCTGGGCGGCGCTTTGCTGCTTGTTATCTTTTCCCTCATCTATTCCTCTATGACCCGCAGAGAGGATATTGAAACCGGCGCAATAGATTTTGATGATTTGATGCACATGCTCAAAACCAAGCAGAATCTCCGGCTGATAGATTTATCAGACTCTGCTCATTTCAGAATGCACCATCTGAAGGGAGCAGAAAATATACCTCCCCGTGCCTTCCGCAATCTGGCGGGTGAACTGCTGGACGAACGCAGGACAGTCCTTTACTGCAAGTCCGGCAGGGAGTGCCGATTAGCCTATCAGTTCCTCAAGGAAAAAGGTTACAAAACAGATAATTTATACTATCTTGACGCTCAGATGATTTATACTTCCGTGTATAAACCCAAGGAGGCTATATGATAGTACGCGTAAGCGATATTGAGGCAAAGCACATCGAAAAACCAAGAGGGGGAACAGGAACCGCCGTGCAGATCCCCTATGAGGCGGCAAAGCAGTACGGAGGACAGATCATGGCTTTCGCCTTCATGGATCTTCCGCCCGAGGCATCCGTTGGTTATCACTTCCACGAAAATGATATGGAGATATACGTTCTTCTGGACGGGTTTGCCGAAGTGAACGATAACGGACGTGAAGACGTGCTCACACCCGGTGATATGATGATCACCAACAAAGGCGAGGCGCACTCCATAGCCAACAAGACTGACAAAAATCTGTCATTTCTCGCTCTCATACTGGAATAAAAGAAGATTTTTATATAAAACGGCGGCTTTTAAAACGCCGCCCTTCCCTTTTCCCTCAAATCCCGCCTGAAACGGTTGATTTTTCCCCTCACATCTGTTTATATAGCTTGCTTTAGTATATGGAGGTCTGAAATGGAAAGAACTTTCGCAATCGTAAAACCTGACGCAACAGCCGCCGGCTTCACAGGTAGAATCCTTGCCCGCATAGAGCAGGAAGGCTTCAAAATAGTTGCCATCAAAAAAATATTCATGTCAAAGAAACAGGCAGAGGGCTTCTATGCCGTTCACAGCGCAAGACCCTTCTTCAATGATCTCACCAGCTTCATGAGCAGCGGACCCTGTGTGGTTATGGTTCTTGAAAAAGACGGAGCCATCAAAGAATGGAGAAACCTTATGGGCGCCACCAACCCCGCCGAAGCAGCGGAAGGCACGCTCAGAAAGGAATTCGGCAAAAACATCGACAACAACGCCACTCACGGTTCAGACGCTCCCGAAACCGCTGCAACCGAAATTGCATACTTCTTCTCAGCACTTGAGCTTGTAGGTTAATAATTATGAGATACGTAAGCACACGGGGGAAGGTTCCCGCTGTTTCTTTTAAAGACGCGGTTATGATGGGACTCGCCGATGACGGCGGTCTGCTTGTGCCTGAAAGTGTTCCCGCATTCACTGCGGATGAGCTGACAAAGCTTTCGGCGCTGGACTATCCCTCGCTTGCTTACGGGATCATAAGCCGCTTCGCCACGGACATTGAGCCCGCGAAGCTGAAAGATATTATTGAGAAAAGCTATGCCGCCTTCGACACGGAGGAGGTTATCCCCGTTGTCAGAAAAGGCGGGCTGTATATAGCGGAAATTTTCCACGGCCCGACCTTTGCCTTCAAGGACATTGCTCTCCAGTTCCTCGGGAACCTGTTTGAACACATACTTGAGGAAAGAGGCGAAAAGCTCAATATAGTCGGCGCCACCAGCGGCGACACAGGCAGCGCGGCAATTTACGGTGTGCGCGGACGCAAAAACATCCGAATCTTCATTCTGCACCCCAAGGGCAGGGTAAGCCCCGTTCAGGAGATGCAGATGACCTCGGTCACTGATGAAAATGTTTTCAATCTTGCGCTTGATGGAACATTTGACGACTGTCAGGACATAGTCAAAGAGATCTTCGGCGACCTGAAATTCAAGCATGACTTCTCACTCGGCGCTGTAAACTCCATAAACTGGGCACGGGTTCTGGCGCAGATAGTATATTACTTCTGGTGTTCGTTCCGTGCGGCGGAAAACGGCAGAAAGCCGATCTTCATTGTCCCCACAGGCAACTTCGGAAACATATTCGCCGGATATTACGCAAAACTCATGGGGCTGCCCGTCGAAAAATTTATACTCGCAACAAATGAAAACAATATCCTCAGCCGCTTCATAAACGACGGGGATTATACAGCCAAAGAGGTTGTGGCGACTTACAGCCCCTCAATGGATATACAGATAGCAAGCAACTTTGAGCGTTACCTCTATTTCTTCTATGATAAAGACGCCTCCAAGGTTGAAGAGCTTATGAAAACCCTGAAAACTGAAAAGGGGATAAAATTCCCCGCAGCGGACATAGCCAAGGTTCAGCAGGAGTTCGGCACATACTCCGCCGCAAATGAAGAGACAGAGGCGGTCATAGCCTCCTTCTATAAAAGCACAGGCTACATAATCGACCCGCACACCGCATGCGGAGTGGCGGCAGGACTTAAACTCAAAACCGAATCGCCTGTTATATGTCTTTCCACCGCTCATCCGGCGAAGTTCCCTGATGTGGTTATGAAGGCAGCTGGCAAGGCACCCGAAAAGCCCGCAGGGATAATCAGACTTGAGGGTCTGCCCAGAAAGGTTGCCGACATACCGAAAGATACTGAAACTGTTAAGGAATTCATAAGACGGAACGTTTGATGAAGACTCCGGCGGAACTGTTCGATTTTCCGCTCCCCGAAGAACTTATAGCCCAGCATCCTCCTGAGACAAGGGGCGCTTCACGCCTGCTTCTCGCCGACAGGAAGGGTTCTGTTCAGGATCTGCTTTTCCGGGATATTACCGAACTTATCACCGATGAATATTTCATTGTTATCAATAACACCCGTGTGATGAACGCACGTCTTGAGGGCTTTAAGCCCACAGGCGGCAGGGTGGAAGTCTTTCTGCTGAATAAAACCTCGTCAGATTCCTTCACAGCCCTCACAGGAGGCAAGGTGAAAGAAGGGACAGAGGTAACTGTCGGCGAAGCTGTAATCAGAATCGAAAAATTTCTTGATGACGGGCTCCGCATGATCCGATTCCTCACCCACTCACCGGAAGAGGTTATGGAAAGATGGGGGCATGTTCCCCTTCCCCCGTATATCCGCAGAAATGACAGCGAAGAGGATAAGATCCGCTATCAGACGGTATACGCCAAGGAAGCAAAATCAGTGGCAGCGCCCACCGCAGGACTGCACTTCACTGAAGACACACTGAACGGACTGCGGAATAAGGGTGTTGAAATCCTTGAGGTTTCCCTTGATGTGGGCATAGGTACGTTCCGCCCTATGAAGGCGGATCATCTGGAAGACCACCGCATGCACACCGAGCGCTATCACGTGAGCAGTGAAACGGCGGATAGAATAAACAGTCTCAGGAAAAGCGGAAAGAAACTTATCTGCGTGGGAACAACGGCGATGCGCACCATGGAATCGGTCACTGACGGAAACGGCACAGTGCATGCGGGAAGCGGAGAAACAGACATTTTTATAAAACCGGGCTACTCCTTCAAGGCTGCGGACGCTCTCATAACAAACTTCCACCTGCCCAAATCGACGCTGTTCGTTCTCGTCTGCGCCTTCGCAGGACGGGAGTCTATGCTGAACGCTTACGCACACGCAGTGGCAGAAAGATACAGATTCTTCAGCTACGGCGACGCTATGTTCATAAGGTAAGACTGATCCAAATTTTAAAAACTACGAACAGGAAATATAATGTTTGAATTCACACTTGAAAAAACAAGCGAAAAATCGAAAGCCAGAGCGGGGCGGATAGTCACTCCGCACGGTGAGATAGAGACGCCTATATTCATGCCCGTGGGCACTGTGGGCTCGGTGAAGGGGGTTGCCCCCCGTGAGCTGGACGAAATAGGCGCACAGATTATTCTCGGCAATACCTACCACCTCCACCTCCGCCCGGGAGAAGACACAGTGGCGCATTTCGGCGGACTTGCGAAGTTTAATTCGTGGAATAAGCCCACATTGACAGACAGCGGCGGGTTTCAGGTTTTCAGCCTCGCCAAGCTTAACAAAATAGGCGAAGAGGGCGTGGAGTTCCGTTCACATCTTGATGGAAGCAAACTTTTTCTTTCACCGGAGAAGTCGATAGAGATACAGCAGAAGATCGGCGCTGATATAATGATGGCGTTCGACGAGTGCGTGCCTTACCCCAGCGAGAAGATATATGTGGAGAAGTCACTTGAGCTTACCACCCGCTGGGCGGAGAGATGTCTCAAGGCTAAAACAAGAGACGATCAGGCGCTGTTCGGCATAATTCAGGGCGGCGTATTCCCCGATCTGCGCAGACGCAGCGCCGAACAGATATGCGCCCTTCCCTTTGAAGGGTTCGCGATCGGCGGACTCAGCGTCGGGGAAGATATTCCGACCATGTATGAGATTGCGGACTTCATCACGGATCATATGCCAGCGGACAAGCCCCGTTATCTGATGGGGGTAGGCACGCCTGAGGATCTGCTGAACGGAATAGAGCGCGGCATAGACATGTTTGACTGTGTGATGCCCACGAGAAACGCCCGAAACGCCCTGCTTTTCACAAACAGCGGCAAGCTTCATATAAAAGCGGCTAGGTACAGGCTTTCGGATGAACCGGTGGACGCTGAATGCGGCTGTTACACATGCCGGAACTTCTCCCGCGGGTACTTAAGACACCTGTATAAAACAGGTGAGCTTCTGGCTCTGAAGCTCAATTCCATCCACAATCTGCATTTCTATCTTTCTCTTGTAAAACGGGCAAGAAATGCTATAAATAATGGGTTCTTTGAGGATTTCAAAAAGGAAATTCTGGATAAAATTACTTTCGGAGGAGACAATGTTTAACGGTACTATGTTGGCTGCAAACGCACAGCCCGGACAGGGCGGAGCATTAATACAGCTTCTGCCACTTATTCTCATTTTTGCGATATTCTACTTCCTGCTTATCAGACCTCAGCAGAAAAGACAGAAAAAACACGCTCAAATGCTCGATGCGCTTAAAGCAGGCGACGAAGTTATCCTTGCCGGAGGTATCTACGGTAAAATAGACAGGGTCGCCGATCAGAACACCTTCATAGTTGAAATTGCTGACGGCGTTAAAGTCAAATCCGCTAAAAGCGGTGTGGCAAGTGTTGCCTCCGCTGCCGCCGGGGAGAAATAAACCTAATGAAACTAAGGACCAGATGGATCATCATTTTGATTGTAGCGGTCTGGGCTGTTATTTCAGTTCTGCCTTACGGCAAGAATATGAAACTCGGGCTGGATCTTCAGGGCGGTATGCACGTCGTTCTCGGCGTGGACACCGACAAAGCGGTTGAAGGAAGACTTGAAGGCTTTACTGTAAAGATCAGAAAGGAACTCGCCGCTGAATCGGTCAACTTCGGCTATGTGCAGATGGATAATAAAGGCAGAATCAACATCGCCCTCAACAACACGGATGATGCTGACAAGGTCAAAAAAATCATATCTGACAGATACGACACCCTCGAAGCTGTGGCATCATCCGGCAACAATATCCTCAGCTACCGCTTCAACAATGCCGCTGTCAAACAGATCAAGGAATACGCCGTTGAGCAGTCCCTTGAGGTTGTAAGAAACAGGATCGACCAGTTCGGTGTTACCGAGCCCGTTATCCAGCGTCAGGGACAGAATCAGGTTGTTGTTCAGCTTCCGGGCATAACTGATCCGGAGAGAGCAATCAGCCTCATCGGCAGAACAGCCCAGCTCAAGTTTCACATCGTAAACGAAACAGTGAACCCCGAAGATGCGGTCAGCGGCAATATACCCTTTGACTCTATCCTTCTTTATCAGAAAGTTACAGATAAAAACACCGGTAAGGTGCTGAGCAGCGTTCCCTTTGTAGTAAAAAGAGAGGCTGTTCTCACCGGTGACTACCTTGTTGACGCCTCCGTATCGTTCACGCAGAACAACCTTCCCGCTGTCCAGTTCACTCTGGATTCCGCAGGAAGCAAGCTGTTTGAAGAGGTCACAGGGCAGAACGTAAACAGAAGAATGGCAATAGTGCTTGACGACAACGTTTACTCCGCCCCCGTGATCAAATCCAAAATCGCTGGCGGCAGCGCAATCATTGACGGAATCGGCACACTTGAGGAAGCAAAGGAGATAGCCATTGTTCTGAGAGCAGGCAGCCTCCCCGCTCCGGTGAGCATTGAAGAGAACAGGACAGTGGGACCCTCCCTCGGTCAGGACTCCATCAACTCCGGTCTCAAGGCTGCTCTGGCAGGCATAGCGGCAGTTATAATATTCATGGGCGTTTACTACAGAAAGTCCGGACTCATCGCCAATGCGGCTCTACTTTTCAACTTCCTGCTGATATTCGCTGTAATGAGCCAGTTTCAGGCAACGCTCACCCTTCCGGGGATAGCGGGCATGATACTTACTCTCGCCATGTCGGTTGACGCTAACGTTCTTATATACGAACGAATCAGGGAGGAACTCCGAATAGGCAGAACATCCCTCAACGCCGTTGAATACGGTTATGAAAAAGCCCTTTCAACAATCCTTGACTCGAATATAACAACAATCATCGCTGCCGTGGTTCTCTTCCAGTTCGGGACAGGACCCATAAAAGGCTTCGCGGTGACGCTCTCCATCGGTATTCTCGCGTCCCTCTTCACGGCGCTGTTCTTCACCAGAACCGTCTTCGCCACCGTACTCGGCGGAAACGAAACAAAATCCGTGAGCATATAGGAGGGGGATGAAATGTTTGAGATAATTAAACCCGGAACAAAAATAGACTTTCTCTCCTACACCAAGTACTACTTTACCGTGAGCATAATACTCACTGTTTTATGCTTCGGAATCCTGCTTTCCAAAGGCTTCAATTACGGAATCGACTTCGCCGGCGGCACTGTTATACAGGCTCACTTTGAAAAAGATCCGAACCTTGATGAAATCAGGAAAGCCATAAACAGCGCTGGAATCGGCGATGCGGTAATCCAGAACTTCGGAGACGGAGATGATGTTCTTATACGTCTGGAAAAGCTGGATAAAAACCTTGATGTTATCTCCAAAGATATACAGAATGCTCTTGTTCAGGCTTTCGACAGCGAAAAAGTTGAAATAGTCCGTATTGAGCAGGTGGGTCCGCAGGTAGGCGAACAGCTTAAAACCAAGGCTTTATACGCTGTTTTCTACGCTCTCATAGGCATGCTCATCTACATTGCGCTGCGCTTCAGGCTCATCTACGCAGTCGGCGCTGTGGCAGCACTTGCCCATGACGTTATCATAACCCTCGGCGTACTTAGCATTACAGGCAAAGAGATAGACCTTACGATAGTTGCGGCTATCCTCACCATCGTGGGTTATTCAATCAACGATACTGTTATAGTTTTCGACAGGGTACGTGAGAACCTCAAGGCGGAAGGCGGCTCGTCCCTTTCCGTTAAGGATGTTCTGAACAGAAGCCTCAATGAGACGCTGACCAGAACAGTAATCACATCAGGCACAACACTCTTTGCTGTAATCGCCCTTTACTTCTTCGGCGGTGAGGTAATTAACGGATTCGCCTTTACTCTTCTCATAGGTATAGGTTTCGGAACCTACTCATCTGTTTGTGTTGCAGCGGCAATAGTTTATCTGCTCATGGCAAAAAAAGAGACTAAAGCCATAGCTTAACTGCCTCTGTATTTTTAGAATTCCAAAGCCGCTTCTTTGAAAAAAGGAGCGGCTTTTTTTATGTAATTACATTATGACAGTAGTATAATTGGTGCGGAGGATAATATGTCATACGATACGAAATACTGCGCCGAGTGCGGGGAAACCATACGGCGAAACGCTGAAATATGCCCCAAATGCGGAGTGAGGCAATACCCGCAGAAAGGGAGAAACCGACTTGCCGCTGCACTGCTTGCGTTCTTTTTGGGCGGATTCGGCATACATAAGTTTTATCTGGGGAGAACCGGATGGGGGATCGTTTATCTGCTCTTCTGCTGGACATTCATTCCGGGGCTGATAGCAATAGCGGAATCAGTATTCCTGCTCCTCATGAGCGATCAGGAATTCGATACGAAATACAACAACTGACATTAAAAAGCCCCCGATGAAACGGGGCTCAGACTGATGATAAATTCGGAATCTGATATTACGGATAGATGAGATTGCTTCACGTTGTTCGCAATGACAGGAAATTGCGTCACTGCGAGGAGCAAAGCGACGCGGCAGTCTCAGGTTTTTATTCCTTTGTAAACACATTCAAGCCCCGCCGAAGCGGGGCTCAGATATTTTCTATTCGTGGTAACCTAAGCGCTTGCTTATCTCACGGGCATATTTTCTGGCAACAGGAAGAATCTGGTTCATCAGCCTTTCATCCGTCATGCGGCATGCAGGACCGGTAACGCTGAGAGCCGCGACCGGTATTCCCAGATAATCCTTAACAGGAACAGCTACGCAGCGCACTCTCTCCTCAAACTCCTGATTATCCAGAGCGTAGTCGTCTTCTGCGACCCCTTTAAGCTCTTTTTTAAGGATAGGCAGAGACGTGATTGTGCTGTCGGTGTATCTTTTAAGTCTTGCGCCCATGTATATTTTATTAATCTCTTCTTCAGATGAGTACGCGAGCTGAACCTTTCCTATCGCAGTGCAGTAGGCGGGAACATCCTTGCCCACACGGGAAACCACCCTGACGGGAAGATTCGTCTCAACTATATCCAGATAGATTACATTCCCTTCACGGAGTATTCCTATGTAAACCGATTCGTTCACCTCTGCCACTATCTTTTCCATAAATGGTCTGGAAAGCTTGAGTATGCCGAGTTTGCTCACAAACTTCTGCCCGAGGTTGAATATCCCGATGCCGAGACGGTAGTTCTCAGTGTTGAAGTTCTGCTCTATGTAGCCTCTGGAGGCGAGAGTGGCAAGCAGTCTGAACACATTGTTTTTGTGCAGTCCAAGCGACTTGCTGAGTTCGGTAACGCCGAACTCGTCTTTATTTTCCGCAGTCCTGAACACTTCAAAAAGCTGAAGCGCATGATAAACTGACTGGACAGGTTTTACATCCGGTTTATAAACCATAAAATACTCCTTTAAGAACCCATAATCGGGCTAATGAAACATATAGTGTGCGAAACCGCACAGATACAACGTTTATTCTTATAATAACAGGCTAACGTTTGAAAGAATATAAAATATCGTTATAAACAAAACAAGTTTTTTCTTTGTTATTGAAAAAAATAATTACTGCTCGCCTTAATCAGCCGTTAACCTGTTTAATACTTAGTTTATCTGCTAAATCAGAGATGTCGTAGCTGCCGGGATTCTGAAATATCCGTAAATCAAATTCATGAACAGCAGCAAGCAGATGATCGAAAATGTCCGACTGGATCCCCTCGTAGTTAACCCAGTTTATATCATTGGAAAATACATAAACCTCAAGGGGCAGCCCTTCGGGAGTCGGCGCCAATTGTCTTACCAGAAAGGTCATGCTCTTGTCTATCTCTTTTTTTTGTCTGAGATATTCAAGCATGTAAGCTCTTAATGTGCCTATATTTGTGAGGTGCCTGCCGTTCACAATGCTTTTCCCTACAATGCCCTCATTCGCTTTGTCAATTTCCTTCAGCTTACGGCTGAGGTATTCATTGAGAACTTCGACCTCGCCGAGTCTTTTAATATCCTCATCTGTTAAAAAACGGATGCTTTTTTGATCTATCAGGATAGAACGCCTTATCCTTCTTCCGCCGGACTGCTGCATCCCTCTCCAGTTTCTGAAGGAGCCGTCAATCAGCTTGTGAGTGGGTATGGTGACTATGGTATTGTCGAAATTCTGTACCTTGACCGTATGCAGAGCCATCTCCGTGACGGTGCCGTCCGCTCCTGTTCCGGGCACTTCTATCCAGTCGCCGACGTGGACAAGATCATTGAAGATAATCAGCAGACTCGCAACAAAGTTCATGATCGTGTCCTTGAACACCAGCATGAGTATGGCGGTCATGGCGCCTATACCGCTCAGTATTGCCCAAGGAGACTTGCCGAGGAAGAAGCAGACTACGAGAATCGCTCCCATGATAAACAAAAATATCTCAACAAGCTGCACATAGCCTTTTATGGGTCTGGTAACGGCGACGGGGAACTGCTCATAAACCTCTGCGGCGGAGCGCAGAAGCCTTCTGCCGAATACCACGACCATCACTGTTATATAAACATTCAGCAGACGGAGGAGAGGAACCTCCACAGCCGGAAAAAACTGCATGCCGTAATGGACCACAAACACGGGAGGCAGTGTGAAAATTATATTAAACACTTTATGTTTAAGGAGAACATCATCCCAGCCCACTGAGCTGCGCTTGACAGCGGCATAAATAAGCCTCAGTATGAAAAATCTCGGTACAGCGTAAGCAAGGAAAACAAAGAGCAGAATCACACCCGCCTTAATCAGACCTTCCAGCGGAATATTCATATAAGAAAGCGTTTCAATCATTTTTTCTTTCATGCAGTGGCGTCAAAACCTCCTAAATGCTGTGCTGTGTCTTTTTTAACTTCAAAAACCGCCTCATCCTTTGGTTCATATTTTTTCCAGCGGATCAGCGCGTTCTCAACATCTATACTTTTAAGCAGCTCGGAAATATCGGCTTCGCTTTTCACCAGTATATCAAAAACATCCCTTATTTGTCTCGCGATTATGAATGTTTTCCCTATTTTGCTGAATTCAAGGGAGATATACATTATTCCGTCCCCCTTGTCATCTTTTTTATACCTGACAAGGGCATCGCTCACATCTTCGTCCTTGGTTTTCAGATAACTGACGAGTCCGTCCGCCATGAGAACGTTGACGAGCTGGAGCCTTGTCACTGTCTCTCTTGCGGGTACATCTCCCTCCGTATACGCACGGAACTTCTCATCCCCCGACACCTGCTCCCCGTTCGCCAGCTTATTCTCAAAGAATATGCCGCTATTCCTGATCGCCGCCTTTATATCATCCGGAGTGAGGTCAAGCAGGCTCAGGCTTGAGAATTTGCCAGTGTTTTTCAGCAGTGCCGCAAAGTCGAACTTCCCCACTTCAGTCTTAACCGCAAGAGGATCAAGGTTTTCTATGGGAGTCTTCATCACCATTAGCTCCAGAAAAGGATCTGTCTTGATTATCTGCGCCTTAAGAGTGTTGAGAACAGTCTGCCCTATGTCCGCTTTGAAGAGATAGCCGCCCGCGTCCAGAAGCTTCAGACCGTCCGCCATTGTGCGGACAATATTGAGATTCAGCGTATCCCCTTCCTTCGCGCCGGAGATTGTGCCCTTCAGCAGGCGGAAGATCACCGCGTCGGCACCATCCTCAGTCTGCACACCGGACTGCGCCGGAGCAGGCTTGACAAGCGCCGAGTTGAAGCCGTCCTCAAAATTTCTGATTATTTTAAGCTCAACCTGTGACCCGCTGCGGACAACCTGAGCACGGAAGCGTGTGCTGTCTCCCAGCTCCGTATCCAGCGTTGCTGTTACCTGACGCCCTTTGAGATTTATGAGATACATACCGTTGTTCATTCTGCGCACAACGGAACCGCCTAGTTTTTCGCCCTCCATCAGTTCAAGGAGTTTTCCGCTCTGGTCAGTGAAGCCGAGCTGTCCGGAACCTATCTTCATGCGCCCATGCTGCGCACTATCTTAACCTCCGTTGTGGAGATGCCCAGCTTTCTTGCTATGTCAGAATCAGGCATTCCGTCTTCGGCGAGCTCCCTTATTTTTTCCTTAAGGGTTTTCTCCTGTTTTGCCTTTTCCGTCGCCCTGCCGTAGTCGGCAAGCTTAGAATCTGCAAGCACTGTGAGGTCTTCCAGCACGCTTTCCCTTTCTTTTATGGAGTTTTCCAGTCTTGATGCTATATGCTCGCTTTCTATTACAAGCTCCCTGAGCTCCTCAATGAACGGATACAGATCAGAGGGGGTAACCTCTATAAGCCTTTTTTCCAGCTTGCGCACCTTGGCGGCAAGGGCGGCGATGACCAGTACCAAGACAAGCAGAACAATGTATGTTATGATCATCAGGGTTGAGTTTGTCATTTATCCCTCGCCTCTTTCAGCAGCTCCCTGTCCTTCTCGAAAACGTATCTTATAATGTTTTCCTTCACAGCCTCTTCCATATCACTGAACTCCAGATCCGCAAGGATCCCCAGCTTGGTTTTGCGTCCGCCTGCGACCTTGCCCACAGCGGAAAAGCGGAGTCTTCCGCCCGTATCAAAGGATCTGGCTTCCAGAAAAAACAGTTCGCCTATCTTCAAACTTTCGTCGGTGAAAAATCCACAGCCCTCACTGCTGATGTACAGGGCTTTTACCGTCTGAAAATCTTTCTCTATGCCGTCAGTCTCAGCAAGATAAACAAGCCGCTCCAGCTTGGAGTCCATTTCCATGAGCAGCCGGAAAAGGTGCTGATTACTTACCGTTTCGTTCGGAATGACCGACTGGATTTTGTTTACTATGCTGTTTTTATTTGCCGCATTATTCCTCTCCGCGTTGCGGGCGCAGGAAGCGTACTCGTCTGCGGTTATCCTTTTTATATCGAAAAAGCCCTTATACTCAACCCTGTGGGCGCACTCGGCTCTTCCGCGCAGGTCTTTCACGACTTTGAGGAAAAGCTGGGCGCCCTCGGCTTTCAGAAACTCAACCTGAACACATTTTGACGAACCGGCCTCATGCCACTGAAGCGTCATCTCAAGGCAGTCCGCCACCAGTGCGGGAGAATATGAGGCAAGCTGCAAAACAAGGGGAGCCTTGGACGCGATCTGACCGTAAACTGTTCTTATATCATCAGGATATATAATGCTGAGTCTTGCGCGGACTATCACGTATTATGCCTCTATGTCTATTAAGTGCCCCGAATTACTTTCAGGAGGAGTTTTACGCCGCTTTTTATCTTTTTCACGCTTTTTACGGTTTCTTTCGTCAATATTGGGGTTTTCGGAGCGGGGCACATTTGTGACCGAACGGGCATTCTGTTCATTCTGCTTTGTCATTTCCGCAGCGAGATGAGCATGCCGCTGTTCGGCATTTCTTTCCATAACCTCCTGCACCTTTTCGGTGATGGGGGTTTTATTCATTATGACCTGAACATCTATCGGACCGGGAGCCATACAATTACCTCCGACTTAATGACGAAAAGCATCACACTGTGAGGGATTTCCGTACAAGCCACAGGCGGACAAATATAATATCCGCTGAAGTGTGCCTTAATCTGCTTATCGGCACAAACTCATATTATATAAGTTAGGCTGATAAGCGGCGAAGTGCCAGCGGAATACTTATTTGTGTTGTCATAACAACAACAGCAAACCGCACATCCTGTCGGTTTGCTGTACACGCTCGCGCCGAACCTCGTTCGGCTTCGCTGCGCACGGCGCAGTTCCTTCCATGGAACTGTATAACAACAACAGCAAACAGCATATCCTGTCGGTTTGCAGTACACGCTCGCGCCGAACCTCGTTCGGCTTCGCTGCGCACGGCGCAGTTCCTTCCATGGAACTGTATAACAACAACAGCAAGCAGCACATCCTGTCGGTTTGCTGTACACGCTCGCGCCGAACCTCGTTCGGCTTCGCTGCGCACGGCGCAGTTCCTTCCATGGAACTGTATAACAACAACAGCAAACAGCATATCCTGTCGGTTTGCTGTACACGCTCGCGCCGAACCTCGTTCGGCTTCGCTGCGCACGGCGCAGTTCCTTCCATGGAACTGTATAACAACAACAGCAAACAGCATATCCTGTCGGTTTGCAGTACACGCTCGCGCCGAACCTCGTTCGGCTTCGCTGCGCACGGCGCAGTTCCTTCCATGGA
Organism: Geovibrio thiophilus; assembly: GCF_004087915.1. Classification (NCBI taxonomy): domain Bacteria; kingdom Pseudomonadati; phylum Deferribacterota; class Deferribacteres; order Deferribacterales; family Geovibrionaceae; genus Geovibrio; species Geovibrio thiophilus. Next base: position 2,866,957 of record NZ_CP035108.1, read on the forward strand.
ACTGTATAACAACAACAGCAAACCGCACATCCTGTCGGTTTGCTGTACACGCTTGGGCACGCCCCATCTTAGAACTTGCCTATTTCAGGTAGACTATGCCGCCGCCGAAGTTCTTCATTTGGAATTTATCGCTTATCTTGTTCAGGGTTTCAGAGTGTCCGAGGAACAGATAGCCCGGGTCGTTCAACGTTTTATGGAAAGTTTCGATCACCTTGATCTTAGCCTCCATATCAAAATATATCAGCACGTTCCGACAGAAAATAATATCCGCCTTGCCGAACTTGGAGGCGACCAGCGGACTCAGCAGATTCCCCTGAAAAAACTTAACCTGAGAAGCTATAAGCGGATCAAGCTTAAAGGAGAAACCGTCCTTGGTGAAATATTTATCCACTATCTGCGGCGGCACGCCTCTGAAAGACACACTGCGGTATATGCCCTGCTTTGCCGTTTCCAGCACTTCGGTATTTATGTCCGAGGCGTATATCTCAATACTCATCCTATTCAGCAGTCCCGCCTCATTAAGCAGGATTGCCATCGAATAAGCTTCCTCACCGGAAGAACTGGCGGAAGACCATATCCTGATACTTCTTTTGCCTTTCGCCTGAAGCTCCGGGATTACGGTTTTTATCATGTAATCCATCTGAGCCCTTTCACGGAGGAAATAGGTTTCGTTTATTGTCACCAGATTAAGGAGGATTTCCATCTCCTCCTTCTTCTTAACGTTATACTTAAGGTAATAGATGTAGTCTTTGAAGCTGTTGAAATTCAGTTCCTGAAGCCTTTTCGTGAGCCTGTTCTCCAGAAGATACTTTTTGCTGTCCGAAAAAGATATTGCGGAACTGTTGTAGATGATGTCCTTCAGCTCAACAAACTCGTCATCTTTTATTTTGATCGTTCCGATTTGAATCATAGCACTTCCAGTATATTCTGAATCTTTTCACGGACATATTTATTCTCTTCCGCTGTCAGCCTGCTGCGAAGAACATCTTTATAGCCTGTGGGTCTGATCGTGTCCAGAATCTCAACCGCCTTAAAGCGCACAAGCCAGCTTTCATCAGAAACAACAAGCTTGGCGGCGGTTTGCGCAGCCGCATCGGGTTTGATTTTCATCAGTGAACCGAGAACCTCCTTACGGACATCCTCATTATCATCCTTAATGAGCCCCTGAAGAAAAACTGAGGAGTCATACTTTATTTTGCCCAGAGCCTCAATTATGGCAAGGCGGACATTCTCCTCAACTTCAGCATAAGCCTCTATAAGTTTTTCCGCGCTGATTTCACTGTGCATTTCGCCCAGCGCCTTCACGGCGAAATAACCCACCCAACTATCCTTATCTGTAATCCTTTTCAGAATCTCTTCAATTTTATCCTTCGCCTTGATGCGCACAAGACCGCCGGCGGAAGCTTCCCTGACCTTCAGAGACTCATCATCAAAACCGGCGAGAAGAATATCCGCAACCCCGGGCTTGTTGAAGCCGGCGAGGCTTTTTACCGTAAACGCGCGTACATCCTCATTCTTCTCCGCTTTAAGGTGCTCCAGAAGGATCGTATAGCTCTGAGAATCGTTTATAAGAGAAAGAGCCTGAGACGCGACAATACGCAGACGCGGACTGTCGGACTTAAGAAGCATGCCTATCTTCTCTGCGTCCGTATCGTCCGCAAGCAGGGCGATGGAACCTGCTGCCGCTTCCGCCACATCGCTGACGGTGCTTTTCAGGAACTCGTACAGCCTTTCCTTAACCGAGAGTTCTCCGAACCAGCCTATAACAAGGATTGCCGCGCGGACTACCGATCCGGAATCGCTGTCGAGGCATTCCTTGATCTTTGCCGCCGCGTCATAGTCATGCGCCTTGCCGATTGTAAGCACAGCATATTCCTTGAGCAGCGGGTCGCTGCCTTCAAGCACATCGTAAAGCCTTGCCTTTATTTCATCAGTATAGTTTTCCGCTATGTAGTCGGACACCCTGTCCGCCTCTTCGGGATCCAAAAACTTCGCCAGAAGCTCATCAGCAGAAAACGAGGTGTAATCCTGAGAGATATTGAACAGCGGCAGAAGATTTGTCATTTCAAAAAGCTGGTGAACCTCTTCGCTCACATTGACAAGGAGAAGTTCCGCTTTATTTTTCTGAACCTCTTTCTTAAATGCGAGTATGGTCGCCAGAGACTTGCTCTGTAAAAAAAAGCAGTTTTTCAGATCAAGAATCACTTTATAGATTCCAGCTTCATTCCTTACAGCCGCCAGACCCTCATTAAGTCCTTCCACGTGGCTTTCTGCGCCGATGACAACACGGAGAGTGTCTTTATTTCTGGTGAGTTCAACGCTCATTTCCTACCCCAGCGCCTGCGCCTCTGTTTCGTAAATTTTAAAGACTTTATCAAGACCGGTGAAAGCGAACATTTCCCTTATGTCGGAGGACATTTCGCAGAGTCCTAGTTCCTTTTTCATTTTATTGGCGTTTTTAAGCAGGTCGATTATCTCCCTCAGTCCGGAGCTGTTCATATACACAACGCCCTTGAATGAGAGCACCGCTGCATTGTGTGATGCGAACATATCAAGTACTTTCTTCTTCAGTTCCCCGCCTGTCTGAGCGTTTACTTCGCCTTTGATGTAGACTACCTGCTTGCCGTTTTTACCCTGAACGTCGAACATTGCTGCCTCCTAAATCTTTTTGAATGCCAGTATGGTTATATCGTCCTCGAACGGCATTCCGTCGGCGAAGAGTTTAACATCATCCATAATGTTTATAATCATCTCGCTCACGGGCAGTTCGCTGAACATCATTATTTTTGAAATCAGCCTGTCATAGCCGTACTGTTCCCTTTGCGCATTCATGGCTTCGTTCAGTCCGTCTGTGTACATGAACACAATATCGCCTGAGTCTATCTCAAATCCGCCCTGATCGTACTCCACACTGTCAAAAGCGCCTAGGAAAAGCCCCTGCGCCGTAACTTTGCGGACAAGCATCTCAGATTTGTCATAAAACAGCATGGGGTTGTGTCCCGCACTGGCGAAATTGCATTTGCCGGACTTTGAGTCCAGCACCACATAAAACATAGTAACGAAGTCATTTGTGTGTATATTGTCGCAGAGGATTTCGTTCACCATCGCAAGCGCTTCGGAAGAAGCCACTATGTCGTAGGTGTACGACCTCATTATAGCTCTTGTTATAGCCATTATAACAGATGCGGGGATTCCGTGCCCGGAAACATCCGCAACACCCAGACCCCAGTAACCGTTGCTCATCTCTATACAGTCGTAATAATCGCCGCCGGCATGCTCGGCAGGGGTGTAAAAAGCACCGAAATCATAACCTTTTATGGCTGGCAGAACCTCGGGAAGAAGGCTCGCCTGTATCTCGCCCACCTGCCTGAGTTCCTCATCGATTATTCTCTGTGCTTCCTTGAGCCTTTCGTTCATACGAAGAAGATCCTTGTTCAGAAGCGACATCTGCCTCTGCTTCTCCTCAAGGATTGCCTGCTGGCTCTTTATCTCATCAATGAGCTTAAGCTCTTTTGTTGTGTCTCTTATGCTCTCTACAATGTACTGATCAAAACGGTTGAAGTTCACAGTGAGCTTTTTTCCGAAGGCTTCCCTGAATGAGCGGGTGATTTTTTTGTCCAGCATGGGGCAGTCCCTGCACTGCTCTGTGTAGCCGTACATCTCGTAGCATTTTTCGGGTCTGCTGTCCGTGTCCCTCTGTCTGGACATTTCGATCAGATTCTGGTTGGCAATGTTAACTGAGAGATCGGGGTTTACCACCATAACGCCTTCATTAAGGGAGTTGACAGTGTTCATTATGAATTTGTGTTCCTTCTCCGTCTCCTTGCGGCGAAGATTCAGGATCACGTTGGACGCCTTAAGCTCCTTTGTATGGTGTGTAAGCTTGTCTATAAGCTTTTTTGTGCTTGTGATGTCATCCATGATCTCGGCGTACATACCGTCCGAGAGCTTCTGGAATTTGGAGGAAAGCAGCTTGCGGAAGCCCCTGTGCGTTATGGTGTCATGCTCTATGTCCACAGCCATTTTGCCGTTTTTCAGAATCTCAAGCTGACAGTTGGGGCAGGGCTCCAGCCTGTTGAATATGACAAGGTGGCATTTCTTGCCTATCAGCCTGTCAGCAGGCTTCCCCGTTAAATTCTTCATGGGGGTGCTGCAGAACATGATTTCATACCTGTCATTAACTACCATGACTATTTCGTTCATGTAGTTGAGAATTTCCTGATTAAACTCCATCTATTCCAGCCGTGTTTTTTTATTTTCCGCAAAGCCGCCGCAGTCAGTTAGCCTGATTATAGTATAATGAGCAGTCAAAGTTAACAAAGAATACCACTCTTATCAGGAATTTTCAGGCTTTTCCTTTCAGACCGCAAGCCGCAGTTCAATATTCTTATAACAAAATTCACTATCATTATAAACATCTAAGATAAATTTTTACTTCTCGTTCATCATAAGAAGGAAGAAGGAGCCGAAAAAGACTATTACCGCTATGGACATATAAAGAAGCTTCCACGCGATTTTCTGAGCCCTCTCCATCAGAGTTACCTTGTACTCGTCCACTGAGGTTTCCAGACCCTCAAGATACTGAAGTTCAAGTTCCACCTGCTCACGGCTGCGCTTCATTTCGTCTTCGGATTCGTATTCGATCACAGCGCCGATATAAATCAGCAGATACTGCAAAAGGGAAAAAAGTCTGGTCTTAACATCGGTAAATTTATCTGTGAAGTTGAAAACGGAAACCTTCAGAACCTCAGGCAGAATATCATGCTGAATCTTCTTGAACTTGTCTCTTATATCCGGAGTGATGTTGTTGATGTCTTCCATGCGGTCGACTTCATCAAGAATACTCCTTGCCATTTTGGTATATTTTTCGGCAATCATTGTCACTTTGCTTGTGGGAACAGTTACCAGCCCGCGTTCTGTCTGCCTGTTTTTAAGATAATTTTTCAGAACGGTATACCCGCTGGGAACCCCTTTAGGCTTTCTTTTTTTCTGGTGTTTGTATTTCTTCTTTTTATCAAGGGCGTTTATGGTTTCCATTATATCTGTCGGAGTGAAAATATAATGTTCCCTGCCGTCCAGAACTTCCTTCTCCTTCTTTTCCAGAGAACCGTTGGTGAAGAAGAACAGCTTAATCACGTTTTCTTCGTTCATAGTGCGCAGAACATCCGTGCTGATATATGGGTCTATATCTTTTTCCCCGTCAATAACCTCAAGCCAGACAAGGGCATTGTCGTTTTCGTCTTTTGATGAACGCCATATTTCTATGCGCCGCTTGCCCTGACCGTCGAAAACCGACCTGTGCACCGCAAAATGAAAGTCGTGGAGGATTTCCGTTACCATCTCATAAAAATTTTTGAGACTGATGTTATAAAAATCCTCGTACTTTATGTTGTCATCTTCGCTCATAAAGATCCGCTCTCCTGTTCATGGGCTGACCGTCTCTCATATTTTCCGCAGCGGGCATGAGCGTGCCCATCCCGTTAGCGGCTATGTTAACGGAAGAGATTCCGTCTGAGACCAGAACAGATTTAAGGTATTCCGCCCTTTTGCGGGCAAGGTCGAAGTTGCTGTCAAAACGGTTGTTATCCATGACCCGCAGGGTGTCTGTGTGCCCCAGAATAAGGTATTCACCGGAATTGCTGAGAGATGAAATTTTTGCGCCGAGCTCAGCCGGAACCTCCGCCTGAAACTCGCCTATGCTGAAATACAATGTGCCTATATAAGTGTAGTTATCATCAATGAGAAGCGCAGGCGAACCTGCGGGCAGAGAAGAACCGAGAGAATCAGCCTGCTGTACCGGCAGGGTTTGTGCTGTTAATGTTTTATCACGCACGGTTCCTGCCGGGAATTTACTGTTGTCTCCCGTGTAGCGGAATTTATGATCTGCGGAGGGCTCGGGGAGCTCTTTTTCCTCTATCCTGATCAGCTTCCAGCCGTTGAGAACGATCTGGCTGCGAGCCTCTTCTATATCCTCCGCACGGACGTGCATTGTGGTAACAGCCGAACTCCCTTCCCGGGTTATGTGAATGAGGAAAAGCTTGCGCCCGTCGGCGGCGGCTTTCTCAGCGCCACCAGATAAAACGGATATAATTAGAATCGGCAGGAGGATTTTCATAAAGAAGCGGACGGTAGTTTGCATTCCCAAGTCTGTTTTCCTCCAGCGCTTTATTGAAATCATTTCCGGGATATTTCTGAACAACTTTTAGATTCTTGATTATATCGCTTCCGCCGTTATGAAACAGAAAAGCTTTCGGACCGAGCATGGAGGCGGTCTGAAAGCGGCGGCTCACGGTTGTAACCTCGTAGATATATACAGCGGAGTGCGCTTCCCCCGCGAACAGGAGAAGCGCCGTAATACTAATGAGCAGCTTTCTGGGCAAGGAGCTCATCTATCTTATCAAGCATTGTTTGCAGGTTCAATGGCTTAAGAAGGAAAGCGTTTATGCCTGCGGCGCTCACTTTCTTCCTGTCCGTAACTTCGGATCTGCCCGAAACCGCAATAATAGGTTTCTCATAGCCTCTTTCCCTTATCGCTCTGGACAGGTCATATCCGTCCAGATCCGGCATCATTATGTCAGTAACGATGATGTCGGGGTCGTTGCTTTCAAGGTATTTGAGGGCATCCCTTCCTGCTGAGACCTCATCGACATTTATCCATCCGGTGGAAGTGAGGAGGCGGTTCATTATCTTCCTGTCAGTGGCGGAATCATCCACAACGAGAACATTCACGCTGTTCGTGTTTTTCTTAACCGCTCCGGTTTTTTTCTTTTTCCGTGAGCGTCTGGGCATTTTACCTGCTATATCAATAACACCCGCCACGTCAATGATAAGCCTGACACGTCCGTCGCCCATGATTGTGGCTCCGGCTATGCCTGCATTGCCGCCGAGATATTCACCCAAGGACTTGATAACTATCTCTTCCTGCCCGACAAGCTTGTCGACTATGAAGCCGAGCTTCTTCTCCGCGAGACCGACAACGACAACGTATATGTCGTCCTTGTATGAGCCTTCAAGCTCATATATTTCGTCAAGGCGGAGAAGGCTGAGAACTGAATCCCTGAGTTTAAGAACCTCTCTGCCCTCAAAGTTGTGAACTTCCTTGAGGTTAATGCGCACAGTCTCAACAACCGAAACAAGGGGAATAGCGAATGTCTCTCCTGAAACATCCACAAGCAAAGCCTGAATAATGGCAAGCGTAAGAGGAAGTTTAAGGCGGAAGCGTGTCCCGTGTCCGAGTTCTGATTCTATATTTATGATACCGTTAAGTTTTTCAATGTTTGTTTTGACAACGTCCATCCCCACGCCGCGTCCGGAAATGCTGGTGATTTTTTCCGCAGTGGAGAAGCCGGGTTTGAAAATAAGGTTGAAAGCGCCCTCGTTATCAAGGTTTTTCGCTTCCTCAGCGGTAATTACTCCCTTTTCCACGGCTTTCTTCTTGAGCTTGGCAGGATCCATACCTTTACCGTCGTCCCTGATTTCAACCACTATGTGGTTGCCCTCATGGTAAGCGGAGAGGTGGACTGTGCCCTTAATCGGCTTACCCGCCTTTCTTCTCTCGTCAGGACCCTCAACACCGTGGTCAACGGCGTTTCTGATCATGTGGATAAGCGGATCGCCTATCTCTTCCACGACGGACTTGTCAAGCTCTGTTTCCTCACCGGTGATGACAAGCTCAATCTCCTTGTTTTTCTCTCTGGAGAGGTCACGCACCATGCGGGGAAACTTGTTGAAGACTTTGCCGATGGGTACCATTCTTGTCTTCATCACCGCAAGCTGAAGCTCGGTTGTGATGAGTCCTATCTGGGAGGTGGTTTCCATGAGCTGTTCAATAAGGAATTCGCCTTCAAATTTCTTTTCAAGCTCGCCGGAGATCTGACCTATTCTGTTTCTGCTGAGAACAAGCTCACCCACAAGGTTCATGAGTGAGTCAAGTCTTGAGACATCCACACGGATAGTCTGCTCTATGGACATAGCGGCTTTTTTGACCTGATTTACGTCATTGTCGGCACGTTTGCCGGAAGGGGCGGGAGCGGATGTCTTCCCTTCGGCGGTACCGTCTATTTCGTCAAAGTTGCCCTCATTGGCAAGTTTGAGTTTTTTAACTGTCTCATCTATTTTTGCAGTGTTTTTTCCCGCTTTTATATCGGCGAGAATATGCTTGGTCACATCCACAAATTCAAGGAGAATATCCATGATAACAGCGTTGACCCGCATTTCGTTTTTACGGAGTTTGTTGAGAATCTCTTCAGCGTGGTGGGTAAGATTCGCCATTTTGTCAAACCCGAGGAAGGACGAGGCTCCCTTCATGGTGTGGGCAGCGCGGAAAATCTTGTTAAGGAGGTCGAGATCATTTTTGCTGTTCTCAAGCTCAACAAGGTCATGGTCGAGACTTTCTATAATTTCATCTGTTTCAAGAATAAAATCCTGTACAAGATCCTGCATGTCGCCGATGCCGTCCATATAGGAACCTCCTTAATGTTTACCCGTTATAACCGCCGCCGAAAGGGGAGGCATTTTGTGTCTGAAAGTAAGATAACTGCCGGGAAAATTACTTCAAGACAATTTACAGTCGAAAGTTACGCAAGCACATTTAGCCTGTCTCGCAAAACAGCCGAATATTTATATACCGAACTCCGTCTGATGATAGTTCTAAAAAAACTGCGTCCTGCATTTTTTTCTCACTCGCAGCCGACGAAGCCAAGCTTCTTGCTGCTCTCGCTCCGTTATGCGTTCCTCACATACGTTCCGGTACGCACTCCGCAGGCACATCCATGTGCCCTGTCTCGCAAAACAGCCGAATATTTATATACCGAACTCCTTGAGCAGCTCGTCGACGAGATTCTGGTTCTCCATTATACCGTCTTTTGCCTTAAGTTTCTCAAGGGTTTCAACATCAATTTTTCTATCTTTAACCCCGAGCATGAGCACGAGGTGGGTAAGCCTTTCCTGAAGATCGTATATGATCTTAATAAGTTTATCGATTTTCTGCTTGGTTATGTCCTGAAATTCGAGGGAAGATATTATATCGAAACTGACATCCTGTCCGGCGGTGCCTTTATCTCTCAGACGGTCAAGGATACCGTTTATTTTGCTGAAATCGCCGTCTTCGACGTATTTTTTCAGGCTGCCGAGATTTTCTTTAATATCGTCTATGTTGAAGTTGATTTTGTCCACACATTCAAGAACGTTTTCGGAAGCTTCCTTTGAATCATGTATCACACTGTGAAGAATGCTCTCGAAACCGGGCAGATCTTCATAGGCATCTTCAACAGCGCTGCTGACGGTCTGCAACTTTTTGACCGCCCTGCTGAAATATTCCGCGATATGAAAGAGTTCGCTCTCGGGATTGACGTCTATTCCTACAACGTCGTAGTTTCCGTTACTGATGTTTCTTGCAATATCAAGAAGCTCATTAACGTCCTTAAAATTGTTCATAATCACAGACCCAGAAGTTTGTCTATCTTCTCTTTAAGCGTATCAGGGGTAAAGGGTTTTACCACATAGTTGTTTACACCGCTTCTGAGTGCGGTGAGAATGTCTTCCTTGGCAGCCTCGGTTGTTACCATAAGAATCGGCATTGTTTTGTACTCTTCTTTGGATCTCAGAGTTTTAACAAAAGTAAGACCGTCCATTTCCGGCATATTCCAGTCGGTAATAACAACATCAACTTTGTTTTTCGCCATGACATCAAGAGCCTCCACACCGTTCCCGGCTTCCAGTATGTTTGAGAAGCCAAGCTTGAGAAGAGTATTTTTAATTATCCTTCTCATAGTGGAAGAGTCGTCCACTGTTATTACAACGTGATGATGAGCCATTCAATCCTCCGCCTTGAGATGTCATAATAGCATATTATTTATATTATAACACCAATGTCAATCCTTTAATTTCTTCAATCTCTCTGCCCTGCTTACGATTTCCTTGATGCGGAAACCGAAGTAGCCGTCAACAATTACGACTTCGCCGCGGGCTATTACCTTATTGTTAACAACAAGTTCAACCGACTCATCCGCCGATTCGTCGAGCTCCACTATGTTTCCGGATCCCATAGTAAGTATATCCTTAAGAAACATCCTTGTAGAGCCCATTTTAACACTTACCGGAACATCGATGTCCAGCAGCATGTCCATGTTCTGTCCGCCGGAGATTCCGCCGCCTATGGAGCCCATGGAGTCGCCCGTTCTGTCGTCCGGGTCATCGGGAAAAGTAAAGGCCGTGGCAAAGTCAGGCTCTTCATCCGATGCGCCGCTGCCGGAGCTTCCGCTCTTCCCTGAGAAAAGGGAAAGCAGATCCTCATCCATGAAAAAACGCATTGCGGTCTTACGCTCGCCGATAGTGAACTTCATATCGGCTATAAAATAGCTCTCAGACTGGAAGAGAGCGGAATTCTCGTTCTTAAGTACATCGTCAACCTTAAAGCTGACTTTTTTTCCAAGCCTTTCCTCAATGGGAACGGTTACAGACGCAAGAAGCTGCTGGCAGAGCTCTTTTACGGCATCAGGGTCGTCCTCTCCGAGTTCGTCTGTGCCTTCGGAATCCATCATCAGCATCAGTGCGGCGAGCATGGTTATATCCTTGGTGTAGAAAAACAGCCCCGCGTCAAAGCCCGACTTTTCCTCAGTCACCGGAACAGCCGTCTGCGCCTCGTAGCCGTACATGAGTTCCTCAGCGCTGCCTGCATAGGCATCCGAGAGAGATATGCTTATCTCTTTATCAAACATGCTGCCGAAGGTTGAGGCAAACATGTCTGTTATAACTCCAGTAAAAGCGGCGTACTTGCCTTTATCCAGTTCTTTCCTCATTACCTTCATCCGTTATTATTTCATTTATTCTGACAGCCTTGCGCACGCCCAGCGTACCTATATGACCGTAAAATTTCTTCTTGTTGTTCACGTGGATATTTGCGGGGGTTCCCGACTTGGCGTCCATCATGACCAGATCTCCCTCCTGAAGATTCATTATCTCTTCAATGGTAAGGGTAGTATGACCTATGGCAGCACGAAGCGGAATCTTTATTTCACCAAGCATCTCAAGGATGTGCTTTTCATTATCGCCGAAACGTCCCTTCTTGGCGCCGATAAGCCAGTCCTGACTGCTGATTTTGCCGAGAACGGGCTCAAGAACTATGGCAGGAATACAGAGGTTCATCATCCCCGTCGCCTCGCCGAACTTTATCTCAAACACCACAAGGATAACAACCTCGTTCTGCGCCACAATCTGTATTATGTGCGGGCTGTTCTCGCTCAGTTCCTTCTTGAAGCGGATGTTCTGGACAATCTGCCGCCAAACTTCCTCCAGATCCTTCAGAATCAGCGTTATGATCCCTTCTATGATATGCTGCTCCAGACTAGTGAGCTCACGGGTCTGAAACAAAGGCTGCCCGGGGCCGCCCAGAAGCTTGTCGACTATGGGGAAAACCAGCGAAGGATTTATCTCAAGAACAGCATTCCCCTCCATCGGTATCATGCTTATAATGTTGAAACTGGTGGGATCGGGAAGAGACATAAGAAACTCGCCGTATGTCATCTGATCCACACTCACCAGAGTTATATCAGTGATAGTTCTGAGAAAGTTTGACAGAGAGGACGAAAAGTTGCGCGCAAACTTATCATGCAGGTTGCGGATAGAACGAAGCTGCTCCTTTGAAACCCTGTCCGGTCTGCGGAAATCATAGACCGAAATCTTCTTGGGCACAAAGTCAAGCTGCTGTATCGAATTATCCGATAGATCATCCTCCGTGGATACGGTGGACAACAGCGCATCAATCTCTTCCTGACTTAAAATATCTGCCATATATTAATCCGTTACCTCGTTTATATCTGTCTGTTGTCCACAGGTGTTCCCATGGAAGGGAACACGCCGTGCGAAGCGAAGCCGCATACATGCGGCGCGAGCGTGTGCGGAAAAAAGACAGGAAGTGCTTTTTTCCAGATTAAGTCAGACAACAGCGCATCAATCTCTTCCTGACTTAAAATATCTGCCATATATTAATCCGTTACCTCGTTTATATCTGTCTGTTGTCCACAGGTGTTCCCATGGAAGGGAACACGCCGTGCGAAGCGAAGCCGCATACATGCGGCGCGAGCGTGTGCGGAAAAAAGACAGGAAGTGCTTTTTTCCGGATTAAGTCAGACAACAGCGCATCAATCTCTTCCTGACTTAAAATATCTGCCATTTGTTACCTTTTTCTTATTTTTATAAATGAGAAACCCTTTTTTAACGAAAAAAAAGCGTTTCTCAAACTCTTCCCAAAAAACTGCTCTTTTAACTATTTTAAAGAATAGTCTATTTTCTGTTTACTTACAGTGGAATATTATCCTGTTAAATATATCGTCAAGGGGAACGATTTCATCAGCTATTCCTGCTTCGACGACTGCACGGGGCATTCCGTAAACTATACTTGAGTCCTCATCCTGCGCTATGACATTGCCGCCTTTGAGTTTGAGAAGCTGGAGTCCTTTTTTCCCGTCAGCGCCCATGCCGGTCATGATAACTCCCAGAGCGTCTTTCCCTGCTGCTTCCGCGACTGATGCCGCAGTCACGTCGACACTGGGAACATGAAGATGTCCGCCCGCGTCAGAGTTAAGCTCCGTTACATAGTTTGCGCCTATTTTCTTTATTCTCAGGTGCTGCCCGCCTTTTGCGATATAAACGGTGTTCGGCTCCAGCTTTTCGTTCCCCTGAGATTCTATGACATTCAGCTTGCTCAGAGAGTTAAGTCTCTGGGCGAGGGATTGTGTGAAGTTGGGGGGCATATGCTGAACCACCACTATCGGCACGCCTATATCCGCAGGGAGCCGGGGTATAACCTTCTGGAGAGACTGGGGTCCCCCTGTGGATGTGCCGATGATTACTATGCGCTTATGCCCGGGCTTGGAGATGGTTCTGCTTGCGGGGGCAACCGGAGCCTGCACTCCGCCGAACGGAGCGGAAGAAGCCGCCGGTCTGGTGAATGACGCCGGGCGGAGCCTGCGCATGAGGTTTGTTCTTCTGGCGAACTGCTTTATCTTGTTGCGCAGATCGTCTTCTATGTTCATAACGCCGAAGCTGGCGAATGATTTTTCTTTGGGAATGAAGTCCACAGCACCGAGATCGAGTGCTTTCATTGTGGCTTCGGCGCCTTCCGTGGTGAGCGAGCTGACCATAATAACGGGCAGCGGGTTTTCACTCATTATTTTTTCAAGGGCGCTCAGTCCGTCCATTCTGGGCATTTCGATGTCCAGAGTCATTACATCGGGCTTAAGATTTCTCGCCATTTCAACGGCGTCAATACCGTTGCGCCCCTGACCGACTATTTCGATCTCCGGATCCTTGGCAAGCATGGACTCAATGGCCTTTCTCATAAAAGCGGAATCATCAACAATAACAACCTTGATTTTATTCATAGAACTCTTTCAGCCTCCTCTTGAGTTTTGTCACGGCCGCAGAGTGGATTTGTGAAACCCTCGATTCCGTAATGTTCAGAACCTCTGCAATCTCCTTCATCGTAAGCTCTTCGTAATAATAAAGAGTAATGGCGTACTTCTCTTTTTCGGGGAGGCTGTCTATCTCCTCGCCGAGCCTTTCTATGAGCTTGTTCTTCACCGTTTCGTCTTCGGGGGTGAGTCCCTTGCTTTTTATAAAATCTATGAGGTTGCTTTCCCCTTCGCCGCCGACGGATTCGTCAAGGCTGAGGAGCTTGTCATTGTCCTGAAGCTCAAGAAGGCGGTAAACCTCCTTCGCCTCAAAGTCGCTTCCGGCGACTATCTCATCCACAGAGGGGCGCGCGCCCAGCTCCCTGTAGGTTCTTTCTATGAACGCCTCAAGCTGTTTAAGCCTTGTGCGCACATTTCGGGGAAGAAAATCCAGACTCCTCAGCGTGTCAAGGATTGAACCTTTTATTCTTCTCTCGGCAAAGGTATAGAAATTTACATTTCTGTCCTTGTCGAACCTGTCCATACTTTCTATTAAGCCAACGCAGGCTGAGGAATAAAGATCGTCAAGATCCACGCTGTCCGGGAGGGACGAGCTCATACGGATAACCCACGACTTTATTCTGGGCATAAACTCTGCAATGATTTTCTCCCGCTCTTCAGGGGAAAATCTGTTTATAGCGCCGCCTGTCTCATATTGCATCAAAGTATCTTCCTGTAGTTTATGACTATCTTGTCTATGTAGAGGAAAAGTTTTTCACTTACGTAATAAATAATGAAAAACATTATAATATCCCTCGTTACATAAGTCAATTTTACCTCAAGCAGAAAGAACTTGTAAACAAATGAAGAAACAAAGGCGACTGTGGCAAGCATCAATGCTATTTCCCTGTGGAGGAAGTTCATTTGAACACCCCCTTAAGAAGACTGTACAGCCCCTCTTTACGTGTGTTTTCGGCCGGAAGACCGAGTATATTTCTCGCTATGTTATAAATATCACGGGAGTACGCGCCGTTCTGATTTATCTCGCAGACTGGCTTCTGGAATTTCACAGAGCTTATAACCTGTTTGTCTTCTCTCAGGTGTCCGAGAAGGTCAAGCTCCACATCGAGAAACTTCTTCGCCACGTTTTTCATGCTCATGTAAATGTTTTTTACGCCGTTGACATCATCCACTCTGTTCAGCACAAAGCGGATCCTGTTTATGCCGTGGTCAAAGTGAACCACCTTCATGAAGGCGTAAGCATCTGTTATGGCGGTAGGTTCCGGCTGAGTGATCACAATCACAGTGTCGGCGATAGCGGCGAACTTTGTCACAGTCCCGGAGATCCCCGCACCTGTGTCAAACAGTATATAATCGTAAACACCGTCAAGGTTTACGAAGATTTCCACAATCCTCTCAAAATCGCTTTCGCTGAGGCTGGCAAGATCTGAAAAACCGCTGGATGACGGGATAACATCAAATCCGTAAACATCCTTCTTTATTACATTATCCAGCTCCGCCTCGCCCAGAAGATATTTTCTGATGGAAGCGGTTACGGTTAGGTTAAGCAGTATATCAACATTGGCGAGCCCTAAATCCGCATCGAAAACAAGAACTTTTTTCCCCATTTTCGCAAGCCAGTAGGCAAGGTTTACCACAAAGTTGGTTTTACCCACCCCGCCCTTGCCGCTGGAGACGGAAATATACTTTGCCCGCCGTTTTTTATCCCATGCTTTTCGTCTTAAATTGTGCGCCTGATCTGTCATCTTTCACTCCAGAACCCCGGAATATCCTTGAGGATCTGACTAGCAATCTTCCTGCCATCGGGAATCTCCATATCATCAGGGACATTCTGCCCTGTGGAAAGGAGGAGAACGGGAGTCTTTTTGCGGATCGGCAGGTTCACCATGGGACCAAAGTATTTTGTTTCGTCAAGCTTGGTAAAAACGACATATTCCGGCATGAGCGCACCATAATTTTCAAAGGTTTCCGCCATCTCGGCGTGGTTGCTGCTCATGGACATAACAAGGGCGACGGTCATTTTGTCCCCTGCGTTTATAAACTTTCTCAGATCGCCTATCTGCTCAGTATCGAACTGGCTTCTGCCCATGGAGTCAACGAATACATAATCATAGCCCTCGGTGCGGGCGAGAATTGTCCGGAGCTCCTCGGGGCTAGAGGCAACCTGAAGGGGTATATCCACAATCTCCGCATAGGTTTTAAGCTGCTCTACGGCGCCGATCCTGAAGTTGTCTATAGTAATAAGACTGACTCTCTTTTTCAATTTAAGGGAAAGGTTTGCAGCTATTTTGGCAACCGTTGTCGTTTTACCCACGCCCGTGGGACCCACGAAGGCGACTATTTTTCTGTTAAGGGAAGAGAAGTAGTCCTTCTCAATGGGGATCAAATCCCCGAGAAGCTGCACAATAAGGTTGCGTATCTGGCTTCTGGTGAGTCCTGCTGTGGCACGCTTTTCTATTCGTTTCAGGAATTTATATGAGATAACGTCGTCCACGCCGTTCTTCACCATAAGGGAGTAAAACTCCTTAAGCTGCTCGGGTAGGTCGACTACTATATTCTCGGTAAGGGCGCTTTTCATCTCAAGCATCTGTTTTTTGATTTCGGCGACGTCAGCCATGAGACTTTCAAAGCGGTTGAGTCCGAGAGTGTTTATCAGCTCGGCAAGCTTGTCCACTCCTCCCTGCTGATAGCTTTCGGGATTAAGCTTTTTTGCCTGACGGGATGTTTCGGACCTGTAAACAGTCTCCTGTGAGGGGCGGCGTATATCCGCGGCGAAGGTGTCCGGTCTGAACTCGTCCTCATCTTTCGGTTCGGCGACCTTGCCGAAGCCGTTATATGTGGAGCCTGTGCTCTGCGGCTTCGGTCTTGCCGCTTTCGCCTGAGCGGTTTTTTCCATGAGAATGCGCTCATCCATATCTACGGCGGCTGTGACCTCTATGAGAGGTTTGGAGAAAAGACCGAAGCTGTTGTTTTTGACGACTTTTCTGGTGGAAAGAATGACAGCCTCGGAGCCGAGCTCCTGCTTGATCATCCTCATCGCCTCAGCCATGTCGTACGCTTCGTACTTTTTTATCTTCATACCTTAATCTCCAGCATGCCGAGGCTCTCTATCCTGACATTCTCGCTTATTTCGTTGTGAGATATAACATTAATGTTCTTAACAAATTTCTCCGCAAAACGGCGCATTGCAGAGCGCAGGGGAGGGGAAATAACAAGAACCGGACTGAATCCTTTATGTGTCACCTCATCAACCTTACCTATCATTTTAGACAGAATTTTCTGCGCGGCAAGGGGGTCTATAAGTATATCCTTTCCTTCGTCACCCTGCTGAAGATTTTTTGCCAGAAGCTGTTCAATCTCAGACGGGAGTGTGAAAACATAAAGCGCGCCGTCCGGAGCGAGAAGGCTCTCGGTTATCTGTCTTCTTAGGGACAGACGCACTCTTTCCGTGAGGTTTTCCACATCCTTGGTCTGCACTCCGTAAGAGGCGAGAACCTCCAGAATGCTGCGGAGGTTGCGGATGGAGATCCTCTCTCTCAGCAGGTTCTGCAATACCCTGTTTACAGTGCCCAGATCCAGTATGCCGGGGATGAGGTCTTCCACCAGCTTCGGAAATTTTTCCTTGACTCCGTTGACAAGCTCAAGGGTCTCCTGCCTGCCTATAAGCTCATTAGCATAGGACTTTATCACTTCCGTAAGGTGTGTGGCGATCACCGTAGCCGGATCGACTATGGTGAAGCCGTTAAGCTCCGCCTTCTCCTTCTGACGCTCGTCCACCCATTTGGCGGCGAGTCCGAAAGCAGGTTCCTTAGTGGGAATGCCGTCTATCTTGTCCACGCTCCCCTCGGGGTTCATAACCAGAAATTTATCCGGAAAAATAGTTCCGCTGGCGACTCTGACACCTTTAAGGAGTATGTTGTACCCGTTGCCGTCAAGCTGGAGATTATCCCTTATCCTGACGGGGGGAACGATTATCCCCATCTCAAGGGCGACCTGCTTGCGTATGGATTTTATGCGGTTAAGAAGCGTTCCGCCCTGAGCAGAATCCACAAGAGGGATGAGGCTGAAGCCGATACCAAGCTCCATGGTATCCATCTCCAGCAGTTCTCTTACCTCTTCCTCCTCCGTTGCGGGCTTGCGCTCCTCCTCCTGCTCTTCCTCATCCTCTTCCGGCTTTTCCGCCGCCTTTTTAGCGGAATGCGCTATGGCGAAAAATATCCCCGAAAGAAAAAGAAAAGGGAAAAACGGCATACCGGGCACAACCGCAAAGAAAAGGAGTATGCCGCCAGTTATGTATAGCACCCTTGTACTGCGGAAAAGCTGTCTGGCGAGCTGACCGCTGAGATCCTTGTCTCCTCCGCCCGCACGGGAAACTATGAGACCCGCCGCAGTGGAAACTATCAGTGAGGGGATCTGGCTCACCAGACCGTCGCCCACGGTCAGGATAGTGAAAACGCCTGCCGCCTCCGCCACTTCCATACCGTTTTGCAGAACGCCTATGGCGAGACCGCCTATTATATTTATGCCTGTGATGATAAGCCCCGCGACGGCGTCACCGCGAACAAACTTGCTCGCACCGTCCATGGCTCCGTAATAGTCTGCTTCCTGCTGGATTTTTGCCCTTTTTGCCTTTGCGCCCGCCTCGTCTATGAGCCCTGCGTTGAGATCGGCATCAATGCTCATCTGCTTGCCGGGCATGGCGTCCAGCGTGAACCTTGCCGCAACCTCCGCAATACGTCCGGAACCCTTAGTGATAACCATAAAGTTGATCAGCACAAGGATAAGGAAGATGATAACACCAACGGCATAGTTGCCGCCCACCACATACTGACCGAACGCCTGAATAACATGTCCCGCCGCGCCCTCGCCCTCCGAGCCGTTGAGAAGGATACGCCTTGTGGAGGCGACGTTAAGCGAAAGTCTGAACAGGGTAATGATCAGCAGTACCGAAGGAAAGGTTGAAAACTTAAGCGGTTCATCCGCATAGATCGCCACCATCAGAATCAGAACCGACAGAGCGATGCTGCAAACCAGAAGCAGGTCCAGAAATACGGCGGGCATAGGCAGAATCATCACTATGATTATGCCTATGAAAAACAGACCGAAGCCTATTTCGCCCTGTTTTATCAATTTTGTCATCATGCTGGACTGAGCCACTGAACTACCTTCTCATATGCTTAAATTTCCCTACAAGGGCAAGTATTTCTGCTACTGCTTTATACAAATTCTCAGGTATTTCATCACCTATGTCAACAGTTTTGAAAAGTGTTCTCGCAAGGGGCGGATCCTCATGAACAAGCACTCCGCTCTTCTTCGCAAGCTCTTTTATCCTCAGCGCCAGAAGTCTCTGCCCTTTTGCCACCACGGTAGGCGCTTTATCCTCCCCGGGGCGGTATCTCAGAGCAATGGCAAAGTGAGTGGGGTTGGTCACCACAACGTCAGACTTCGGAACGTCAGACATCATCCTCTTGCGTGCCATTTCCCTCTGCATGCTTCTGATCTTCTGCTTTATGATGGGATCCCCCTCCATCTGCCTGAACTCCTCCTTGACCTCCTGTTTTGTCATCTTAAGGTCTTCGGTGTTCTGCCACTTCTGGTACATGAAGTCTATAATGGCGAGTATCAGAATCAGAACCCCGATCTTGAGGAAAAGCTCAAAAATAAGCATAAGAAAAAACATTATGCTGTCTATGGGTTCGGAATCACCCAAGCGGAGAATTGTCGGTATCTTCCCTTTTATGATGTAAAAGGCGGATAATCCCACAACGAATATCTTAAACAGTGACTTGAAAAGCTCCACAAGGCTGCGCTTGGAAAATATCCTGCCGAAACCCTTTATGGGATCAAGCCTGTCAAGCTTTACGGCAAGCGCCTTCGGGCTGAAAAGAAAACCGAACTGCATGATGTTTGAGGCAATGTTCACCACAAACAGCATCAGCAGCACAGGCGCGAGGAGCTTCGTCATGAAAATTATCACAAAAAACATCAGGCTGACGGCGCTTTTCTCGTCCAGCACGTAATCAAGGGACATGAATGATTCCCGCATGAACCGCATCAGCTCGTCCGCCATTGTGGAAATATAGAAATACATGAATATGGCGGTGGCGACAAAGGTCACGGCGGCGCTGAGCTCCCTTGTCTTGGCGACATTGCCTTCCTCTCTGGCTTTCTGAATCCGCCGCCCCGTGGGCTGTTCGGTCTTCTCCGAATCGTTGTCAGCCATCAGTTACCGCCGAAAATATGAAATAATGTCGCGACCCGCATGAAGTACTCATGGAGAAGCTTTTCAAAAACAATAAAGAAATAGCGCAGGCTTATGCTGAGTACGGAAAGCCCAACGGCTATCTGGAGGGGAAAGCCCACTATCATGAGGTTGAGCTGCGGCACAAGCCTGCCCATTATCCCCATTATAACGTGTGTGCAGAGCATAACAACGAATATCGGGGCGACTATCTTAAGCGCTGTGAGGAATGAAGCGCTGAGCATTTTTGCGATGTAGAGAAACCCCTCCGCCTTGAAGGTGAATATTCCCAAAGGAACCGCCCTGAAGGATTCGCTCATGGCGCCGATAACCATCAGGTGACCGCCGAGGGCTATAAAAAAAAGGATCATCGCTATGTTTTTGAGCTGGGCGATGATGGAAAGCTGCATATTCATCGAAGGGTCGAATGAGTTAACCATACTGAAGCCCATCTGAAAGCCCGCAAGCTCACCGCCTATCTGCACACCCACAAAGAGGAGCTGAGCCATCATCCCTGTGGCGATGCCGAGCAGAACCTCCTTGGCAATAAGCAGGACAAGCAGCAGCGGGTGAACATCAGACAGCCCTATGGACTGCACATTGGGGAAAACCACAACGGCAAGCACAAGGGAGGTAACGACTTTTACATTGTCCGGAATAAGCTGGCTGCTGAACATCGGGGCGCTGAAAATTATGCCCGAAATGCGGAAGAAGACCATAATAAAAGTCAGCAGCAGATCCGTCTGATAAAGGAACTCAAACATACGGCAGTGTAATACTTCCGTCCTGTTTATACAAGGCTAAAGCTTTTGTGCCGCTCTACTCTCCGGAAGCCATGGGAACCCTTTGAATGCTTTCCTGATTTTTTCCGTATTCATAGCACGATACGGAAATGTATCTCTTCTTCATCCAGTACACGCCGAAAAGATCCGCTATGCCCGCCCAAAGACGGCTGTTTATGCCCGCGCCGTATTTACTGACACCCTTGTTCCTGTGCCTGTGTCTCACCGGCATCTCCGCCACCGTGAAGCCGGCTATCTGAACTAAAGCAGGAAAGAACCTGTGCGCATTGCGAAAGAAACGGAAGCTGTCCAGACATTCTCTTCTGAAGCCTCTGCTTGAGCAGCCCACATCGCTTATGCTGTCGCCGAGTATGCGTGAACGAAGCCTGTTCGCAAGCCTGCTTGAGAATCTGCGGATGATGTTGTCGTTCCTTTTGGCGCGCACGCCGCACATCATATCCACACCGAGCTCCAGCATTTTTTCCAGAAGAAGAGGTATATCCGCGGGATCGTTCTGTCCGTCACCGTCGAGAGTGAAAATATATTCTCCCTCAGCCGCACTGAATCCCGCAAATAGCGCCGCGGACTGACCCATGTTTCTGTGCAGGTGAACAGCCCTGAAACGTGGATCCGCCGTCCATTTGTTTATCTCATCGTCTGTGCCGTCAGTTGAGCCGTCATTCACAAGCACAGTCTCCCACCTGCGTTTTACCGATGATTCAAGCACAGAGCGTAGCTCCGCACAAACCGTGTTAATATTTTCCGCCTCATTGTAAAACGGAATCACCACTGAGATTTCCGGATTCATCATTTTTTCCTGCTTATTTTGTAAAAGTTCCATTGCCTTCTTTCCTCCGGTGAATAAGTTTTCAGATGCTCCGCGGAAAGAGCCATACTGCTGAGAGTCTCTTCATTCAATTCTCCCCGGGTTATGAAATACGCCGTATCCTTTGTTTTGTTATCAATAAATTCATCCAGCGGGCGCACCTTGTTCCCCACAGCCCAAATCTCTTTTATGCTGAGATCACCGTAAAAATCACCTTTGTATCCGGACGCGGCGTCTGCCCTGACCTGTTCCAAAACTCTGAAATCTTTATCCGGCACAAATGATTCCGCCGCAGGAACTGCAACAATCACAGCAAGGCAGAATACCGTCACGGACAGGGGGATATATTTGTCCGTCTCCCGTCTGAGAAAGCTTGCCGACAGGCAAAAAACCGCATAAAGCACTGCCGATTCGCCGATTATGAAAAACATGCTGTTATAAAGCCCGAACCAGAGCTGTGCGGCGGCAGCCGAAATGAAAACAAAAACAGCTAATGAGAATGAGATCCCGCTCCATATTCCGAGAACAATGCTGTCTGCCGCTGTTTTCTTCAGCTTTCCGGTGAGAAGACTCATGTACTCACCTATCATGAGCGCGGCAGGTATGATCACAGGCAGAAGATAGCGATCCTTCTTCTCCGGTATGACGGAAAGAAGAATAAGGGAAACAACGAGCCAGATAAGGTAAAAAGCTGCCCTCCGCCTGCCGAGACGTGTGGAAGAAAACCCCGGAACAAGCAGAGGGAGCAAGAACACAGCCCAAAGACCGGACATGAGCGGAAACTGGAAATAATACCAGAAGGGCTTAACATGCCGATCAGCCCACGCTGATGCCTCTGAGGCGGCAGTGCTGAGCGCTGAGTGTGTTTCATGAAAATATATATACATAGGCCACAGGAGGGAAAGTGTGGCCGCAACAGCCGAAAATACCGCAAGACCGGAAAAGCTCACGGGTTTAAGCCGGAAAAGATAAAATCCGGATGCGAGAAAGGGCAGAAGCAGTCCGTAGAACGCCACGGGTCCCTTACTCATAAAAGAAAGCGCGGCAAAAAGCCCTGCAAGAGCGTACATAAGTATTCGTTCTCCTGCCTCTTTAGCAGGCAGGGCACGGCAGTACGCGGCTATGGCGGCAGTCATAAACGCCTGCGCGTAGATGTCCCATGTGTTTCTGCGTGTCATATAGAAAAACAGATAACTGGTGCTCAGAACTATTACGGAATAGAAAGCGGCCTTTTTCGATCTTGTTACGTGCAGGGATATGAAATACACGCCAGCAAGCATGATAAGTCCTGCAAGCGCCGAGGGAATGCGGCTTGCCGCAAGATTATTATCGGCTCCCGCAAGCCGGAATACAAAAGCGGTTATCCATGTCGGGACAGGCGGCTTGGCTATCCTCAGCTCACCGTTAAGTGTCGGAAAAAGCCAGTTCCCGTCAAGAACCATCTCCCTTGCGGTTATGTAGTTGCGCGCCTCCATTATATCCACTGAGAGAACATCACGGTGCGCAAAGGCTCCGGTGTAAACAGAAAGGAGGAGAACAAAAATCATGCTTTTGGTCAGAAGAAACTCTGTGTCTTTCATGCGCCCGTTATACAGGGTGAACATGAAGATTTAATGAACAGACAAATTTTATGATGACGGCAGAATAACCGTAACTGTAGCTGATTCCCCCTGAACGCTTTCTATATTTATTTCACCCTTGTGGAGTTCAATTATTCTTTTAACTATCGCAAGCCCGAGCCCTGAACCGCCATAGCGGGACGCACGGGACTCCTCAACTCTGTAGAACTGCTCAAATACCCTGCCGATGGACGCAGCGGGAATCCCTGCCCCCGTGTTGAAGATTTTTATCTTTACTGTTTCATCTGTGCGGAATCCGGTTATTCTGATAATGCCCCCATCAGACGTATATTTTACCGCATTGTCCAGAATATTGGAAAAAGCTCGGAACAGCTTATCAAAATCCCCGCCCACAGTCAGAACCCCTGTGAACTCCGAGACAATACTTATTCCCCGCTCTGAAGCAAGAAGTGAATAGTCCTCCTTCAGTGCTTCAAGCATGCTCCTGAGCTCCACGGCTTCGGCGCTTATTCCGCTGTCCAGTTCGAGAGTGGAAAGATTCAATATGTTTTTCACCAGTCTTTCCATACGCAAAACCTGCTCAGAAAGCCTTCGGGCGTCATCTGCCGAGATGCTGCCCGACATATTCACCTCATCGGTTATCAGGCGCATGATGCTCAGCGGAGTCTTAAGTTCGTGGGAGGCATCGGCTATAAGTCTCTTTTGTTTATTAAAAGCATTTTCCAAGCGGTCAAAAACCCCGTTGAGCGTCATGGCAAGAGTGTTGAATTCATCCGATGCTCCTGCCTTTTCCTTGAGGGGTATTCTAAGATTCAGATGACGCTCTGTTATACTTCTTGTCCGCGCATTCATAAGCCTCACAGGGCGGAGGATGTAACCTGCTATCATGTAGCTCACCGCTGTGAGCACTACCACCGAAAGCAGAAGCCCTGCCGCCACACTGAGCATGAGATCCGCTATCTCATCACTGACCCTCTCTGCGGACAGTGCCGCGTAAACAATGTACTTCAGTTCGTCGTCATCGTAGTTTCCGTCGTCATCATCTTCCTCAAAAACGCCGGTGTGCTCCTTCTCTATTACAAAGCGGCGGATTCTGAAAGCAGTCTTCCCGTGGGAATCATGCTCCACATATGAAAGCTCATCAGGCACATAGGCATGCGCAAGGCTTTTCCTGCCGTTGCTTTCCGGCAGATCTATTTTCTGTGCTATATGGGAAACGTACAGCGGTTCAGGTTCACCGCGCTTATAGATCTTGATCCAGTAGCGCCTGTTGTCCCTCACTCCCGCCACTCCTGCCTGATCCAGAGCCGCAACCGACTCAAAGGCAACTGTGCGCAGCTCCGTATCCATAACCCTGAAAGGCTGTTCCAGCATTTCAAAGAGAACCGACGCAGAGAACACCAGTGCGGATAGAAGCCCTGCGGAGGCGATCAGTATGGAAATCTTAAGCCTTATGCTCATTCCTGACCGTCCCTGATTATATAGCCCACGCCTCGTATGGTTTTCACAACGGATTCACCATCAGCGGCGTTTATTTTTTTGCGGAGATTTTTTATGTGTACATCCATGAAATTGGACATGCTGAAAGGCTCAAAGTCGTCTCCCCATACATGCTCTGCCAAGCTGAAGCGGGAAACGGCACGATTTTTATTATACATCAGAAATTCAAGAATGGAGAACTCCCTTTGGGTGAGCTCCACTGCCTTTCCGTCCACTGCGACCTCCCGCTTCACCGTGTCCAGACTGAGGCTGCCTGCGCGAAGCACTGAGGCGGTTTGCCCGCCTGCACGTCTGAGCAGCGCGCGCACTCTCGCCAGCAGTTCGTCAGTGGAAAAAGGTTTTGTGAGGTAATCATCAGCACCCGAATCAAGCCCTTTGATTTTATCGCCCGTTCCGGTTCTGGCAGTGAGCATAAGAACTGGTGAGTCAATACCCATGTTTCTGGCTTCACGCAGTAATGCGAATCCGTCGAGCTTCGGGAGCATCACATCCAGAAGAACAAGATCGTAAGGAACCTCAGCTAATCTGTCCAGCGCCTGTTCTCCGTCATAGGCGCAGTCGGCGGAGTATTTCTGAGCCTCAAGCGTACGCCTGAGCTGTTCATTAAGTTCCGGTTCATCTTCAACAATCAGTATTCTCATTTTCCACCGCTGAATGAATATAAACGTTTTTGATCACTTTTGAAACATTAAGAAGAAACAGGAACCAGCGCGGCAAGTTAAAAAACTCTTTTAATTGCCCTTCTGATATGCGATATTCAAGATTAAACAGCTTTATAAAATGAAAAAACGGCAGATATAAATAATGACAAAAAAGCGGTTAACAAAACAGGACGTCGTAAGGATGCTGGAAACGGCAGACCTGTACGAACTCGCCCGTGAAGCGGACGGAATACGGAAAAGGCTTCATCCCGAAGGGGTTGTAACTTTCGTTGTAGACAGAAACATAAACTACACAAACATATGCACATGTAAATGCTCGTTTTGTGCCTTTTACCGCGCGGCAGACGAAGAAGGCGCATATGTTCTCGATAAGGAACAGCTAAAGCAGAAAATAGAGGAAACCAAGGCACTCGGAGGAACACAGATACTCCTTCAGGGCGGGCTGCACCCCACATTGGGCATTGAGTTTTATGAAGAGATGCTCTCCTACATGAAATCACTCGGTGTTTGGCTGCACGCCTTCAGCCCGCCGG
This sequence comes from Geovibrio thiophilus, assembly GCF_004087915.1. Classification (NCBI taxonomy): domain Bacteria; kingdom Pseudomonadati; phylum Deferribacterota; class Deferribacteres; order Deferribacterales; family Geovibrionaceae; genus Geovibrio; species Geovibrio thiophilus. The sequence goes on from NZ_CP035108.1 coordinate 2,892,493, forward strand.
AGGTACACCACATTGCGAAGATAAGCGGTCTCACCATTGCCGAAACCATCGCAAGGCTTGTCAAGGCGGGGATGGACTCCATTCCCGGCGGCGGAGCGGAGCTTCTGGTGGATGAGGAAAGGCTGCGCATAAGCCCGAATAAGATACTCTCGGACAAATGGCTCGGGGTGATGGAAGAGGCGCACAAGCAGGGACTGAAAACAAGCGCCACCATGATGTTCAAAGCGGATGACGAATACGGAAAGATAGCTGAGCATTTTGATAGAATACGCTCATTGCAGGATAAAACAGGCGGCTTCACGGCGTTTATCCCGTGGGCTTTTCAACCGGACAACACAGAACTGGGCGGAAAAAAGGTAAGCCCCGTTGAGTATTTAAGGATATTCGCCGCCGCGCGCATTTATCTGGACAACATAAAGAATCTTCAGGTTTCATGGGTCACTCAGGGACCGAAGATCGGGCAGACGGCGCTGCGCTTCGGCGGAAACGACTTCGGCAGCCTGATGATAGAGGAAAATGTCGTAGCCTCCTGCGGGGCATCCTTCCGCATGAGTGTGGAGGAGATCGTCCACAACATAGAACGCGCCGGCTTCAAAGCAGCGCAGAGAGATATGCAGTATAATATAGTCAAACACTTTTAGTACACATACAGTTCCATGGATGGAACTGCGCCGTGCGAAGCGAAGGCGGGTTTATCCCGCCGCGAGCGTGTGAGAAAACGGACAGGATGTGCCGTTTACGAACTATCGGCAGACAAGATATGCAGTATAATATAGTCAAACACTTTTAGCACACATACAGTTCCATGGATGGAACTGCGCCGTGCGAAGCGAAGGCGGGTTTATCCCGCCGCGAGCGTGTGAGGAAACGGACAGGATGTGCCGTTTACGAACTATCGGCAGACAAGATATGCAGTATAATATAGTCAAACACTTTTAGCACACATACAGTTCCATGGATGGAACTGCGCCGTGCGAAGCGAAGGCGGGTTTATCCCGCCGCGAGCGTGTGAGAAAACGGACAGGATGTGCCGTTTACGAACTATCGGCAGACAAGATATGCAGTATAATATAGTCAAACACTTTTAGTACACATACAGTTCCATGAATGGAACTGCGCCGTGCGAAGCGAAGGCGGGTTTATCCCGCCGCGAGCGTGTATTCAAAATTTCCAAGGACGGCAAATTTTGAATCATCAAGACAAGACACAGCAAGCGGTTTTTTTAATAAGTTTAATATACTAATAAATACAACAGAATATCCGATAACATAATTATAAATAATTACCAAGGATTGGCATTTGAAGAACGATTTGCTGGAAGTTCTTGTAGAAATTTCCGAGAAAATGAACAGCATTTTCGACGTGAATGATCTTCTTCCCTCTATTATTTCCATTGCAAGGGAATATCTCGGAGTGAAGCGGTCATCCCTTATGCTTATCCACGGAAACAGGCTGAGCATTTCCGCCCATTCCGGTTTTGAGATTGATCCGCACAACATAGAAATAGCTCTCGGTGAAGGCATAGCTGGAAAAGTTGCTGAAACAGGCATGGAAACAGTAGTTAACCTCTCGGAGGAATCCCGTGAGGAGATGGGCTACAGAGCTTCCTCATTCATGTCGGTTCCGGTGAAAACCAACAATAAAGTCATCGGCGTTCTGAACCTGACGGACAAGGAACACGATTACTTCACGGAGGACGATGTGCGCATAGCTCGCTACATAGCCTCACAGTGCGCTCTGGGCATAGAGCGCTTCAACCTCGTGCGGGACATGCGCAAGAGCGAGAACCTGCGGATTATCGGCATGCTGAACAGCTCCATAGCTCATGATATAAAAAATCTGCTTAATATAGTGCAGAGTTACCTTGAGCTCATAGATATAACAGAGCTGGACGGCGAGGTGGCTGATTATATAGAGTCCATCCACTCTGAGGTTAAGAGGATACACGGACTCACACTTGATCTGCTCGATTTTTCCAGACAGAAGGTATCCATAAATCTTGTCCGGTTCCGTGTTTCAGAACTGTTTAACGATCTCAGAAAGCAGTTCCGTGTCCTCACCAGAGATACGGCGGTGGAGGTTGAGTTCATAAATAACGGCGATCCCGAACTGTGGCTTGACAGAGAAAAGATATTCAGGATGCTGTTTAATCTCATAGCGAACGCGGTGGATGTTCTGGGAGATAAAGGAACTGTGCGGATAAGCGCCTGCGCTGCGGGCGGCTGCTGCGAATTTGATATATATGATAACGGAAGAGGCATTCCGCAGGATACAATAAACAAGATATTCGACCCGTTTTTTACATCGGGGAAAATAAAAGGAACAGGACTGGGACTGGCAATCGTTAAAATGATTGTGGAAGCCCACTCCGGCTTTATATGCGTTGATTCTAAACCGGATGAATACACGGTTTTCAAGGTCAGGGTGCCGTTGCGATATGAACCTACTTAAAAATCACACACAAAAGAATGAGACTGAGTTCAAATACCTCCTCTCGCAGAAGTATGATCTGACTCCCGCCGATTATGTGCTTACACGGGAGGAGGGAGTAATCACCGCAAAAATAACCACGATGGATTCAGCGGATTCAATTGTGGAAATAAGCGTCACTCCGGACGGGCTGCGCGCTTACATATCCCTTTATCCTGCGGTAAATGAAGGTGAAACCTATACTCTTGACCGCATAATGAACCTTATTGCCGAAAACGGCATAAGCGTCAACCTCAAAACAGAGGTAATAAAGCAGGCTTTTGAGATCTATTCCGAAGGCGGAATTATCGAAAACATGCTTTTTGCGGAGGGAATCAAACCAATAAACGGTTCAGACGCTCAGGTAATGCTCAATTTCGATCCGGTGAACAGCCAGCCGCGCCTGCTGAAAAACGGGCGTGTGGACTACAAAAATATTGATAATATACGCCTTACCCGCAAAGGGGATCTGCTGCTCACCAAGCGCCCCTTCACCAACGGGGTAAAAGGGCTCACGGTGAAAAACGAAGAGATACCCGCGGAAAAAGGAAATGACATTAAGCTCATCCTTGACGAAGGCATCACCACGGACGAAAATGAAAAGGAATACTACGCAACTGTCGACGGCTGCGTCACTTTCCACAGTAACAAGCTCGGAGTAAGCCCGATATTCAGCGTACCCGGCAATGTGGACTACTCCACTGGAAACATTGTGTTCAACGGTGTTGTGCATATCAGGGGCGATGTTCTGAGCGGCTTCTCAGTAAAGGCCGAAAAGGACATAATGGTGGACGGCATAGTGCAGGACGCCACAATGGCGGCGGGCGGCAGTATAGTGATCAAAACAGGTATCAAAGGCGAAGTCAGCAACAACATTGCCGCTGCCGGAGACGTGACAGTGGGCTATGCGGAGAAAGGGAACATTGCCGCCAGAGGCAATGTGGAGATACTGAAATACGTTTACAACACCAATATAAAAGCAGGCGGATACATTCAGGCGACCGGAGCCCCGGGTATTATAGCAGGCGGAAAGATCATGGCTTTTTCCGAAATCAACCTCAACCAGTCTGGCACAAAGGGGAACAGCAGCTTCCTCATGTGTGTCGGAACAAAGTATTACTTTGAGGATGAGCTGAAAATTCTTCAGGATAACAAAGATAAATACATTCAGAATCTGGAAAAGGTTGACGAATTCCTCAGTAAGCTCGATACTTCCAACAAGGAAATTTTGAAAAACCCCAAGGTGAAGCAGCTTCTCGTCCTGCGCAAGCAGGTCATGGACAATATGACGAAAACCGAGGAACAGATCCAGAAACTTATAAAATCAGCCCACCACCGCAAGCCTAGGATAAAGGTTAACGGAATAATGTTTGAAGGGCTGGATGTTCAGATTTTCAGAGAAAAAATAACCATGAGAGAAAAAAAAGAGAAGGTTGTCTTCATCTATGATGAAAAATATGAAAGGATAATCTCGGTATCGCTGGATGACAAAGCACAGTACGAATGACAACATAATCATCAAAGGTGCAAGGCAGCACAACCTCAAAAACATTGATCTTGAAATCCCGAAAAACAAATTGGTGGTCATAACCGGAGTCAGCGGCTCCGGCAAGTCCACCCTTGCCTTTGACACCCTCTACGCAGAGGGACAGAGGAGATACGTGGAATCACTCTCAGCGTACGCTAGGCAGTTCCTTGAGCTCATGGAAAAGCCGGATGTGGATTCCATAGACTTTCTCTCCCCCGCCATAAGCATCGAACAGAAATCCATAAGCAAGAACCCCCGCTCCACTGTGGGAACAATTACGGAAATATACGACTACATGCGTCTGCTTTATGCCAGAGTGGGTGACGTACACTGCCCCTCCTGCGGCAAAAGGGTTGAAAGCTACTCCGTTCAGCAGATAGTGGACTACATCACATCACATGAGGATGAGGCTAGGGTGGAGATTTACTCCCCGATAGTCAGGGGCAAGAAGGGCGAATATAAAAAGGTCTTTGAAAAACTTCTCAAGGACGGCTTCGTCCGTGTCCTAGTGGACGGCGAACAGAGGCGCCTTGAGGAAGAGATAGAGCTCGATAAAAAGATAAAGCACTCAATCAGCGTCTCCATAGACAGGCTTAAGCTGAAGGACGGTCTCCAGCGGAGGCTGGCGGATTCGGTGGAAACCGCTCTGAAGCTCTCCGAAGGACTGGCGGAAATAGACGTTGACGGCGAAACCCGCCTCTTTTCCGAGAAGTTCGCCTGTCCTGAATGCAATATAAGCATAGAAGAGATTGAACCCCGCAGCTTTTCCTTCAACAACCCCTTCGGCGCCTGCCCCGAGTGCGAAGGACTGGGTGAAAAATCCGTATTCGATATGGACGCTGTAGTCCCTGACCCTTCGTTAAGCATAAGGGAAGGAGCACTCAAGCCGTGGGAGCAGTTTGACAATTTCCACCATTACAATACCCTTGTAGCCATCTCACAGCAGTTCGGCATAGACATGAACATGCCCTTTGCCAAGCTCACGGACGCAGAGAAAGAGATCATGCTCAACGGAACCGACACTCCCCTTAAGCTTGAGACCTTCAGAGGCGAAAAGAAAGTTCAGTACGAGAAAAAGTTCGACGGCGTGGTGGGCTGGCTCCGAGAAAAGCTTTACTCGGACAACATGACGGACAGGGAAACGGCCAGACGGTTCATGTCCTCCATGGACTGCCCCGAATGCAAAGGAGCCAGACTCAAGCCCACAAGCCTCGCCGTAACAGTGGGCGGCAAAAACATCTACGACACTTCCGAACTCAATATAGCCGAAGCGCTGGACTTCTTTGACAACCTTTACTTTGAAGGCTTCAAGAAGGAAGTTGCTGACAAGATAAATACGGAGATCAGGCGCCGCCTCAGCTTTCTGAAGGATGTGGGGCTTGAATACATCACACTTTCCAGAAAATCATCCACGCTTTCCGGCGGAGAAGCCCAGAGGATAAGACTCGCCACACAGATAGGCTCGGGGCTGACAGGGGTGCTCTATGTGCTGGATGAGCCCTCCATCGGTCTGCATCAGCGGGACAACGATATGCTGATCGCGACCTTGAAAAACCTGCGGGACATAGGCAACTCTGTCCTCGTAGTGGAGCATGATGAGGACACAATCGCCGCCTGCGACCATGTTATAGACATGGGACCCGGAGCCGGACGCAAGGGCGGATACATAGTCTTCAGCGGCAGACCGGAAGAAATACGCCACTGCGAAGCATCCCTCACCGGAGCTTATCTCAGCGGCGTTAAAGAAATAGAAATCCCCAAGCGTAAAAAGCCTGACAAGAAGCGCACTCTCGCCCTGAAAGGCGCGGCGGAACACAACCTCAAGGGGATAGATATTGAAATACCCCTCGGGCTGATGGTCTGTGTGACAGGGGTTAGCGGTTCGGGCAAATCCACACTTATAATGGACACCCTGTACCCTGCCCTCATGAAGCGTCTCCACGGAACGGGGATGAGAGGCGGAGTTTTTACCGAACTCAGCGGCGCCGAACATATCGATAAGGTAATAGATATAGACCAGAGCCCCATAGGACGCACGCCGCGCTCGAACCCTTCAACCTATACAGGGATTTTCACGGATATGCGCGATCTCTTCGCCCAGACTCCGGACGCGAAAAAGCGCGGCTACAAGGCGGGCAGGTTCAGCTTCAACGTTCGCTACGGACGCTGCGAAACCTGTCAGGGTGAAGGATATATCAAGATTGAGATGCACTTTCTGCCGGATATGTACGTGAAGTGCGATGCCTGCGGCGGAAAAAGATACAACCGTGACACGCTGGACATACGCTACAAAGACAAGAATATATCAGATGTACTTGACATGACGGTGAATCAGGCATTTGAGTTTTTTGAAAACGTGCCGAAATTAAAGAATAAACTCGAAGTGCTCGTAAATGTCGGTCTGGGCTATATCAAACTCGGTCAGCCCGCCACTACTCTTTCCGGCGGTGAAGCTCAGAGGGTGAAGCTCGCGAAGGAGCTTATGAAGCGCCCAACGGGTAAAACAGTTTATATTTTTGATGAACCTACAACAGGGCTTCATTTCGATGACATAAATAAGCTTGTGAAAATTTTCAGGGCTTTGACCGAAAGCGGAAATACTGTTATTATCATTGAGCACAACCTTGACGTTATCAAATGTGCCGACCATATAATCGACCTCGGACCCGAAGGCGGCGACGGGGGGGGAACAATAATTTTTAAAGGTACGCCCGAAAAGTGCGCCGAATGCGCCGAATCCTACACGGGAAGATACCTGAAAAGGAAACTGTAGCGTGAAGAAAAAAACTCTCTTACTGATTTTAATCCTGATTGCGTCTTTTGCCTCTGCCTTTGCGGAGGAGCTTATCGACAAATATAACTCAGCAAAGAACGACCTCGCTTACATAGAGAAATCATCCAAAGTCACACGCAAATCATACGAAAATGTGGCGGATAGTTTTTTTCAGATATATTCCCAGCAGCCCTCGGGCGCTCTGGCTGACGATGCTCTGCACTATACTGCGCAGACCTACTACAGAAGCTACAAACGCTTCAATGTAAAAGACGACATGCTGAAAACCATCAGAAACCTCAATCTCCTTGCGATAAACTACAACACAAGGTTGGCATCCCTTGCGTATATTCAGCTTGCGGACATCTACATAGCAAGCAGAGACTACTCTTCGGCAAGGTTCACTCTGAACAAAATGCTCATCAAATTCCCGAAATCCGAAGATACTCCGGCGGCGAAAAAGAAGCTGGAGCAGATAAACGACCTCATAGCTGCGGCGGAAAGAAAAGAACGCTCACTGACCCCGCCCCCTGCTCCCCGCGCCTTGGCTTCCCTGCCGGAGGAGAATCTGCCTCCCGCAGTGCCTGAGCTTAAGCCTGATCCCGCTTCAGCGGCGAATGCTGCTGAGCCTGCGGTTAAAAGCACGGACAGCTTCTACGCAGATCAGGTTGCGTCCGATATTAAAACCGGCGAAAACTACTACGGTGTGAAAGCCGGCGGAACCAGCGACAAGGTGGTTAAAAGCATACGCCATTTCGCCGCCAGCGATTATACAAGGGTGGTAATCGACCTCAACAAGCCCACCGAATTCATGAAGCACTGGCTCAGGGAAAACCCTGAATTCAATAAACCGCCGAGGCTGTTTATCGACCTCCAGACAGATTCCATCGACTCCTCAATACCCAAGGAAATTGATATTAAGGACGGTCTGCTCCGCTCGGTGCGCTGGGCTCCGAACCGCCCGGGTGTAACACGCATAGTTCTGGACAGTGACAATGTTAAGGACTTCACCGTATTTGCCATGAGCAACCCCGACAGAATAGTAATAGACGTAAGCAATCAGGGTATAGATAATAAACAGCCGGAAACACTGAAAACGGCGGAGAGAAACATAACCAACGACAGGGATCTCTCAAAAGCGACTTTGGCAAGCGTTTTCGGTCTTAAGGTGCGCCGCATAGTAATAGATGCCGGACACGGCGGAAAAGACCCCGGCGCCTCATACTACGGGCTTAAGGAAAAGGATATTGTTCTTGATATAGCCCTTGAGCTTGAGAAGCTGTTCAAGCAGAACACCGATCTTGACGTTCACCTTACAAGAAGAACGGATGTGTTCATCCCCCTTGAGGAGAGAACCGCAATAGCAAACAGACTCAAGGCGGATATTTTCGTATCTGTTCACGTCAACGCCAGCAGAAACAAAAACAGCAGCGGGCTTGAAACCTTCGTGCTTAACGTAACCAAGGATCAGTCGGCTCTGGAAGTAGCGGCGGCGGAAAACATGGCAACGGAAAAATCCATGAGTGATCTTCAGGGAATCCTCAAAGATATAATGCTGAACTCCAAGCTTGAGGAATCGCTCCTTCTCGCAGCCAAGGCTCAGGAATCCCTTACCCAGTCGGTATACGGAACAGCGAACCACAGGAATAACAGAGGAGTCAAGCAGGCTCCGTTCTACGTGCTCGTGGGCGCTAAAATGCCTTCCATACTGGTGGAGGCGGGATTTGTTTCAAACAGAGTTGAGGCGGACATGCTGAAAAGCAACGCACACAGAAAGAAAATCGCCTACGGTATTTTTCAGGGTCTGCAAAATTATATAGAACTGCATAAATAATGACAGACAGCGCAGCCGTGCCCGCAGCGGCTGTGCTTTCCTTTTTATCTGCCTTTACATACGCATAACTCTATTCATTTTTTCCTTTATTTTTCTCTTGATTTTTTTGCTCCCGATCTATAAAAATATCTTTGTTGGCACTCAACAAGCCAGAGTGCTAATAGTCTTAAATCAGGCAATTAAAACAAAAATATAAGGAGGAAGAAGATGGCACAGATTAAGCCGCTTCAGGACAGAGTTCTCGTTAAACGCTTCAAAGGCGAAGAGAAAACTGCCTCAGGAATCATCATTCCCGACAGTGCAAAGGAAAAACCCATGGAAGGCGAAGTTATCGCTACGGGCCCCGGCAAGTACCTTGACAACGGAAACAAGGTTGAGCTCACGGTTAAAGCGGGCGACAAGGTTCTGTTCAGCAAATATGCGGGAACAGAAGTTAAACTCGGCGATGAAGAGTACCTTATCATGCGTGAGGATGACATCCTCGGCATCCTTAACTAATTACGGAGGGGATTAATACTATGGCTAAGAAAATAGTTTTCGGCGAAGAGGCAAGACGCGCCATCGGACGCGGCGTAGACAAACTCGCAGACGCAGTTAAAGTTACACTCGGACCCAAAGGAAGAAACGTTGTAATAGAAAAAAAATTCGGCTCACCCCTTGTTACCAAGGATGGTGTTTCCGTCGCTAAAGAAATCGAGCTTGAAGACCCGCTTGAAAACCTCGGCGCGCAGATGGTTAAGGAAGTAGCTTCCAAAACTTCCGACATCGCAGGCGACGGTACAACAACAGCCACTGTTCTTGCTCAGGCTATCTACAGAGAAGGCATGAAAAACGTTGTGGCAGGCGCTAACCCCATGGAACTCAAAAGAGGTCTTGATAAAGCGGTTACGGCTGTTATCGGCGAGCTTAAAAAAATCTCCAAGCCCATAGCGGATAAAAAAGAGATAGAACAGGTCGGCACTATTTCCGCCAACAACGACAAAGAAATCGGCGGAATCATAGCTGAGGCTATGGAAAGAGTCGGCAAAGACGGCGTTATCACAATCGAAGAAAACAAATCAACAGACACGGTTCTTGATGTGGTTGAAGGCATGCAGTTCGACAGAGGCTACCTCTCTCCCTACTTCGTGACTAACCCTGAGAACATGGAAGCTTCTCTTGATAACCCCTACATACTTATATACGAGAAGAAAATCTCCAACATGAAAGAGATCCTTCCCGTTCTTGAGCAGCTTGCGAAACAGAACGCACCTTTCCTTATCATCGCTGAAGATGTTGAAGGCGAAGCCCTCGCGACACTTGTTGTAAACAAGCTCCGCGGCACACTTAACTGCTGCGCAGTTAAGGCTCCCGGCTTCGGCGACAGAAGAAAGGAAATGCTGAAAGACATCGCTGTTCTTACTGGCGGTCAGGTTATCAGCGAAGACCTCGGTATTAAAATCGACACTGTTACACTCGCTGACCTCGGACGCGCTAAAAAAATCGTTATCGACAAAGAGAACACCACAATCGTTGAAGGCGCCGGCAAAACTGAAGACATTCATGCGCGTGTCAACCAGATCAAAAAACAGTCCGAAGACACCACAAGCGACTACGACAGAGAAAAACTTCAGGAAAGACTTGCTAAGCTCATCGGCGGCGTGGCGGTTATCAAAGTGGGCGCTGCTACCGAAACTGAGATGAAAGAGAAAAAAGCCAGAGTGGAGGATGCCCTCAACGCTACAAAAGCGGCAGTTGAGGAAGGCATAGTCCCCGGAGGCGGCGTTGCTCTCATTAAGGCTCTTAAAGCTGTTGAGTCAATGGCTCTTGACGGCGACGAGCAGATCGGCGTTGAACTCGTTAGAAAAGCTCTTGAGTTCCCCCTGAGGCAAATCGTTGCGAACGCAGGCTTCGAGCCCTCAATCATCGTTAACGAAATTAAAAACAACCCCAGCAACAACTACGGCTTCAACGCATACACCGAGCAGTACACTGATATGCTCGCTGACGGCGTTATCGACCCCACAAAGGTCACAAGAAGCGCACTCCAGAACGCCGCATCTGTTGCCAGCCTTATGCTTACTACCGAGGCTCTCATCACTGAGATCCCCGAGAAAAAAGAAGCCATGGGCGGCGGCATGCCTGATATGGGCGGAATGGGCGGAATGGGCGGCATGATGTAATCATCACGCAACCTGTTCAGCAAATTTAAATAAGTCTCACAAAGCCCGCAGGCCTCACCGGTTTGCGGGCTTTTTTTATTTGATATTTTTTTTCGGCTTGTTTCATTATGTTCAACAAATTGTATAGCTTTATGGGTATAATAATGCAGTGTCAAACCTTCAGTCAGGTTTTGTACAGGGAGAAAACAAAATACATGAAAAATAAAGTTGAGATTTATAAATCCGGTGATTCATCTGAAATCAGAGTGCAGTTTGATGATAATACCGTATGGCTCAACCAAGAACAGTTGTCAGAACTGTTTGGACGAGACAGAACCGTTATTTCCCGCCACATCAAAAATATTTTCAATGAAGGTGAGTTAGATAAAAATGTGGTAAGTGCAGATTTTGCATACACCCATTAGTAATAGGTCACATCCTTCGTCATGTGATGCTATCCTTTTAGCTTATTATTGATATTAACAAGGGCGAACTATACTTTATATATAGCATATACGTAACTGCATAGAAGTTTGATTACTGTAATCAATAAAACGTAAGGAGTCACCTTGAAGTTAACAAAATATCAAGTGTTTTTAAGCTCGACTTACTCTGATTTGATAGAAGAACGAGAAGGCATTATTAAGGCAATTTTAGAGATGTACCATATACCTATTGGTATGGAAATGTTTAGTGCCGAAGACGAAGACCAATGGGAAATTATAAGAAGAACCATCGAAGTCAGCGATTATTATATTTTAGTTTTAGGCTTAAGATATGGATCAAAAACTTCAGAGGGTATAAGCTTTACTCAAAAAGAGTATGAGTATGCTTTAGAGAAAAAGATTCCAGTTCTTGCATTTGTGATGAGAGATACTGTGTCTTTATCAAAAGACAAGAGAGATGATGATCTTTCAGAAATTAATACGTTTCGCAAATTGGTGTTAACAAATTCTAAAATGGCTCAGCATTGGGAGACAAAAGATGAACTTATAAAAAATGTCTCAATTTCATTAATGAAACAAATTATGCAAAAGCCTGGTATTGGATGGATTAGAGGAGATAAAGCTGGTGCAGAGGAAGCTCTTTCAAAGGAATTGACGATACTTAGTAAAGAAAATAGAAAATTAAGAGAAAAAATAATAGATCTTGAATCGAAGATTTCCAAAAAAAAACCAGTCATAGAGTTGGAAATAGAGCCTCCAATTGTTGATGATAATTTTTTTTCTTATAAAAAGGTTGAAATGCCTGCTATATTAAAATTAAGTGATATAAAAGGTCATCTGTTAGAGTATGTTTCTGAGGAAGATATAGATAAATATAATAACTCCATTCCAAATCAAGATGAGCTAAAAAAATTTAATGATGAAAGTGAATATTTTTATAAAATACACAATTATTCTGTTCCTTTGGTTATCAAAGTTGCCAATACGGGTTCTGTTAAGGCAAACAACTTGTACATAGATATAAAATTTCCAGAGCATTTTGTTATTTATGAAAATAGCGATAAACATAATGAACCTAAAAGCCCTATTCCATTTAACCCTATAAATCGTGCTCAAGCTGAATATAATAAAAAAATAACGAAACGTGAATTACCCTCACACTTAAAGACTTTATTAGGACTCGAAAATCAATTTAATAAATTTACGTCATTAGCAGCTATGCCCGAACTGAATTTGCCACACCTTTCCTCAATTAATCAGAAATGGTGGACAAAACTAAATGGAAATAAAATTACAGTTAAAATTGATAGTTTGCTCCATACAAGGGAGATGTTATTTGATGATGAATATATGATTGCCCCTTTAACGACCGGGAAGCATACTATTGAAATTCACGTTATATGTGAAGAATATGAAGATATTGATACCAAATTCATTGAGTTTAATATCTGAAGTTAGTGCTTTTACAATAAGCTACCGTCAATCAAATGATCCATTATACTCCAAATTTAACTCAAACACACAAAGCCCCCTTGCCCCTCAAAAGGCGGGGCTTTTTTTCTTTTGCTGATTCGGCTATTATTAATCCATGAAAAAGCTTGAAGCATCGTTCTTTGACCGCATCCCATGCGAGGTTGCCCGTGATCTTCTGGGCAAGGTGATATTCCGCCTTTATGAAGGGATATGGCTTAAGGCGCAGATAATAGAGACAGAAAGCTACTACCTGCATGAAAAAGGAAGCCACGCCTCCCTCGGCTACACAGAAAAACGCAAGGCGCTGTTTATGCCCGCCGGAACAATCTATATGTATTACGCCCGCGGCGGGGACTCGCTGAACATGAGCTGTCACGGGGAAGGAAACGCAGTGCTGATAAAATCCGGCTATCCACACGGGGATGATGCGGCGATGATACGCATGATGAAAAAGCTCAACCCCTTCAAAAGCGACGGGCGGGAGCGGGAAACGGAGAAGCTGTGCAGCGGACAGACTCTTTTATGCCGTTCCCTCGCCTTGAAGGTTCCGCAGTATGACGCAAAAACATTTGATGAAAGCTTCTTCATGGCGGACACAGGCTACACTCCCGCCGAAACAGCCCAAGCCGCACGTCTTGGTATCCCCGAAGGACGTGATGAACACCTTCTTTACAGATATATTGATGTAAAATATATGAATTTCTGCACAAAACCGCTAAAAACTCCTTAAAATCTGGTATACTGAAACAAAAATATCTGCGGTGAAAGTATGAAAAAAATTCTGGCTGTAATCATCCTGTCGCTGCTTCTCACGGCAGCCGCCGGAGCGGAAGAAAGCCATTTCGATTCTATTTCAGGACTAAGCACGGTTAAAGCGGTAATAGATCTCAATCAGGGCAAGGCAAACCTGCTTGATCTCAGGCTGGTATCCATAAAAAAAACCATTGAACATCTTAAAAGCGCAGGGGTTAAGCCTGTGTTTATTGTAGTGGTACGGGGTGACGCCTCGGCGTTCATGGCAGAATCAGACAAATACATCAGTACCATGGATTCGGGGCTGAAAAAAATAATGCACAGACGGATAAGCGAACTGAAAGACATGGGCATCCGCTTTCAGCAGTGCGGACTCTCGCTGTCACTCATGAAGATTGAACCATCGGAAATAATGGACGGGGTGGAGATAGTCAAAAACGGATATATCAGCCTCGCGGGGTATCAGAATAAGGGCTATGCTCTGCTGCCTATGGACTAATCTTTGATACAAAAAGCCTCCCCGAAGGGAGGCCTGAATCTTACTAAGCCGCTGTATTTGCCGGAGGAGTAAAGACCCTTGTGGCAAGCTCAGCATCCAGAAGGAATATGCCGTTGCCGTTCCCCTGAACAAGTCTCAGCTTATCTATAATCTGGTTAACGGATGACTCCTCCTCAACCTGCTCTGTAACGAACCACTGAAGAAATGCGTTTGTTCCGTGGTCCCTTTCGTCAAGGGCAAGGTCGACAAGCTTATATATTCTTTTCGTAACTTCTCTTTCGTGCAGAAGAGTCTCTTCAAAGATAGAGAGAAGGGTATCGTAATCCTTTTTAGGTTTTTTGACAGTCTCAAGCTCAACTTCGGCGCTCTGGTCAAGGATGAAGTTGTAGAACTTCATGGCGTGCATCATCTCTTCCTGATACTGCACATTAAACCAATTGGCGAATCCCTTGAGCCCTTTGCTTTCACAGTGTGCGCTCATGGCAAGATAAACATAAGCGGAATACATTTCAAAATTAAGCTGGTCGTTAAGCGCTTTTTCCATTTTCTTGGAAATCATTGTTTCCTCCGTTTTGTCAGGCATATACCCTGAAATCTATTTCGGGAAATATACTGTTTTTTGTTTCAAGCTTCATCAGGAAATCATAGTCGAAATCCCTGTTGTCCACAAGCTCTCTGAGCCTGAGAAAATTATGTATATGTTCCTTTGTTCTTCTTACAGAATACTCCGTGGCTGTTTCAGTGGTCATGAGAAAAGCCCAGTCGCTGCTTTGGGCGAGGAAGAGCTCACGCGCCATCTGATTCAGCGTGCGTATGAGGAAATCCTCCTTTGTGCCGCTGTATTTTCTGGAGAGGCTCACCATCGCGTCCGCCATGAAATGCAGGTGGCGGTAGATCCACTCGTTGCCGCTGTTAAGCCACACGTCATAATAACCCTTATCGCCCCATGAGGAAGGATTCACCTCAACCATCTGGTTGGTGGGGAACTCAGCGAGATACTCCATGGGGGTCACCGCTGTTATCTCGGGGTTTTTGTCTATCTCACGGAAAACATTGGCGAGAAAGTCAGGTCCTTCAAACCACCAGTGACCGAAAAGCTCTGCGTCATAAGGGGAAACCACAAGAGGCTTCCTGTCCATAACCTCATTAAGTTCTTTTATCTGCTTTTCCCTCTCGGCAACGAAATGGGCTGCGTGTTCGGCTGTTTTTGCTTTTGCCGCTTCGGGATCATAAATATCTTTATGATCACTGTTTCCGGTAATTTTATGATACTTCATGCCCGTAAAAACCCTTGTTCCGTCGGGGCTTATGTATGGAGCGATATATTCCGTGTCAAGGTCGTAGCCTATGTCACGGTAGAAATCCCTGTAGCATGTGTCGCCCGGGTAGCCTTCCTTGCTGCTCCAGACCTGCTTTGAGGAGTAGTAATCACGTCCGAAGGCGGCAACCCCGTTTGATGTGTACACCGGAGCGTACACGCCGTAACGGGGTCTGGGTTTGGAGTAGAGAATACCGTGGGTATCCACGAAGAAATATCTTATGCCGTAATCGGCGAGTATTTTCTCAAGCCCTGCGTAATAGGCGCATTCCGGCAGCCAGATGCCCTTCGGCGGTGTGCCGAACTTCTTCTCGTGGCTTTTCACCGCAAGCTCAATCTGAGCCCGCACTGCGCTGTCGCCGTTCATCAGGGGCAGAAAGCCGTGGGTAAATCCGCAGGTGATTATCTCAAGGCTGCCCTTATTCATGAAATATTTATAGCCGTTCAGCACGCTTCTTCCGAGAAAGCCGTGATAAAACTCCCGCAGCCGCTCGAAGCGCTCAAGGTACATCCACGCCACACGGTTCTGCGCGCGGTCATGGGCGGTTCTATCCTTCTCTTTATTTGCCAGCTCAATCAGCCTGTCCAGATATTTCTCGAACCTCTGCATAAGCATATTGTCCGAAAGCATATCGGCAAGGGGAGGAGTCACGGACACGGTAACACGGAACGGAACCCCTTCCTCCTCAAGCTTCTTCATGTTCATCAGAAGAGGCAGATAAGTTTCGCTTATCGCCTCATAAAGCCAGTGTTCTTCCAGAAAGTAATCAAATTCGGGATGCTTCACAAAGGGAAGGTGCGAGTGAAGAACCAACATCCAGCAGCCGGACATTATCTGCCCTCTCTTTTAGCTGTTTCACCGGAGGATACGGATTTTTCGATAAAACGCATTACCTCCTGAAATATTCGTACGCTCCCCGGAACGGCTGAGTCAAGCTCGTTCACGCCGGAAAGGCGGTAAATATCCTCAATTTTTTCCCCTACAGTCATCCAAGTTTCCTCATCAATCATTGCGCTTATTTTATCAGACGGCATGCGTACCTTCCGTGAGTGAGCCACGGCAAAGTAGTTGCCCTTGTTGTCCATCAGTCCTATTTCAGCCCATATGAGCCTCTCCGGCACATAAAGGTCGAAGAACCAGTTGCCGTATCTGCCCACACGGACGCTTGCCAGCTCGTCCGCAGCGCCAGATTCATCCCCGCCGAAGATCTTCAGTACGAATGATACATCAGGGCATGAGTGCTCCGTTCTGAAGCGGTTTACAGTATTATCCGCCACTTCCCAGTAAACATATTCCTTTCTGGGGTTTATGGGGAGCAAAACCGCAGTGTCTATCTGATACCTGTCGGGTATGGGATATTCCGGAGGGCTTATTTTTTCCGGCGCCGCGGGAGCCTGCTGCGCTTTATGCTGCTCCGTGCTGGAATAGGCTTCCTTATCTGACATAGCTTTACCGAGAGCCTTTTCAAGCTCCTCTCTGGTCATTTTCGACCTGTTCTCCACATTGTGCTCCACAGCAAGCCTGTAAAGCTCCTTCTTAGTCATTTCAGAGAGATTCATGTTCCTCCTCCATCCGGTGACCGGTAAATTTCGAGGTACTGTGCCGCTGCTCTCTCCCATGAAAAATCAGCGCAACATGAGGATTCCATAACCTTCTGCGTTAAATCGCCCGTGCTGTACAGTTTTATAGCTTCATCAACCTTGTTCAACAGTTCCGCCACAGTATATTCCTTCATAATCAGCGCGCAGCCGTTTTCGGCAAAGCATTTCACAGTGTCTTCCACCCCGCCCGAAGGGTTCACCAGAGGAACGGCGCCGTAGCGTGTCCCTATGAGGTGGGAAGAACCGAAAGGTTCATAGAGCGACGGAGCCAGTATGAAGTCCGCCGCGGCAAAAAGCCTGTGCGCCAGCGCGTGGTCATATCTGGTGTGAATGAAGAAGTTGCCGAAGCTTTCCGCCAGCTTCTTTATTATGCGCACATACGCCTTGTCTCCGTGACCGAGTATGAAAAAATCCGCTTCTTTCTGCGCCAGATCAGCCGCCGCGTCCAGAATAAGCTCCAGACCCTTTCTGTTGCTCATTCTGCCTATCATAACAAAAAGCGGTCTCTCCGGGTTTATACCGAAATCCCCTGACAGATCCTTTTTGCACTCTTTTTTCCAGTTTCTCCCGCTGCCGACCGAGCATGAAACATAGCAGTCGTTTCCGGGGTTCCATACATTATAATCTATTCCGTTGAGGATTCCTTTCAACTTATATGAATATTTTGTTATAACCCCTTCCATCCCTCCGGCGAAACCTTCGGTTTGAATATCCCGTGCGTAGGCAGGGCTGACGGTGGTTATAAAGTCGGAGTAAACTATCCCCGCCTTGAGGAAGCTTATTTGTCCGTAAAATTCTATTCCTTCAATATCATACACTTCCCAAGGGAGGTTAAGCTCCTCCAGATCCATTCTCTGGAAAAGCCCCTGACACTGAACATCGTGTATGGTGAAGACCGTTTTCCATTTCATATCCCTGAACAGCAGTGAGCTGTACAAAGGCGCAAGCCCCGCCTGCCAGTCGTGGCAGTGGATCACATCGGGCACAGCGCAGCCGCCGGCAAAGTAAAAGAGGCATGCCTGCGAAAACGCAGCGTATCTGAGGTCGTTGTCCGAATAGTCGAAATCGCCAGAACCGTATATGCCGCCTCTGCTGAAAAGCTCGGGGTTTGCGAAAAACAGGTATTCAACCCCTGAGACAAGGGCGGAATGCACCGCAAACTCATACTCCTTCTCTCCGGCACTGACGTTAATCCTGATCCCCGTCTCCGCTATCTCTCCCGCTTCCCTGTCTGTGAGCAGATAAAGAGGAACGCAGATCCGCACCATGTGTCCGTCTGCCGCCTGAGCTGCCGCGAGTTTTTCAAGAAATGTTCCGAGACCTCCGGTCTGTATGAACGGAGCGGCTTCGCCTGTGATGTGGGCTATGTTCATATGCCGCCTGCCTGTCTGAGGTATTCCGCCGCCTCTTCGGGGCGCACGGGGTTGATGTGAAAGCCTGTTCCCCACTCGAACCCTGCGTAGCCGGTGAGTCTGGGCGCTATCTCTATGTGCCAGTGGTAATCAAACTTTATGCTGTGCCAGAAATCCGGCTTGCCCGGACGGTAGTTCAGCGGGGGTGAAGTATGTATAACCATGTTCAGAGGCGGGTCTTCCAAAACCCTGTCCAGCCTGTGAAAAATCTCCGTTATCATGTCCGCCAGACTGGTGAGCCCGCTTTCGGTAATCACAGCGAAGCTGTGGGCATGCTGCTTGGGGTATATGGACAGCTCAAACGGGAAGCTTGAGGCATAGGGGCAGAAGGCTATAAAGTCCTGATTCTCATATACTATGCGGCTGTTGTCCTTATGCTCCTGCTCAAGAATATCGCAGAAGATGCAGCGTTCCTTGCGCCTGTAGTGCTCCTTGGCGCTTTTCAGCTTCGTTTTCAGTATATTAGGCACAACGGGAAGGGCTATCACCTGCGAATGCGGATGGATTATATTTGTGCCGAAGCCCAGTCCGTAGTTCTTAAAAGGCATAATGTAGCGGAACCTTGTATCGTTCGAGAGATCCCGCACCCTCTCCCTGAAAGTGTAAAAAAGGTTGTAAACAGTCATTCTGTCATACGTTTTCAGGCGCATGGAATGAACAGGAGTATCGATTATCACCTCATGGGCGCCGATTCCCGTCACTGTGTCGTATATGCCGCTGCCGCTCCTTTTCAGCTCCCCTTCTATGCCGAAGGCGGGGTACTTGTTTGGAACAACACGGGTAAG
Organism: Geovibrio thiophilus; assembly: GCF_004087915.1. Taxonomy (NCBI): domain Bacteria; kingdom Pseudomonadati; phylum Deferribacterota; class Deferribacteres; order Deferribacterales; family Geovibrionaceae; genus Geovibrio; species Geovibrio thiophilus. The sequence continues at coordinate 2,911,526 of NZ_CP035108.1, forward strand.
CCAGTTAGCGTCATTCTTTTTGCCGAATGAACGCATGGCGTATATCTCGTGGGGAGTGTGAACTTCATTCCCGTAGCAGAAGGGGCAGTTTATCTGCGCTTTTTCACCGTGGGCATGCTCATGCCGCTCCACGAGAAAATCGTGGGGTCTGCGGCTCCGTTCGGTGGCGATTACACTCCATTTCTGTTTTACAGGGTCAAACCTCAGTTCTGACATTCCGCTCCCTTCTTATCTTTAACCGTATGAATATAATAATATACCTGTAGTTTCCGCCGATCAACCGATCATTGAACCTTCAGTCTTCCCGTGAGCTCTGCTTTTCCCCTGAATTTAACGGGAATAAACAGTGAAACACCCTGAGCGGTCAGATCCACCCCTTTCTCCGACTGAGAAACGGTGTAAAAGACATTGGATGAAGCGCCTTCGGCGTTGGTCTCAACGGTCACTGTTCCGGTGATGCCGTCTGTTATGTCAAAAGTACCGCCCTTGTGGAAGCTTCCGCTTTCCCCGCCGTTAACCGTGACGCCTGCCATGTTCCATAGATGAAAATTCATTTCGCAGACGTATGTCAGCTCCGCCGGGCAGTCGGTCGTAAGCTCAGTCTCAAACTCCATCCCCTCGCCTGAGAAGGTGAATTTCTTTATGATTTCCGCATTATACCCTTTACCGTTGTGGTATATGCCCCCGCTGCGGCTGAAAGTAAGCGTGTCCTCCCCTGCGGTCATCTCAGCGGGCTGATTGGTGAAGTCCGATAGTTCGGAGAATGAGCACGAGGCAAACTTCTCCCCGTCAAACTCCGGCGTAACGTGATCTATAAACGAGTTTTTATTGTACCAGTCATAAACGAGCATGGCTTTCATTTCGTCGGTTATTTCCACATTGAGGTCGTGTATGGTGGAGATGCCGCTTTTCAGCTCGTCCTCCGCCCTGTCCTTAAGGAGCATGGCGTGGTAAGCCTCCTTCCTTCTGGATATAGTATTGATAAGGTTTACGTTATTGCGCTTTAGCTCCAGAGTGGTCATCTGCCCGCAGTCCCTTGAGGTGAAGCTGGCGTTGAACGTCTCCGTGCGGACATAGGCATCGTCGTAGCCGTCATAGTCAAGGTCTGCGGTCTCTATCATCGGAAGGTTTTCCGCAAGGCGCTCATATTCCTTCTCCGCCTCTATGATAAAGCTCCATGAGTTGTTCCGCAGGTTCGGCAGATAAAGCCCGCCGAATATTCCGTGCCAGAGGGCGTCATTGCACTGAGCCTTGTAAAGCGCCTCCGTCAGCGCTTCATCCTTCATCTCAGCGGCGTATCCGCTGAGCCTCAGTGCCCGTTTATGTATGCGGTTGCTTTCGGGATATTTGGCGAAGAAGTTTTTCCATATGCCGCCCTTGACGAAAACCTCCGCCTCTTCCTCCCGTCCCTCTTCCCTGAGGTGCTCCTGAAGCTTCTCCATCTCTTCTATTCTGCCGGCGAAAAGCGACCATTCACCCATTTCGTGATAAGAAGTTATGGGCAGATAAGCAAGCCCCGCGGGCTTAACCCTGTCCGCAGTCTCACCGAAAAAGGCGAACTCGCATTTACCGGATGAGATCACCGTATCCAGAAATCTTTCCAGCCAGCCCTCCTCATACACCCATTCATAGGTGTGAGGCCATACGCCGAATTTCTCTCCGTCATCGAATATTACGGAGCATTTCCCGCCGCTGTCCGCAGTGTTTTCCAGATACTCCACAATCGCCTCCTCCTCCTTAAAAGGAATGAGGTAGCGCAGGTTCTTATCAATGGGAAACAGGTTCACCCTCTTCCCGTCCTGCTCCGAGACGTAATAACCGTTCAGCATCTCCTTGTAGTAGCCTGCGGATATGAAATGGTAGTCGTCCACGATCATGTTCCGCACACCGACTTCGGCAACATCCGTTATGATCGCCGGATCCCACACACGCTCGGTGAGCCATAATCCGTCCGGCATCTGACCGAAGTGATTGTTGATGTACCCGCTGAGCTTCTCTATCTGCCCCCGCCTGTCACCGGAAGGGATAGCTGAAAGCACGGGTTCGTAATACCCGCCTGTGAAAAATTCTATCTGGTTGTTGTCCGAGAGCTTTTTCATATCTGTGAAAACAGCTTTATGATTCTGCCTGATGTAATCCAGCAGCCAGCCGCTGTAATGAACGGCGAAGCGGAACTTCGGATAAAGAAGAGCCGCCTCCATGAAAGGCGCATAGCATAGCCGGACAGCCTCGTCCACGACATGGCTGAAGTTCCCCACCGGCTGGTGGCAGTGTATTCCGAAAAGAAAAGGCATTTTCATATATTCTTCCTGTTTGTTTATGTTACACCTGCGGAGCAGGTTAAGTTTTTTAAAAAAAGGGTTCTCATATCTTGGGAAAACTTTTAACCTGCTTCGCAAAAATATTTATACTATCCAGTCGTCACCGAAATTATCGGAGAGATCGACCTCAACCATGTTGTACTGTGGCGCGCGCTCCATCGCTTCTCCATCCCTAAACAGGCGGAAGACGAGATATACGCGTCCTGTGTTGTCGGGCATGTTCCTGTGCGGCAGCGCTATTTCCGCTATGCGGTTTATGCCCCATTTGATGCCGCCTCCGTTCTCCCCTCTGCCTTTGTTCAGGGGTATGCGGAATTTTGCGGGGCTGCTGCCTGTTATTTCGGTTTCCAGCTCGTAACCCTTATCGAGTGAACCGTTAAAATCGCCTTCGATACGCAGGTACAGGTTCTCAGAATCGTAACCGAAGAACAGCTTTCTCAGCATGTTTGATGAGGCGTGCATAGCTCCGGAGTCAAACTTGAGGTCAAATTCCCCGGCGCTGAGCCATTCAAAGAAGCTTGTCACCTCACCGTCCGGCATGGCGGTGAGGTAATATTTCGGTTTCCTGATAAGTCCCGACTTGTAGGAGCGTTTTATGGGGATATACAGTTCCTGAGGAATCTCCGCGTCTAGGATTCTGTACGAGTTAATCAGATAACCCCTGAACAGTTTGTCGAACACATCCGCCTGAAGGCTGAAGTGGTCATCACCGAACCACCAGAACCAGTCGCTCCCTTCTGCTATATGTATCTCATTCATGGCTTTTTCTTTTTTTGCAGCATCCTGCGCCTTGTCCGCCGCCTGCCTTGCGGCATTGAGCAGCCGCCATGCCTCATTCTTTTCCCTGTGCCCCAGCCATGTGGTAAAGTTGCCGTATATCCATGAACCCGCACGTATTTTTTCAAGCCTGCGTTCTGGAACATCCGCAATCTCAATAGCTTCGGACATGGTTACGGTTCTGATCCATTTTTCCCTGAGAAGCCTTTCATACAGCGCACGGAAAAATTTCTCCCCGTTTTCCGGATAGTATTCCCAAGCATTCTCGCCGTCCAGAATGACAGGCACGACACAGGATTCATCCACTGAATCGTATATAATTTTCAGCTTCGCCACAAAATCGTCCGCCGCCTTCGCCGCTTCCTGACCGCTGTAGGCGAAGCCTATCAGATCGCTTAATATTTTGTCACGGAAGAATATATTTATCCGTCCGCTTGCCGTTTCATAATGATGCCTGCAATAGAGTTTCTTTCTTTCGGCGGAGACTGAGAAATTGAGCACGGCAGAGCCCGCGAGAACGTCCTCGTCACTGGCTATCCATTTGACGCCGTTAGCGGAAAAAACCTCCGCCGCGCGCCCGCTTATGCTCCCCTCCGCCGGCCACATGCCCGAAGGTCTGCGTCCGAAGACTCTTTCATAATATTTCACAGCCTCTTCCACATGCCAGTACGGATCACGCCCGAAATCGCCGAAGGCTGCGGGCATGGATATTTCCGGCAGGGCTTCCTTAGCGGAATCCAGATCCAGAAGCAGGGGCAGAATCGGATGATAAAACGGGGTGGCGGAAACCTCTATACTGCCTGTTTCCTGCAATTCCCTGTAAAGTGGGATGATCCGCTTCACCGATTCGCACAGAGTCTCCATCAGGCTGATTTTGTCCTCCTGAGTGAAGCCTCTGCCTTTCTTGATGAGGCTTTCTGTCAGCGGGTACTCTCTGCGGAAGAAATTACCGGTCCAACTGAGCAGATAAAGCACCTGAAGATCCAGTATTTCGGAATCGCTGAAAAGCCTTTCCGTGTTCTCAAACATTCCGCTGCGGCTGTTTTTGCTGTACAGCTCGGCGTATCTGCGGAAAGGAGCTATCATGTTTGCGAAGTTCGCCATGAAAAGCTGGGGCACAAGCCCGCATCTCTCCTCTGAAGTAAGCTCCGAAGGCGTTTTCCGCATGGTTTTAAAGAAAATGTCGTCAACGTTTATGTCTTCATAGTCCTTAAGCTGGACAAGAAGCGATGGGACAAGGTTGAATGTCTGCCTTATCCCCTTGTATTCTTTCAGGTAGGCGGGAATCTCGTAGTAGTCCTTCACGGCGTGCAGGAACACCCACGGCATGTGGTATGTTCCGTCCTGCCCGTCCCTGTAGAAAGGCTGGTGCATATGCCATAAAAACGCGAGATTCAGTTTCTTCATACTCAGGACTGTTCCTCCAGCCATGACTGAATTTTATCTATGTATTCATCCTGAAGCGCTTTTCCGTCCGCCTCTGACATGGATTCCACATAAACATGAACATTAGCCGAATACTGATCGGGAACCATATGCACCCATCCCATGGCGCCGAGCATTATCTTGATTCCGTCAAGGAACGATGCTTCCTTATCCATAGCCTCTTCGCTCATTTTACGCATCAGGAAGCCCTTGAGCTCCAGCGGGCAGTTGATAACGTTATGGACAAAGTAGTATGAGGGGATAAGCTTCATTATGTCCGAAACGCTTATATTCACCTTAGCCAGAAGTTCGAGGATCTTCACAGAGGCAAACATTGAGTCCGTGTTGGTGCCGTTGTCTGTAAACATGTAGCTGTTGCCGAGGCTGCCGACGAAATCGAAATTGCGGAGGTATTCGCTCTTCAGTCCGGAAATCTTGCCGCGGACTATGTCAATCGATTTAAGCTCGGAATCCATTACAGTGGGCGCGTAAGCGGGCAGATAAACCTTCATTTTCTTTTTGGCGGAGAGATCCATAATCTTGAGGATAAACATCAGCGCCCTGTCCGAGCGGAGGCTTTTCCCCTCATTAGTGATAATGTTCAGCCTTTCGCCGTGGGGATATACTACAAAGCCCAGATCCGCCTCCATGACCTTAACTATCTCGGACACCTCTTTGATGGAGGTGGCAAGCTGGTGGATAGTTTTGGAGAGCTTCTTCTCGTCCTGATATGCGTTCAGGATTACCGAGTCCGTACCTGTTTTATTGAGTATCTCAGGGTAAACATTGTCCGTAGTGCCGTTCATCAGATCCACCACAAGCTTAAACCTGCGGGTTTTCACTAATGATATGTCTATGTTGCGCATGAAGCTTTCCCTGTAGAACTCCTTCACCATCGGCTGTTCGTAGATTTCGCCTATCTCCTCGTGGGAGGCGCGGCGGAAGTTCTCGCGGAAGAAAACACGCTCTATGTTTTTTTCAAAATTTGAATCGATTGGTGTTCCGTGCTCATCGAAGAAAAGAATCTCCGTGTGTGTGGAATCGGTCTGTGACTGACGGAAATAAACGCCCGCAACCTCTCCGAAAGTGGAGAGCTTGTGAGTCATCACAGGCAGGGGCGACATGCGCACATCAGTTGCGTTTACCCCCGTTGAGAGCAGACCGCCGAGAAAGCAGCGCTTAAGCATGCGGGAGCCTCTGTGGTAATCACGGCTGAGAAGCACACGGGAGCCCGCCGGAAGCTGGCTGCCGAAGGCGGAACCGAGCTTCGCGGCAAGTTCGGGACTCATCTCCACATTTGTGCGGGCGGAAACCTTACCCCCCTCAAATATGGATTTTTTCCATTTATCGCCCCAGATCAGGTTGCTGCTGACTATTGAGCTTTCCTCTATCTGTTTGTTCGGCCAGACCATAACGTCTTTCTCGAATATGACGTAGTTGCCCACTTCCGTATCCTGAGCGATAATGAATCCGCTTTCGCCAAGAACCTTTTTACCGAGCTTTACCCCATTGCAGAGAACGGCGTTTTTTATGTTGCAGGCGTAACCGGTTTCAACGTTTTCCCAGAGGATAGACGATTCCACAGAGGTATCATCCCCTATGGTGCAGCCGCTGCCGATTACAGTGTCCTTGATTTTGGCGTTTTTGCCTATGACGCAGCCGTCACCGAGAAGGACAAGCCCCTCGAAAACCGCGCCCTCGCCCACTTCCACATCCTTTCCCATGTAGCAGATTCCGTTATCCTGCTCATTTGGCGTTCCGGAGAGAGGGAGTTCCACTTCGCCAGCCAGAATATCCTGCAATGCCGCACGGTATGAATCGGGATTGCCCACATCACGCCAGTAGCCTTTGGCGTTGTAGCCGTAAATCTTAGTTCCGCCGCCCATCAGCTTGGGGAACAGATCCTTGGAGAAGTCAAAGTTGCTGTTATCAGGTATATATTTCAGAACCTCCGGCTCAAAAACATATATGCCGGTGTTTATAGTATCGCTGAAAACCTCGCCCCAGCCCGGCTTTTCCAGAAAGCGGACTATCTGCCCTTCCTTATCTGTTATTACCACACCGAACTGAAGCGGATCTGGCACAGAGGTTAAGGTTATGGTGGCTTTGGACTGTTTGAAGTCGTGGTAGCCTATAATCTCCTGAATGCTGAAATCGGTGATGAGGTCGCCGCTCACCACTATGAAGCGCTCGTCCAGATATGCTTCCGCCTTTTTCACGGCTCCCGCCGTTCCGTAATCATCGTCCGGCTGCACATAGCGGATATTTACCCCTTTGCTGCTGCCGTCGCCGAAGTAGTTTTTTATCACTTCAGGCTTGAAATAAAGCAGGATTACAATATCAACTATCCCCGCGTTTTTCAGGGAGTCGATAATGTACTCCATCATAGGTTTGTTCATAACCGGAATCATGGGCTTCGGAACGCTGGATGTCAGAGGCTGAATCCTTGTTCCGAATCCGCCGGCCATAACCACTGCTTTCATTATATTCCCTCGTCGCTTATGCTGTTTTTATTTCAGGGCGCAATCCAAGCGCCGCTTTTTTCAGTCTTCATATACTGCGTTCTTCACTGCGGTCAGGCTTTGTTTTTCTTTATAACGGTCGTAATCTCGCTCAGGAGAGATTCCAGATCCGAAGGCGATTTAACCCAGTAGCCGTCAGCAAGCCATGTGGAAAAATCATCCTGATATGCGCTGTAGGCAGTGGCAAGGATCGTTTTCACCGTCTTGTATTTTCGGGTTATCTCCTGAAGTATGTCTATCCCGCTTTCGCCCTTAAGTTTTATGTCAAGAAGTATCACGTCTATCTTCTCTTTCTCAAGTATTTTAAAGCATTCGGCACTGTTTGAAGCTTCAAATACTTTATAGCCGCTGTCTTCAAGCTCTGTGCGGTAAAGCAGCCTGATCTCCGATTCATCATCGACAACCAATACCGAATATGCCATGTAAAACCTCCTGATTTAATTACAAAAATCCAAAATTAATCTTGCGGCAGGTACTTTTTAAGACTGAAAGTGCCCGAATACCGAAAAAGATTCGGGCACAGCCGCATGCCGTTTATTTCCATAACCCGTGTCAGCATGTATAGTTCCGCGGAGCTCCACGGTTAAAAAAAGCGCAGCAGATCTATTTGTAAGAATTATACCACGGTGCGGGAATGATGGGCAATACGATAAAGAATTGTCTCGGTTTGAAAAATGTTAAAAAGTGTTACAGACAGGATTATTTGAGGGATTTTATGGCGTCGGCGTATGAGGATGCGCCGAAAACGTAGCTTCCGGCAACAACAGCGCCGCAGCCGGCATCTTTAAGAATTTTTACATTTTTATCAGTCACGCCGCCGTCAACCTCAATAATGAGTTCAGGATTGAGCGTTTTTTTCATCTCGGCGAGTTTTGCGACCTTGCCTACAGAGCTTTCTATAAACTTCTGACCGCCGAAGCCGGGATTCACGGACATTATAAGCACCATATCCAGAAACGGCAGAATCTCCTCCAATACCGACACAGGCGTATGGGGATTGAGAGACACTCCCGCCCGGCATCCGTGAACTTTGATCTCGCTCACTGTTCTGTGAAGGTGTGTGCACGCTTCATAATGCACAGTGATCAGACTGGAGCCCGCCTCGGCGAAATCCCTGATGTATCTGTCCGGATCGGTGATCATCAGATGCACATCGAAGGGTTTGTCTGTGGTTTTGCGCAAATGCTTGATAACAGGCGCGCCGAAGGTGATATTGGGGACAAACACCCCGTCCATGACGTCAAGGTGGATCCAGTCCGCCCCGCCTTCGTCAATGGCTTTTATCTCTTCCGCCAGTCTTGAAAAATCCGCGCTTAATATTGAAGGTGCAACTATCATCGGGCTATGATATTCATCGGCGGATGAATGTCAACTAATTAAAGGCGCAAGCCTGCTTTTTGCAGATTAACATAGCGAATGTACTGAATGGAGCCGATAGATCATTTATGAAAAAACTTTTAACTACACTCATTCTTGTTGCCTTAACCGGAACACCCTCCCTTGCCGTGCCGCTCACAGACGACGCCCTCGCATTTGCCGACAGGCTGCACACAAAATACGGCATAGACCCGCTGAAAACTGTTCTGCTTATCCAGAACGCAGAATACTCTGACAAGGCTCTCTCCCTCATGGACAGGCAGTTCGAGAAAAGCGGCTGGGGTATCTACAAAAAAGGAATAGTAACTGATAACCGCAGCAATAAAGGCGGCAGATTCTATCTTGAGCACAGACCCAGCTTAGAGCTTGCCTATATGCAGTACGGAGTTACCCCTGAGATAATAGCCGCCATACTCGCCGTGGAAACCAACTACGGCGACTATAAGCTGCCTCACAGAGCTGTGGATGTGCTCTCCACACTCGGCTTTCACTATCCCAGACGGGCGGATTACTTCCGCTCGGAGCTTGAAGCGCTCATTGTGCACACCGAAAAAAGCGGCATAGACCCCTTATCCGTCAAAAGCTCATACGCGGGCGCTGTGGGCATACCTCAGTTTATGCCAAGCAATATAAACAAATTCGGAGTGGATTTCGGCGGTGATAACCTCATTGATCTGGTAAACAGCAGAACGGACGCAATAGGAAGCGTTGGGAACTATCTGGCTAAGTTCGGCTGGCAGAAGGACAAGCCCACAGCCATAAAACTCAGCGGTGCAGGATTTGACAGCTTCCTAGGTCAGGGGTACGATCCGAAATTCACTGTCAAGGAACTTGAAGACGGAGGAATAATCTTTGCCCTGCCAGCAGATCCGGAGGAGAAAGTGAACGTAATCCGTCTCCGGACTGACAAAGGATTTGAGCATTGGGCGATATTCAGTAATTTCAGAACAATCATGCGCTACAATAACAGCGCCAACTACGCTCTGGCTGTTCTTCTCATAAGCAAAAACATTGAAGAGGAAAGAAAGAGGCTGGAAGCGGAAAACCGGTAAATAATTCCTTATCTGACATGATGCCGAGACTGCTTCACTAAAGTCCGCGATGACAGCAGGTTATGTCACTGCGAGGAGCAAGGCGACGTGGCAGTCTCAGGTTTGTGCCTTTGGCTGCAACTTAGGAGGCTTCGGGAAGCCTCCATGCCGTATCTTACAGTATCTGGCTGAGGAACTTCTTCAGCCTGTCGTTTTGAGGATTGTTATAGATCTCCTCAGGAGTGTTCTCTTCGATTTTAAGCCCTTCATCCATGAAGATGACACGATCGGACACCTCACGGGCGAAGCCCATTTCGTGTGTAACCACAACCATTGTCATCCCCTCTCTGGCAAGGGTTTTTATAACATCAAGCACCTCTCCTATCATCTCGGGATCAAGGGCGCTGGTGGGCTCGTCAAAAAGCATAACCTTGGGGTGCATGGCAAGGGCTCTGGCTATCGCCACCCTCTGCTGCTGACCGCCTGAAAGCTGCGACGGGTAGCTGTCACGCTTATCTGCCAGACCAACTTTTACCAGCAGGTTTTCGGCTATTTTTACCGCTTCGCTCTGCTTTATCCCCTTGACCTTCAAGGGCGCGAGGGTGATATTGCCCAACACAGTCTTGTGGGGAAAGAGGTTGAAGCTCTGGAAAACCATTCCCACATCCTCACGGAGCTTGTTTATATTCGTTTTGGGATGTGTGAGTGAGTTCCCGTCTATCTCTATCTCTCCGGAGGTTACCCCCTCAAGGAGATTAAGTGTTCTCAGCATTGTGGATTTGCCCGAGCCTGAAGGACCGATGATAACCACCACCTCACCCTGAGCTACATCCAGATCGACACCCTTGAGCGCCTGAACGCCGTTGGGATAAGTTTTTACAACATCTCTTGCTTTAATCATTATACCCGCCTCCCCTTAATCACTGCTTGCCATTCTCTTTTCAAGCTTCTGCACCAGAACGGAAAGCCCTGATGTGAGCACCAGATAAAGAAGCGCAACCGTGAACCAAGTCTCAAACGGGCTGAAAGTGGTGGCGCTTATCTCCCTTCCTGCCTTGGTGAGGTCGGTGATTGAAATAACCGAAACAAGGGAAGAGTCTTTGATAAGGGATATGAACTGACCTGCCATGGGCGGCAGCGTTCTTTTGACAGCCTGCGGCAGAACGACATGTATCATCGCCTTGGTATAGCTCATACCCAGACTTCTTGCCGCCTCCATCTGCCCTTTGTGAATCGACTGTATCCCCGCGCGGACGATCTCCGCCACATATGCGCCGGTGAACACAGCCAGAGCCGCCACGCCCGCCGTAAAGCGGTCAAGGGAGAGAACGGTTCCGATGAAAAAATAGAATATGAATATCTGCACCAGAAGCGGAGTGCCCCTGATCAGCTCCACATAAAGGATCGAGAGCTTTTTAAACAGCGGATTGCGCGAAATTCTCGCCAGCCCCGCGAAAACGCCGATGATGATGGCGAATATTATTGAGAAAAAAGATATTTGAAGTGTGGTGGCAAGCCCGATTAAAAGCGGACCTGCCTTCCACGATTTATTAACGGCAACAGTGTTCCCTTTCAGTACAGTGGCTCCGTCGCCCAGTTTGCTTTCCTGCGGCTTCTCCACAACGAAGGGTTCTCCTCCGTCATGGGGGACAATGCTTATTCTCCCTTTTTCAACAACGGCTCTGCCGTCAAAAGGGGCTTTGACTGTCTCCTCCGCAGAATAGATGATAAACTGCGGTATCCTGTTCCAGCGCCATTTGTAGTCGATCTTAAGGGTCGCCACATACAGAGCGCCGAGCATAGCGGCAATCAGCGCATAAAACGCTATATTCCAAGCGAGGTCTTTTCCTGAACGGGTCACTACAGCCTACTCCGTCTTATTCCTGAACGTCTTTCAGCCAGTCGCTGGTAAGGAACCATTTGTTGTATGTTTCCTCATAGAAGCCGTCACCCTTGACCTGTGCAAGGAAGTTGTTCAGCCAGTTCATGAAATCATAATCGCCTTTTCTGACCGCCCATGCGAGGGGCTCATAGGTGAAGGGATCATCAAGGAAAACAAGGTTTTCGCTGTTCTGTGAGAAGAAAGACGCGTTGTAGGGAAGGTCATAAACGAAAGCGTCAGCTTTTCCGTTGATAACTTCCATAACAGCTTCCTGCTCGGTTTCAAACAGTCTGATTGTTGCGTTGGGCATAAATCTCTTAGTTGCGTAGTCAGCGGTTACGCCGAGTTTTGTGGAGATTATGTATTTGGGATCGTTAAGATCAGCATAGCTTTTAACAACGCCTTCGTGTTTTTTATGAATAAGTATAGTCTGACCTATTGTTATATAAGGGCTGGCGAAGTTAACCTGAACATTTCTTTCGGGGGTTACCGTCATGCCGGACATGATAATGTCAAACTTTTTAGTGAGAAGTGAAGGGATGATTCCGTCCCACGCTGTGTTTACGAGAACAAGCTTAACACCAAGGTCTTTAGCCATTCTTTCAGCCATGTCAACATCGAAGCCGACTATGTCGCCCTGTTTGTTTTTAAGCTCGAAGGGCATATAACCGGCTTCAAGACCCACGTGAAGCTCGCCTCTTTTCACGATTTCGTCAAGGACGGAACCTGTCGCGGCGGGTGCGGGAGCGGCTTCTGTTGTTGATGCCTCTTTTTTTTCGGATGAGCATGCAAAGCTCATCAGCATTACGGCAAGAATTACCAGTATTTTTTTCATATTACTTCCTCCTAATAGGATTTTCCTTCATCAAGAATTTCTGAGATAATCATGTTGGAGCCGCATTCCGGACATTTGCCGATCTGCTCTTTGGGGATGTATTTGATTTGGGTGAACTCGCACTTCGGACACTTAACTTCGACAGCCTGAACCTTGTCTGAATCGGAATCTTTCCTGCTCATCCCCGAAACTCCCTGAAATAAATTGGTCATACCCGTGTAAAAACTGCATACTATAATAAAACTGTTAAAAAATAAAGCTAATTGTGGCATAACACCTGTTATCTGTAGCATCACACTGTTAAAGGAGCCTTAAAATAAAACTGCTTAGGAAAATTCTGAGCGCTGTGGGGAAACCCACTATGGTGAAAGGGGCAAACGCTCTTGAGGAGAAGAATTTCTCAAAGGCTTACAGGATTTTTTCTGTCCTTGCGGATGAAAATGTGCCTGAGGCTGTGTTTGCTCTGGGAACAATGTATGAAAACGGATTCGGGCTCCCTCAGGATCTCAGGCGCGCGCTGAAACTGTACATAGCCTCCGCCAGAAGAGGCGTAAACGAGGGTTCATACCGTGCGGCGATGATACTGATCAAAGGGGACACAGGTCACAAGGATCCTTTGCTCGCGGTGAAGCTGCTTGAGGAAGCGGCGGAGCGGGGGCATGACAAGTCGCAGTATAAGCTTGGATTCTACCATCAGTCGGCAAAATATGTGCTGCGGGACTATGATAAAAGCTTCGCCTATTACCGGAAAGCGGCGGAGCAAGGGAACTCGGACGCACAGAACAAGCTGGGACTCATGCACGCAGCGGGAAAGGGCACTCTGAAAGACTATGAGGAGGCTGTAAAATGGCTCACCATGGCTGCCGGACAGAGGCACCCTGAGGCGCTGTACAATCTCGCCTGCATGTATCACGAAGGGAAAGGGGTAAAGGCAGACCTGAAGAAGGCTGTGCGGCTGTTCAGGCTTTCCATGAAGGCGTACGGGTAAAAAGGGCTATCCCTTCACCGCGTCCATTATCCTTTTCAGTTTTTTCAGTACATTTTCAAAGTCTTTCAGGGGGATCATGTTTGGACCGTCCGATTTGGCTTCCGACGGGTTTTCATGCGCTTCAAAGAAGAAGCCTTTTGTGCCAACTGCCGCAGCGGCGTAAGCCATCTGGGGCGCCAGTCTGCCGTCACCGCCGCTTTTTCCCGCCAGTCCGCCCGGTCTCTGTACGGAGTGTGTGGCGTCCATGACCACAGGGTAGCCGAGTGCCGCCATGTCTATAATATTTCTGTAATCCACCACTAGGTTATTATACCCGAACATGCTTCCCCTTTCGGTAAGCATGATTTTTCTGTTGCCGGAATCCTCAACCTTTTTTACAGGATACTCCATATCAACGCCGGAGAGGAACTGCGCTTTTTTGATGTTGACTATTTTACCCGTATCCGCAGCGCTGATGAGGAGATCTGTCTGCCTGCACAGAAAAGCGGGAATCTGCACTATGTCAACGACGGAGCCAGTACGTTTTGCCTGCGAAGGTTCGTGGATGTCGGTTGTTACCGGAACATCGAATCTGGCTTTTGCTTCGGCGAGTATGTCGAGCCCTTCCTCAAGCCCCGGTCCTCTGAAAGATGTTATGGATGTGCGGTTCGCCTTGTCGAAGGATGCCTTGAAGACGAATGTGAATTTCTGTCTTTCGGTGATCTCTTTCAGCTTTTCGCAGAGTCTCATTATCATGTCTCTGCTTTCGATCACACAGGGACCCGCAATTATGAAGGGTTCTGCCTTAAGCTTTTCGTATAAATCTGTCATATGAGTATCTTCTTTGAGTGTATTTACTGTTTTTCTACCGTGCCTTCAAAGACTTCACCGCTGATTACGATGCGGTATTTCAGCTTGTCGGGCTCCGTTTCCTTAATGGGCGCTATGTGGAGGTCAAACTTTTCGGATGTCTGCTCCAGAAGAAGCTTCACGCCGCCCCTTATGTCGTTCATGGGTATTCCGTTCTTAATAAATCCTATGACCGGATAAATGTCAAGGGGGTCGGTATTGCGTTTTCTGGTGACTGTGCCCTCGCCGTATATCTCCATGGAGGTTATAGTTTTGCCGGGCAGACGGAACACCGCCTCGAAAACAGTGTCCGGTTCACCGTCAGATTTTACCACGTTTTTATCCCCAACCACGTCTCTGCCGCGCAGGTTCTTTATCCTGACAGCGACCGGAGCTATCCTGTCCGCCTCATCGGAGGGAACATAGCGTATGGTTTTCAGCTTCGGCGCATATGCGGCGGGCTTAACATTATGCCCCGCGAAGGTGTGGCTTCCGGCAGAGGCTCCGCCCTGAAGTATCGGCGCCACAAGCACACCGCTTCTGGCGCTTGAGAACAGGTAGTCTGTCACATCCGCCTCTATTTCATAGCTTTCCGGCTTCATGACGGCATCGCCCGAGTAGCTCATTGTCGCGGGCACGGGTATTACTGTGCCGTCCGCGGTTTCCGTGATGTATCTGAAAAGGCGCATTGAGCCTGACTGCTGCTGGGGAACATGGGTGAGTACAAGGCTTGCGCTTTTGATGAACACTTCATTAAACTCAGGTCTGTCCTTCTTCAGGGAGAATAGGATTCCTGTTGTTTTTTCGTCATTGACGGAGATTGTCAGTGCGCCTTTTTCCGTGCGTGCTCTGCCCCCCTGTTTTACGAAACGGGAGAGTTCGGAATTATCCTCATTGAGGTAGATATAGTCTGTTATCTCGGAGTATGAGTTCAGCGCCAGCTTCCATGATCCGCCGCCGCCGGTGCCTGTCCATGTGCCGCTGACGGAATCGGAAGCGAGAGTGCCTTCAAAGTTTCTTGTGCATTTGAAGGATGAGCCTCCCGCACGGCAGTCCAGATTGAGCGTGAGCCTGCCGTTTTCGTAAGTGCCTTTCAGGGGATAGAGGCGCTGTTTGCCTTCCTCGCCCATCAGTGCCTTGCCGTGCACCGTATTCCCGTAGAATGCAAGCTTCCAGACTGAGCCCGGTTCCTGCGAACCGTCCGTCTTAAAGGTGTTCACGGTGAAGACTCCATCCTCGACAGAGGGAGCGGCGGCTTTATCCTGCTTTATCTCTTTCAGGTAGAAGTTTTTTGCGATGCTTACATTCTTCCTGCCGCCCATCTTGACTGAGTACTTGTAACTGCCGTCTGCGGCGGTTTTTATGGATTTTCCCGTTTCAAGAAATGCTACTTCCGCGTTTGCGAGCGGTTTGGAGTCTTCAGAGAAGACCCTGCCCGTCACAGTGACCTCTTTCGGCTCCTCCTCAGTGAAGCCGAGAATATCCGAGCTGCGCTCAAACCCCTTGGCAGTTACGGAGAGGCTTATGTTCCGCACAAGGAAAAACTCAATGTTGGAGAGGATAAAACGCTGAATATTTGCGTTTATGTGCGCCGCCGCGTCCATGAGCGCAAAACCGTCGTCCGCCTGAATCTCCGCCACGAATATTTTGTTTAGGAACACAATTGTGAAATCCGCGTCATTGATATAGGCGGATTTGGGGATGTAGTAAAATACGCCCTTGTCGCCGAAGCCTATCTCCTGCACCTTTCCCTTGGGGGCTTTTTTCGCGAGATCCTCGTATTTGTCGAAGGCTGTAACATAGTTGCTGTATGCGTGGATCGATGCTTTCACATCGAATGTTTTTTTACGCTTGATATTCATTATCTGCTGAACATCCGGCGAGTAATAGGAGTAGGAGGAGGTGTACACAAACCCGTTTCCGGTTTTTGTTTCCGTGATTCCCGTTCCCAGCCAGCGTTCCTCACCGCCGGTGAGCTTTGCCGGCTTCGGGAAGAACGCCTTCACTGTTTCATCAAGCTTAAGCTTCGCCTCTGCCGCTCCCGTCATGGCGAACAGCACGGCAAAGAGAAGTAAAAAAAATTTCATGACCATTTAGTTAAGATTGAACATAACTGTTTTTAGTTCAGTCATTTCTTCCACGGCGAATCGGGGACCTTCCCTGCCTGTTCCGCTGAGCTTCACGCCGCCGTATGGCATCTGATCCACCCTGAATGTCGGCATGTCGTTCACCATCACTCCGCCCACCTCCATATGCTCTATGGCGTAGAAGGCGTTTTTGATGTCGTTGGTGAATATCCCCGCCTGAAGACCGAACTGGGAGTTATTCACCCTCTCCACAGCTTCCTCAAGGGTTCTGTATTTCATAAGGCATACGAGAGGGGCGAACGCCTCCTCGCTGACCACTGTCATTGTTTCGTCCACATCTTCAAGAACCGTCGGCTCAAGCATTGTTCCCCTGCGTCCGCCGCCGGTGAGAACTTTTGCGCCCTTTGCCGCCGCGTCTTTTATCCAGCTCTCAACCCTCGCCGCTTCGGATTCCTCTATCATGGGACCCACAAGGATTTTTTCATCCGCCGGATCGCCGAAGCCGCTTGCCTTAACGCTTTTTACGAACATATCACGGAACTCATCGTATCTCTTCTCGTGGATGTATATTCTCTGAATGCTGATGCACACCTGACCGGAATTGGCGAAGCCGCCCACAACACATTTCGGCACGGCGTAGGCAATATCCGCGTCCTCATGGATTACCGCCGCCGAGTTGGAGCCCAGTTCAAGGGTAACCTTCTTGATCCCCGCCTTCGCCTTGATGCCCAGCCCAACTGACGGGGAGCCTGTGAAGGTGAGCATATTTATAAGCTCTGATTCCACCATGGCATTGCCTACAACCGAGCCTGAGCCCACCACAAGGTTTATGCCGCATTCAGGAAGCCCTGCCTCAAGGAGAACCTCAGTGAGGAGCACGGCAGTGAGCGGAGTTGAGGAAGCGGGTTTCAGCACGATGGGGCAGCCTGCGGCGATTGCGGGACCGACCTTATGCGCCACAAGGTTTAAGGGGAAATTGAAAGGGGTTATTGCGCCTACAACGCCTATGGGGAAACGTTTATAATAGCCGAAGCGGTTTGCGCCGGAAGCGGAAGCGTCATAGGGTATGAGCTCCCCGCCGAGACGCCTTGCCTCATCAGCGGCGAACCTGAAGTTCTCTGCTGTTCTGCCGGCTTCGCCTCTGGAAAAGACTATGCCTTTGCCCGCTTCGGCGGTTATTATTCTTGCGAAATCTTCTGAATATTTTGCGATGAGGGAACCTGTTTTATCCAGTATGTCCCCTTTCTGCTTTGCGGTGAGGGATGCCATTACCTTGCGGGCATTGAAAGCCGCTGCGATAGCTTTTTCCGTCAGGGCTCTGTCTGCGGTGCAAACCGTGCCCGCCGCTGAGCCGTCATAAGGGTTCTTTACCTCAAGGTATTTGCCGGTGTCGGTCCATTTGCCGTCTATGAACAGCTTCTTGAAACCCATTTCGCCCTCCTGATTCGTGGGATGCGGAAACCTCAGCACTTAGGGCAGTGTTTCCTGATTAATCAGGTTACCAAAAAGGGCTTAATTTTGCAATGGGTGTCAATGTCAGTGAGTTGTTTCCGCCAGAGCCTCACTTATTGAGGCTACGGCTATTTTTTCCTCCGATGACTTGGCTTTCTTTTTCAGATCCGCCAGAATGTTCGCTATCTCATCCGGTGTATGTTCCCTCCTCCCTGAAGGAAGTTCTATAATTGCGGCGCTTATGCTTAAAAGAGGAAATACCGAGTCGTTCCCCTGCCTGTCCTTGCCTGTGTAGTAGCCCTGCTTGACCTCGGACGGTGAGTAGAAGGAGATTACAGAATCGGTGAATTTTTTGATTGTCTTCCTGATTTTGTCCACAGCCATGGCGCATACCATGCCGTTGCAGCTTATTCCGCCGAAGAAATCATCCCCGCCGATATGACCGATGAATTCGTTTTTGCCGCTGAAATCCTTTTTAAGAATGTCAGAGAAAAGGACAATAGCCCTGTCCCCCTGACGGAAGCCGAAGCGGTCGTTGAACGGCTTGAAGTTGTCAAAATCGAAATATACAAGAAAATACTGGCTGTGCTCGTCCCTGAACGCGTCGTTGAGGTAGCCGTTTATCAGGCTGTTGCCGGAGAGCTTGGTCAGCGGGTTCATGTCACGGGCGAAGGCGAGATTCTTCTCGTTCAGCGTGTTGAGGAGTGACTGAGCGGTGAGAAAACCGAAATATTTCAGTCCCTTGGTGATGATAACCCCGTCAGTTTCCTTATTTGCCACGAACAGCTCAAGGATCTTCTCAATGGGAACGTTAATCTCAACAATCGGGCAGGAGGTTATGAACTTGCGAATATTCACAGTGAGCGATTTGTTATGCAGAAGCTCCTTGCCGAAGGGGTGATACAGATATTCCTTGAGGTTGCGCTCACTGATTATTCCAAGCGGCATGTCCGTATCATCCACGATGGGGACGATGGGCACGTTCATATGATTGCGGATATTTTCAAGCACCCGTTCGGCGGATTCGCTGACGTTCACCGGGCTGAGCTTTACTATTTCGTTTGATATGAGGTAGGCATCCTCACTGAGGTTGCGTTTGTCCGTCTGATCGATGTACTGCACCGAGCTGTAAACGGGCATAATATCTTTAACATCAACGGAAGGCTTCTGTATGAAGTAACCCTGAATAAGGTCAAAGCCCATCTCCTTGCAGGTGAGGAACTCCTTCTTCGTCTCCACTCCTTCGGCGACTATTGTTATGCCGAAGAAATGAGCAAGACCTGTCAGATTGCTGCAATACTTTTTCTTTTTGATGTCCTCGTCTATTCCCTGAATGAGAAACTTGTCTATCTTAAGGAAGTTTGGCTCCGAATAGTAGAAAAGCTCGAAGTTGGCAAACCCCGCGCCGAAATCGTCTATGGCTATGCGGCAGCCGTACTGCTTCACATTTTCAAAAATATTCTTGGTGTTTTTTATGAAACTGTGCTTGTGGCGTTCGGATATTTCAAAGCAGAAGGCATCCGGCTCAAGATCGTTGGCTGTGAGGAGAGCCTTGGTGCGCCCCTTCGTGAAATCAGGCATGTTTACTATGCGTATGTCGTAGTTGTAAAAAAGCTTCATCTTGCGGAAGCCCTCTATGGTGCGGAACTTCATCATCGCCTTTCGCCTCAGTTCCAGATCCACCTCAAAAAGCAGGTTCTCCCTGAACGCAGTATCGAAAAACTCCGCAATGGAGTCAAAGCCGCATCTCTCCCAGCCGCGCAGGAGCGCCTCCACGGCAAAGGTTACGCCGGAAAAGGGATTTACGATCGGCTGGAATGCGTGTTCAACCTTTGATAAATGTTCTTTCCAATGCTGAGGAAGCATCCGCACACCTTCATAATAAAGATTCACGGAAATAATATCCGTATAAATCATTATTATATTTAAGTGTGTGAAGAGGGTGACAAATGTTTGTTAATGATTTGTCAGAAGAGACTGCTCAGCATTAAATACCTTGCTCTCGTTTTATGTCATTAATAAAATTTGACATAGGTCGCACATAATCTTTCATTCCGATATGTTCTAAGGCATGTTTGAGCTTGCGGCTATCATCTCGAAGATAAAAGATATGTCGTAACCCTCCTAATAGAGTGAGCTTATCGTCACTTAAATCTTCATCATAAGTTATCAAGTGCCATATTTCTTTTATTTTGTGTTTGCTCAAGATCTCAGCACTTGCGCTCGACACTTGCTTCCATCGTTCTCTTAGAGTTCTTTTGCATGAGATGCCGATTAACCATTTATCACTGCATTTAACCCATTTATCTATTTCTATGTCTGCTTGAAAATGTTCAGGTTTACTCTCCGCTTTTATGTTAAAGTAGCGAAGAAGATACTCAGTGACATCTTCTAAGCTTCCTCCTGCACGTCCTTTTCTTTTTTGTCCTAATCTTCTCTCAAACTCTTGTATAAAAGCGGTAAGCACAATATCTGCATCAAAAGTCGGTAAGAAATCTATTTGATTCTTTAAGGATCTGTATTCTCTTACAACTGCGGTTCTTTCTGCGTTTAAGCATCCCTCAACCCCTGCATCATCCCAAATATTAATAACTGTTGCTAAAGCTTTTTCTCCAAGTTTATCTAAATATACCTTCGCAACAGACTCAGTAAATTCACGATCGTTATTTGGTATATCTTTTAGAGCGTTATTTATTGGGACAACAAAGTATTCAGAAGTAATAATGAATACTTTTATATCATCAACAGTCTCTATCTTCCCTAGAAGATCTTCGTAGAAAAGGTTTATTCTTTCCGTTCTTGAGCTTTGTCTTGAGAATCTGTGCTGTAAAATATCTTTTATTCCTGATTTACAAATGATCATTTTATCGTCATCTGATATTATCTTATCATCTAAGATAACTTTTAGTGTTTCACAAATGTTTAAAAGCAGCCGATTCTCTTTTCCTATCGCACCATATTTATCGTTATTGATTAGCATCCTTGAGAACCAGTAAGCATTTCTCCAAGGGTTCTCCAATACAATAGATGGATCGATATTTTTTATTGTCATTGATTAGACCTCGCTCAGCCTTTTTTGAGCCATTTTGCAATACTCTTCAGATATGTCTATTCCTATGAAATTACGTCCCTGATTTCTTGCTGCGATGGCTGTTGTGCCACTTCCCATGAAAGGATCTAAAATAAGCTTTGCATGTGTACTCGAGACAATTCTTTCAATTAAATCAACAGGAAAGGGGGCTGGGTGAGGGTTATTCATTTCCTGCATAAATTCCCACACATCGCCATAACTGTTGGCTTTAGAAACTAGAGTAAATTTGGGCTTCGCAATTAAATAAATAACCTCATAAGTTGGCAGAAAATAGCCTTTATTAAAATTGATTCCGCCTTTTCGTCTCCAAATAATTATTTGCCTTACCGGAAAACCCGATACAATATCATGCCTGTCTTGGAGCAACCCACCTTGTACACGCCATTTGTGATTATAGAAAATTGCGCCATCATTTTTAAGCAAGCGCATCATCTCGCTTAGGCATTCGCGCTGCCATTTAACATACTCATCATATGGCATACTGTCGGCATGTTTATCATACCCATTGATAAGCTGGGCATTACTCCATTTCCCTCCTCTTCCATCCTTCATACCGTTTCCTGTTGAGTTTTTTAGGTTATAGGGAGGGGATGTGATAATTACATCAATACTTTCATCTGGAAGATGCTTCATTATTCCAATGGCATCACCACATATAAATTTATTGATATATTCATTAATTATACCAAGCCTTTCGGACTGTTGATTTTTGACTAGCTGAAACTGATTCGACATATGTACCCTCGAAATATTTTGCTTTATGTCGGTTCATTTATCAACAGTTATTTCTCAATCCCTTCCCTTGCCTCCACTCCGCAGGAGAAATAATGCTTTATCTCCTTCATTTCGGTGATGAGGTCGGCAAGGTCCATGATTGAGGCGGGGGCGTTTCTGCCGGTGAGCACGAGTTCGGCAGTTTTCGGGCGCATTCTGATCATCTCCGCCACATCCTCCTCTCTTATGAGACCGAGGGCGAGTGCGACATTGATTTCATCAAGAATAACTATGTCATATTCACCGGACAGCAGAGCGGCTCCGGCTTTTTTAAGCCCCTCCTCAGCGAGGCGTATCTCCTCTGTGCACGGTTCACCGCAGATGAAGCGGTCATTTCCGTAGGCTTCCATGACAATGTTTTTTGCAAGGGAGTGAATCGATATGTTTTCGGAGTATCTGCCGCTTTTGAGAAACTGACCTATGTATACCTTGAGTCCGGCTCCGGCTCCCCTGAGGGCGAGACCGAGAGCGGCGGTTGTTTTGCCTTTACCTTTTCCCGTGTAAATCTGGACGAATCCCCTGTTCAGCGTCATAAATAAAATCTCCGCCCGTGCTTTTTGTTTAAGATAGCTCAGACAAACTTATGTTCAAGGTTTAAAATGCTTTTTGATTCTCGCCGCGTAATCTGCGCATATTCCGTTAACCGGACATTCGCCGCACTTTGGCGCGCGGGCTGTGCAGATCTCCCGCCCGAAGAGTATCACCTGATGCGACCATTCGGCGCTGCGCTCAGGGGGAATGATTTTAATGAGATCCTGCTCGATCTTCTCCGGGTCTGTGTTTCCGGTGAGTCCTATGCGGAAGGCGATACGCTTCACATGGGTGTCCACCACCACGGCAGGTCTTCCGAAACAGTTGCCGAGAATAACGTTTGCCGTTTTTCTGCCCACTCCGGGAATTTTGATCAGCTCCTCCATGGTGCCCGGCACTTCGCCGCCGTGGTTACTGACAAGCTTTTTGCCCATTCCGATTAGGCTTTTCGCTTTGTTGCGGAAGAAGCCCGTGGGCTTTATATCCCCGCACAACTCTTCCATATCCGCATCCGCAAGATCCTTGGGTGTGGGATATTTCCTGAACAGTTCCTCCGTCACTATATTCACACGCGCGTCAGTGCACTGGGCGCTGAGAATAGTCGCGGTGAGTAGCTGAAACGGGTTTTCATGCCTCAGTGAGCATTCGGCGTTTGCGTAGCGGCTGTCCAGAAACTCCATGAGTCTTAAAACTTTTGTCTTTTTATCCATTCCCCGAATCCGTATGCGTTTTTATCTGCCTTCTTTATTATTTCGTTATCAGTTGAAATATGCAGTGTATCTTTTAATGTACAGTCGAAAATCATGCTTTTCTCACAGCCAATCAGCCGCCCGTTAGCGAAAAGACGAAGGCATTCAGCGGTGTTCTCCGTGTCCGTATTTTCATCGAAAAGGCAGATACTTGCATATTTACTGAAAAAGGAATTGTCCGCAATCTTTTTTATATCAGCACCGCTTTTCAGGACAATGAAGATCATCCTCCCGAATATACCGAAGTCCGGAAAGCCGAACGAAACAAGCTCCGGCAGCTCTCTTTTCAGCGAGTTTGTGAGAAGCCTGAATGCCGAGTCCGCCAGAATGCCGTTCTCCGCAGGGGGCATCCCCGCCGCAGTGTTAGGGCAGAAAGCGTTTTGTGCATGATATGCCTTTTCAAGTGTAAACACCGGATAAGGCGCAGGTTCGCAGTAGCCGCCCGTGTAGTTTCCGAAGGGACCTTCCAGCGCTGTTTCTGTCAGCGATATTCTGCCGTGGAGCACTATTTCCGAATCCGCGGGAACAGAGAGCCCGCCGAACCTTGCGGTTTTGAGCGGTCTTCCGGTGAGTGCGGCGGATATTTCAAATTCATCCGCTTTTGCGGGCATCACGGAAGCGAGCATCACTGACGGAGGCGCACCGAGACACACCGCAGCCTCTATGCTCTCCTCGCCTCGCTCTCCCGCCAGCCGCATATGCTCCGCCGCTCCGCTTGCGGGATAGCAGTGAACTATTGCCCTCTTCTCATCCAGAATCTGCATGCGGTACATGCCGCAGTTCTGTTGTTCCCCCTTGGTTATCACACACGGAAGAGTGAGGGCGAATCCGCCGTCATGCTGCCATGTGCGTATGGCGGGCAGTGAGGTGAGGTCAGAAAATTCTTTATATCGGAAAGAGGGGTCGCTGACTGTTTCGGGCTTGAGTTCTTCGGGGAGTGTTTTATCAAGCAGACAATCCGGCGCATCACTGACGGACTTCAGCCCGACGGATTCCAGAACTGCCGCTTTTGAGCAGAAGGCGTTCATGACAAGGGGAAAATCCGAGCCTATGGGATTCTCAAAGACTAATGCGCATTCACCCGCCGCACGCCGGGCTATTTCCGCCGCTTCAAGGTCGCAGGAAACATGAACGGAGGTGTTTTCAAGCCTTCCGGTCTTTGCGAGATGACAGAGAAAAGCCCTGAAAGAATCCTTCTCCATGATGTGCCTGCCTATTTGCGGCAGATTGTGGCGTCGCAGATTCCGAAGGTGAAGGGGTTGAACTCCGCCTCTCTGAAACCCGCCTCAAGGATCATTTTGCGGTAGGCATCTCTTGGGGGGAATTTGTACACGGATTCCGGCAGATACTCATAAGCCTTTCTGTTGCCGGAGATAAGTCCGCCGATGAAGGGGAGAATCTTTGTGAAGTACAGCCTGTAAACCCATGCGAAAAACGGGTTCTGCGGCTGGCTGAATTCCAGAATACAGGCTCGCCCGCCGTCCCTGAGAACACGGTGCATCTCCCTCAGTCCCTGCGCCTTGTCGGTAACATTACGGAAGCCGAAGGCTATCATTATGCGGTCAAAGGATTTATCCTTGAAGGGAAGACAATGGGCATCGCTGACGCTGAATATTCCTTCGGGCATCTTCTGCTTGCCGATTTTCATCATATTGTGGCTGAAATCGCCGCCTATGAGGATCGCGGCCTTTCCTGTTTTCGTGAGTTCTATCATCATGTCCGCAGTGCCGCAGGCGAGGTCAAGCACAGTCTGTCCGTCCTGCACGTCCATGAGCTTTATTGCCTTCTTGCGCCACGCGACATCCGTGCGGAAGCTCAGAGCACGGTTGAGAAAATCGTATTTGGGGGCTATGTCATCGAACATCTGCTGGATGTCTTTAGATTTTTTTTCCAAGTTCAAGTCCTTATCCGTTGTTATTATATGAAACGGACGAACATGCAGGTGAAGTCGTCCTTCTGGGAATCCTTGTCCGTTACAAGTTCGTTATATAGGTTATTAACTATGTCTTTGCAATCATCTTTTATCAGCTTTTCCACCTCAGGCACAAGATTCTCGTGGGGGATGTACTCTATAACTCCGTCCGTATAAATGAAAAGAGACGAGCCTGCGGGAATCCTTACCGCAGTCTGTTTGTACTCGTCTTCAATTATCCCCAAAGGCAGAAAGCCTGATGAAAGCTCCAGATTTTCATCAGCGAATAGCACGGCGGGCTCATGCCCGCAGGATATATAATCCAGCGTTTTCGCTTTCGGATCATACAATGCGAAAAACGCAGTGATGAAGCGGTCGCCGAAGCTTTTGCCTATGAGAAATCTGTTGAGTGATTCCACAAGCTTCTCAAGTATCTTCTCATACCCTTCAAACGCGGAACAGAGAGATACATAAACGCTGAGAACGACAGTGAAGACCGCAGCCGAATAACCCTTTCCGCAGACATCAGCCACACAGAAGAATGTCTTGCCGTCCACATCGGATATATAAAAAAAGTCTCCCCCCGCGGTTCTGGCGGGGCAGCTTATTCCCTGAATCTCCACATCCCCGTACACCCGCACGTCTCGCTGGACAAACTTGTTCAGAATGTCTCCGGTGGTGCGCATTTCCATCTCTTCCATCTTGAGGCGGGTCATGGTTTCGTGGTTCAGGGCGTTTTCCACTGCGATTGATACGATGGATGAGACTATATCGGAAAATTCCTTGTCCGGCACTATGTCAAACTGAATGTTAAAAAGCAGTATTACAATGTCCTGAGCGGGCTCAAACACCACGAAGAGGTTTTTTATGTTGTATTCTCCCGCGTCTATGCCGTATTCGATAAATTCCGTCCTGCGGTTTTCCATCACATAGTCGTAAAGGGGCATGTCATTTATTCTGATAAACTCTCGGACTGATACTTCCTCCAGCCCGATAGCATTGAAATTCTCCTTGTGAATGGCGCACGCCGCCTCAGCGGAGAAAACCTCCATGAAGAAGTTTAAAGAAACAGCCAAGACCTCCTCAAGCTCTATCGCCTTGAAGATCATGCTTCCTTTTTTTACAAAGTCTATCTTCTTCTGATAGTTGACATAAGTGTTCATGCTGCTGTCACGGGCCTTGAGCTCGTCCAGCCTGCTGCCCAGATACTGGGAGTAGGGCTCAAGCATGGTCAGGGCATCTCTCCCTGAGTCTTCGTGAAAGGTGATGCACGCCATCACGTTTCCTCTGCTTTCAAGGAAGAAAGATGAATTGATATTGATGATTTCGTCGAAAAATTCCACGGTTTTGCTGTTTTCGGAAACAGAACCGCCTTCGTAGCCCAAATCGAAAATATCGAACGTGGCGGATGAGCGGGAGTGCCTGCCGGAGACGGCTTCGCAGAGGTTGCCGTCACACTTCCATATGGTGAACGCTCCGGATTCCTCCGCTTCGAGAAAGTTGTACAGCCTTGTGAAAAACTCGTTTGAGCTCTGGGAAAAAAAAGTGTCAAAAAGCTGCTTATTGAGTATCAGCATTCATTTCATCCGATTTTGTATTCAATATTTCGGCAACAGCATTATTCACGTCATCATAACTTTTGCCGAAGTTCTGCGCTATCTCGCCGATGATCTCCTGCCTTTCGTCTCTGTGCCGCTCTATTTTATTTGCGTAAAAGACTATTTTTGAGTAGGTATCTTCCGCCTTGGCGTGGTGGTTCATCACCGCTGTTGCAATGCTGTCCGCCACCGCCCATTTTTTAAGGACTGTTCCGCCCACTGTGGAATGGTCAATTCCGAGCTGTGCAAGCTCATCCTCAGTTGTGTCCACCTCCTGTACGAGGAAATCCACAAGGATTGACTTGCCAATGTCGTGCATAAGCCCCGCGAGATACAGGGAATCCGCGTCCTCCCCGAGCATCTCCGCCAGTGATTCTGACAGCATGGCTACAGCCACAGAGTGCTCCCATATGCGCTGTCCGGTGGATTTGTAGAGGTTAAAGTGCTTGTTGTAGTAGCCTTCGGTGGACACGGCGAGGGCAAGGTTTTTCACGGTATTTATGCCGAGCAGAACTGTCGCGCGGTCGATGCTGCTTATCTCCTGCCTGAGTCCGTAAAAGGGAGAATTGACCAGCTTGATTATTTTGGAAGATATGCCCTGATCTTTTTTTATCTTAACTATGAAGTCCTTAATCTGCGAATTGTCGCTTCTGGAAAGCCGCAGAAGTTCCTTTGCCAGTGCCGGCAGTGCGGGAATGCTCTCCGCCTTGGCGAGAACCTTAGCCTTCAGCGTATCGAGTTCCCCGCTGCTTTTGCCTTTATTTGTAGAGGCAAGAGCGACTGAGAGCTTCTTAAGAACGTCTTCTTTTTTCAGCGGCGGTGTGAAAATGCCCGAGATGTAATACTGGCGGATCGATTCCACTACCCGCCTGTCCTTGGTGGTGATGAAGAAGAAGGCGGACACGCTGAACTTCTTCGGCAGACGGAAGAGGGTTTCCAGACTGTCTATCTCTATAATCAGAAGGTCTTCGTCCCCCTCCTGAACGAACTGGCAGTCGTCCTTAAGCATAAGGAGAAACTGTTTCAGGTTGTCTTTTGAGCCTCTGTAAGCGATTTTTTTCAAGACCTGCCGCTCCTCTCTCAGCTTTTGAAGTTGCTGTTAATTTTATCTATAAGTTCCCTCGGACTGAACGGCTTGGTAAGGTAATACTCAGCTCCCGCGGCGTTGCCTTTTTCAATATCTCCCGCCTCAGCCATAGCGGTAAGGAGGATTATGGGAGTGCCCGAGAGCTCCGCATCGGCTTTAATAGCCGCGCAGGCTTCCAGCCCGTCCATCTCCGGCATCATAATGTCCAGAACAATTACATCAGGCTTCTGCTCCTTCGCAATTTCCAGAGCCTGCCTGCCGTTTCCCGCCTCCAGAACGGCAAAGCCCGCTTTTTTCAGATGAAGAGCAACTACCTTCCGCAGCCTCAGCTCATCGTCTGCAATCAAGATTTTCATAGTCAAACCTCATGGATATGGAATTCGAGTCATATTCTAATAATATACCGACTTTTTCAAACATTTCGGAGAAAATTTGTATAATTTCCGGAAAGCCGGTAAATCCGTTGCTGCATTTTATGGAGAGTACAGGGAGTTCCCCCTTGATCTCCAGTTTGCCCGAGGAGGTTTTGACTGCTTCGTAAAGTGTTATAAGAAAAATGCTTTTCAGCAGATAAGCGTTATTTCTGACTTTGAAATTCTCGTCTATATCAAGCTCAAGGTCTGTTTCCGGAGTTTCGCTGAGAACGCATGTTTTTTCCAGAAGGTGTTCAGTGAGCTTGCCGATTTCGATTTCATCGTCACGTTTTTCGATTTCGTTTGCTATTATATATCTGAAAGTGGCACTCATTCCGCGATCGAAAAGGTCAAGCAGAAAGCCCGACTGCGCAACAAGCTCCATCATCTCTCCCGTGTCATCGTCAAACCCGTCCTTCACCGCCTCCATCATGGCGACGATGGTCGAGGTGGAAGTTCGTATGTTATGTGAGAAATATTTATAAACCTTAAGCAGGTCGGTGTTGCATTCTCTGGGTCTTTCGCTCATTCTCGGGCTCCTTGCTGTAAAGAGAGATACTTAGATTATAGTTTATTCGTCCGCATTTTCAATGAATTTACAGGGTTGCGGGCGGGTGATGTTTGCTTTAAGATGATTCGCTGAAGAAGTTTAACATCCGGAGGACCTAATGGAAACGATTTTTACAAAGATTATAAACGGCGAAATCCCCGCCGCGAAGGTTTATGAGGATGATGATTTCCTTGCGATACTGGACATCCGCCCAGTGAATTTCGGTCATACGCTTCTTATTCCCAAGAAATATTTCGTGAATGTGTTTGACGCTCCCCTTGATGTTGCGGCGAAAATTTACCCTGTGCTCACGAAGATAGCCAACGGAATGAAAAATGCTCTTAATTGTGACGGCGTGAATATTTACCAGAATAACGGAGCCGCCGCGGGGCAGGAGGTTTTCCACGCTCATCTGCATATTGTGCCCCGATACGAGGGAGATGAAATGCGCTTCGCCGTCAAGCATGTAAGCTACGAAAATCCCGCCGCCATGCAGGAATTCGCCGCAAAGATCGCGAAAGAGATTAAATAACGTTTTTGCCTGTTTTTGTCAGTTAACACGAGTTTTTCTGTTGCAAGCAGCGTGCTTGTTGCTTGCGTGATTTGAAATTATTGTGAGGGAATGATGTCAAAACTGCCGAATTGTCCGCAATGCGGATCGGAATACACTTACGAGGACGGGGCGCTTCTTATCTGCCCCGAATGCGCCCATGAATGGAGCGCAGAAACGGAAGCCGCACCTGCGGAAACTGCCGTGCGTGATGCTTACGGAAACGAGCTTAACGACGGCGACAGCATCACTGTTATAAAAGACCTGAAAATCAAGGGCTCATCTCAGGTGGTAAAGGTCGGCACGAAGGTAAAGAACATCCGCCTTGTGGACGGCGACCACAATATCGACTGCAAAATTGACGGCATAGGCGCCATGAAGCTGAAATCCGAGTTTGTGAAGAAGGGTTAATACATCATTCCGAACAGCCACAGCGGGATTCTGTTTCCGTAGCCTATTTCAATGTCGTCAGACACAATGAATGCGTTTTCAATATTTTTAATCTGGCGGGAGCTTTTGCTTTTCCCGCCGATTTCAAATACTCTTCCATCCGCTGAATAGTCACCGTTTCTGGCGTATTCCACTGAAACAGGTAAAAAATTATCCTGCATGCGGTAATAGTTTCCGATTTGGTTAACGAAGAAAACCTCTCTCACTGTTCCTATCTCAGGTCTTGTACTGATGGCATAGAGAATATTCGGGTTAGCAATCAGCAGCTTCTCTGTTTTACGCACAACACCATCCCCTCTTCCCTCCGGTTTGATAAGATTTACCAACCCTGCCTCACGAAGATAAATCAGATATTCGTTCATTGTGACTCTGTCAATGCCTGTAGCTCCCGAGAGCCCGGTTTTCTTCATATCATACGGAGGGGTTACTGCGAGCATGTACAAAAGTTTCTTTATTTGGTGGATCTTGGCGTATTTTATATCGCATACAAACCCCATATCAGTTTCGAGCACTTCTCTGACTGTATTTGCGAGCCGCATATGGAAGGTTGATTTATCCGCCAGAAAAAACGGATAACAGCCGTGTGAGAGATATTCAGCAAAATATTTGAGAATTTTAGGTATTTTGCCGAGTATTTCCCCTGCCGTGCCGATATGATCTGAAATTATGTCGGCTAATTGATATGGCGAAAGAAAATAACCGTAAGCAAGGTTCAGATATTCTCTGAACGACAGTCCGTCCAGATGATAAAATACGGCTCTGCGGCTTAGGTCTGCATCCTGCATATTCATCTGAAGAAGGCTGGAACCTGAGAAAACAACCTTAAGATCCGGTCTTGTGTCATGTATTGCTTTAATGTGTTTTGACCAGTCCGGATATTTGTGCACTTCATCCAGACAGAGAAGCTCGCCTCCGCTTTTAGCAAATTCAGCAGCAAACTCATTCAGCGGCATCCCCTGAAAACGCGGGTTGTCAACGGATACATAAAGCGCATTTCCGTTTCCTTTATCAGCGGATTTGAGGAACTGCATCATAAGAGTCGTCTTGCCTGTTCCCCGCGCGCCTAATATGCCGATGCACGGGTTGTTCCAGTTGATCTTTCCGTAAAGATAACGGGCATTTTTCTCAGGTATTTTTTTAAGCAGAAGAGCCTGTTCCGCAAACCATATCTCAAAATCGAACATTACATCACCTATGTAAAATATAACTTACATATTTTATCGTATCTTGTAAAGTACTATTTACATAGGTGCGTTTCCTCGCCCTCCCCCTTGACACCTTTATTACCGAGACCAATTATTATTAATATAGACTGCTGGCAAAGGCATTGTCGGCAGTCATGATTCTGAGGAAAGCTTGAGGCGCGTTTCAACACAATTACGGAGGAACAGCATGAAAGCTCTTATTTACAAAGGTCCCGGACAAAAAGCTCTGGAAGACCGCCCCATGCCGGACATTCAGTCCGCAGGGGACGCGGTAGTCAAAATTACCAAAACAACCATATGCGGAACGGATCTGCACATTCTCAAAGGCGATGTACCCTCATGCACACCCGGGCGGGTACTCGGTCATGAAGGCGTGGGAATTGTGGAGAAGGTCGGCAGCGGAGTAGCCTCTTTCAAGAAAGGCGATCATGTGCTTATATCCTGCATATCCGCTTGCGGAAGATGCGAATTCTGCCGTAAGGGCATGTTCTCCCACTGCACAACGGGCGGGTGGATTCTCGGCAACACCATAGACGGAACTCAGGCGGAGTATGTACGCATACCCCATGCGGAAACAAGCCTTTACCACATTCCCAAGGGTGTTGATGAAGAAGCTCTCGTCATGCTCAGCGACATTCTCCCCACAGGTTTTGAGTGCGGTGTGCTCAACGGGCGTGTTGCCCCGGGAAGCTCTGTCGCCATAGTCGGCGCCGGTCCCATAGGGCTTGCCGCTCTGCTCACTGCGAAGTTCTACTCACCTGCGGAAATCATCGTTATAGACCTTGACGATAACCGCCTCTCCGTGGCAAAGCACTTCGGCGCCACTCACACGGTAAACAGCGGCGACGGCAAAGCCATTGAAAAAGTTATGGAAATAACAGGCGGCAAAGGGGTGGACACCTCCATTGAGGCGGTGGGGATTCCTGCTACATTCGTTCTCTGCCAGAGGATAGTAGCAGCAGGCGGAACAATCGCAAATATCGGTGTGCACGGAGTGAAGGCTGATCTGCACCTTGAGGATCTCTGGTCGCACAATATCACAATCACCACCAGACTGGTGGATACCGTGAGCACACCCATGCTGCTCAAAACGGTTCAGGCTCAGAAGATAGACCCCAAGCTTCTGATCACTCACAGATTTAAACTGGCAGACATGATGAAGGCTTATGAGGTGTTCGGACACGCCGCAGACACCAAGGCGCTTAAAGTGATCATCGAAGCCGAGTAGAAAAAATGTACCGGCGGGGATAGACTCCCCGCCTTCGGGTCTGTTATTTATCCAGTGTTTTCATTCCTTCCGCTCCGTATCGGTCCCCTGCGATATGCTTCCAGTCAATTATTTTTTCAAGCCGAACGACCTGTTCCGGAGTAAGCCGGAAATTGGCTGCGTTTATGTTGTCTTCCAGATACTTAAGACGTTTTGTGCCGGGGATGGGAACAATGTCCTCACCTTTGGCGAGAATCCATGCTATTGCGAGCTGCGCAGGAGTACATCCGATACTCTCAGCCATCTTTTTGTATTCGGCAAGCATCATAGCGTTTTTACGCATATTCTCCCCCATGAAACGGGGATTATTTCTGCGAAAATCATCGGGCGCTAAGGATTCGGCAGATTCGATACTGCCGGAAAGAAAGCCTCTGCCCAAAGGACTGTAAGCCACGATTCCTATCCCAAGCTCTCTGCATGTGTCAAGCAGCCCGTTTTCCTCTATATCTCTTGTCCAGAGGGAATATTCCGCCTGCACAGCCGTGATAGGATAAACAGCGTGGGCTCTCTTCAGATTATGCGCGCTCACTTCCGAGAGACCGATGTGGCGAACCTTGCCCGCCTTTATCAGTTCAGCCATAGCGCTGACTGTCTCCTCTATTTCGGTTGATGGATCTTTTCTGTGCATGTAGTAGAGGTCTATAATATCAACACCGAGGCGCTTCAGACTGGCGTCGCATGCCTGTTTAACATATTCGGGGCTGCCGTTTACTCCTCTTTTTTCGGGATCATCGGAACGGACAATACCAAACTTAGTCGCGAGAACAATGCGGTCACGTATACCCTGAACGGCTTTTCCAACGAGGACTTCGTTATGTCCCCTTCCGTACATATCCGCCGTATCCAGCATTGTTACGCCTTTTTCCACTGCCGTACGGATGACTTTCACGGACTCAGCCTCATCCGCCTGACCGTAAAACTCGCTCATGCCCATGCAGCCCAGACCTATTTCAGCAGACTTAAGCCCTGTTTTACCCAATATCCGTTCTTTCATGAAAAGCCTCCTTATCATGTTAAAGCTCAATACTTTATTGCTTTTTGAGTTCCTTCACCCTAAGGGTTCAGGATGACGTATCGGAGAAAGCTAAGCAATCTCTTTTGTCATACACGGCGCAGTTCTGTCCATGGAACTGTCCTACGTCCTGAATCTGTTCACAGAATCGTTCATTTCCTCAGCAAGCCTGCTGAGCCCGTGGAGGCTTTCGGAAACGGAAACAGTGTCCGAGCTGTTTTTCTCCACATCGCTTGAGATCCTGTGGATGCTTTCGGTAACCGACTGAACAGCACTGTTCTGCTCGTTCACGGTAGTCTCTATGTTTGAGTTTGCCCTGTGGATGTCCTCCACTGATGAGACTATCTGAACAAAGAGTCCGTTTGCTCTTTCGATTACCTTTTCTCCGTCCCCGACGGTCTTTTCTGCGCTGTGCATCTGCGACGTTGCTTTACCGGATTCCTTCTGAAGAAGTGAGATTATTCCGCCGATTTCAGTTGTGGCGGACTGCGTACGTTCAGCAAGCTTGCGCACCTCATCCGCAACCACGGCGAAACCCCTTCCCGCCTCGCCCGCTCTTGCCGCCTCTATCGCGGCATTAAGCGCCAGCAGATTGGTCTGGTCTGCTATATCGCTTATCACGCTTAATATTTCACCTATGCGGGAGGATGATTCACCGAGACCGCTTATTATCTCCGCAAGGTCGTTAACCCCTTTTCTTATCTGCCCGATGCTGGTAACCACTTCATTCAGCGCCCCCATCCCTGTGCGGGTAACATCCGCAGCGGAATCCGCCTTTGTGAGGGCCTCCTGAACGTTGTCAAGCACCGTGCCGGATGTCACGGACATTTCCTCCATGGCGGAGGCTATTTCGCTTATTCTGCCGGACTGTCTGGCTAGGGATGCGGAAAGCCCGGCGGCAAGATCCGTTATCTCTGTGGAACCGGAGTTAAGACCTTCTGATTTATCTTTAACATCAGTAACTATGGTCTGTACCATCCCGACGAATGTATTTATATAGTCTGTGAGAATTATGATTTCGTTCGACGATTTGCCGCCCGTCCCTGTGCCTATGTCAATACGCTTGGTAAGGTCCGCATCGCCGGAGACAAGCTCCTGTATGCGCCCCGTAACAAGCCTGAGCGGTTTAAGCACTATGCTGCTTATGAAGAAAAGCATTATGAAAACCACTCCGGCGGTTATCACGCAGCCGGTAAGTATAAGGGTCATTCTCAGACTGCGTGCGTCACGCAGGGCTTCCTTGTCGTCCATTTCAACCAGTATGCCCCAGTTCAGCCCGGGAATATCCAGCTTCGCGTATGAGCTGAGAACTTTTTTGCCTGAATAGTCTTCCGTTATATGCGAACCGGTTTCCCCTTTAAGCGCACGCCTTGCGGATTCGCTCTCGGCGCTGAAAAATCCTATGACCGTGCCGAGCTTCTTCACCAGCGGATCTTCATTCTCCTTCACAAAACGGTTGTCGCTGCGCATGGTGAAGTCTTCTCCTATGATGTAGCCGTCGCCTGTGTCACCGAGACCCGCCTCTTTGTATTTGCCTCCGAAATTCATCACATCATCTATTTTTGTGATCGGCATCTGAAAAATCAGGACACCGAGGAGCACGCCGTTTTTATACACAGGAGAGGAGATGAAGGACGCGGGAAGATTGTAGCTTGGCTCATATGGTTTAAAATCGTTTATGTATGTCTCACCCTCCTTCAGCTTCATGCCCTTCTGAAATGCGTCACCCAGACCGGTATCCGCATAGGGACCGTTAAAAAGGTTGGTTGCGTAGTCTTTCTCCTTGAAAACAGTGTAGACAAGGTCGCCGCTTGTGTTGATAAGAAAAATATCGTAAAGGGAAAACTCTTTAAGCATCAGGTTGAATTCGGGGTGAAACCTGTCGTGCATTTCCGTGTAGGATGAATAAAAGCCTAAAGGACGGATCAGGTTGTTCTTCTCGCCTATTTCCTCAGGATTGCTTACTATGTACAGATACTGCGCTGCACGCCCGTTAGGGTTTTCGGGGATATACTCCGCAGCGGCTCTTCTGCGGGCGCTCTTCGGAACATCATAGTTCACCCTGTCCAGATACAGATGCTCGTAATGCTCCTCCATGTCCTCACGTATGAGATCATAGATTATTCCGGTTTCCGCCTCAATAGAGTAGAAAGTTGTGCTGAAGCCTTCCAGCGCTTCCTTGACCTGCGTTCCCGCCGCAGAGGAGATTATCAATGAGGAAAGCTGTGAAAAATAGTCCTCAATGTGATTTTTCTTAGCTTCCCTGACGGAATCCA
Organism: Geovibrio thiophilus; assembly: GCF_004087915.1. Taxonomy (NCBI): domain Bacteria; kingdom Pseudomonadati; phylum Deferribacterota; class Deferribacteres; order Deferribacterales; family Geovibrionaceae; genus Geovibrio; species Geovibrio thiophilus. The sequence continues at coordinate 2,946,516 of NZ_CP035108.1, forward strand.
TCTGGGCAAGCTTCATTTCGGCAGCCGAGCGAAAGCTTTTGTTAACAGTGATAAAGGTTATGACTGAACTCAAGAGAACCAGACAAAAAAATACAGCGCCAATAAGCCGCAGCTTAACGGAAGTATTTGCGAACATAAAAACCTCGCAGTCAAATTGACCTGAGGGTTACGATAAAAATAACAGGATTAAATAATGAGTCTTAAGAATAATATCACAACATGCGATAAAGGAAAGGGTTTGTTATGAAATACAGCGATCCGGAGTACCGCGGACCGCTGTACTGCTGAAACGGTTACTCCGTCTTGAATCCGGAGGTCATCTGCATGAGGTCGTTTGCCTGCTTCTGGAGGTGAGCCACAGTTTCGCTCACCGTCTGCACGGCGTAAACGCTCTGCTCAACGCCGGTGGTGACACTGTCCAGCCTGTGGCTTATGTTTACCAGAGCATTGGTCTGCGCGGTTACGGACTGTGCCATTGTATCGTTCACTGATTTTATCTGATCCATGGATTGTACTATGCCGTCAAAGCTTTCCTTAGCTTCTCCTATGATGCTGACCCCTTTTTCCACGGTTACGGATGCCTTGCCCATTGTGTCGGTCACTGTTCTGGTTTCACTCTGGAGGGAGTTGATTATGCCCCCTATTTCCTGAGTGGCTCTCTGGGTTTTTTCGGCGAGTTTGCGCACTTCGTCGGCAACCACGGCGAAGCCCCGCCCCGCTTCACCTGCTCTTGCCGCCTCAATTGCCGCATTGAGGGCCAGAAGGTTTGTCTGGTCGGCTATGTCGTCGATCACGCCGATGATATTTCCTATCTCCTGTGATGATTCGGAAAGGTTCTGCACGGTTCCGCCGAGTTCGGAAACCTTCTGTTTGATGTCTGTTATTATTTTCATGGATTCATCAAGCTTGCGGGCTCCGTCTCTGGTTTTTTCCACGGTGCTGTCGGTCTGCTCCGCCACTTTTTCAAGGTTGTGTTCAACCTGATCGGTGTTTTCCCGCACGGTTATTATCTCGCCGTTGATCTCCTTCAGCTCTGTGGTCTGCTGGGTGAAAGTGCTTGAGAATTCCTCCGTGGTGGAGGCAAGTTCGTTGTTTATGCTTGAAAGCTCTATGGTGCTTGATTTTACCTGATAGATTATGCCGCGGAGGTTTTCAATGAATATGTTCATGAATCTGGCGAGCATGCCTAGTTCATCCTCTCTGCTGAGAGAGATTTTTTTAGTGAGGTCCTTTTCGTCTGTCATTTTCTCTTTAAGGAAGATTATATCCTTGGACAATACGCCGGTTATCACCACAACCACAATACAGAGCAGGACAAGAGCGGAAACGTGTATCCACGCCAGATCGCTCATAACCGCTCTCTGATGGGCGAGAAATTCATGCTCCTTGGAGCCTGCGGCTATGACCCAGCCTGTCGCGTCAAAGGTGCGGTAGCTGAACATCATGTTCTCACCGTCTTTGGAGTAGATGATCTCGCCGTTTTCGGCTTCAATCATTCTCTTGATGTATTCGCTGCCCTCATCGTCCTTTTCTCCCAGTCCGTTCTGCCCTTCCTGCGTTTTGTGAAGGATATATGTTCCGTCGGAGTTGAGGATGAACGGAGAGCCTGTTTCACCTATTACCACACTGTTAAAGGCTTTTCGGAGATCATTCAGAAGAACCTGTTCCGAAATCCCCACATAGAGAACGCCGATGAGCTGATTATTCTCCATTATCGGCTCATAAACAGTCCAGTACCATGCGTTTACAACGAAGGCTCTGCCCTTGTAGGTTTTACCGGATGATACGGTGTGGTAAACCTCCGAATCTTTTGGGATGTAGGTATCCACCGCTCTTTCGCCGTCCGCCTTGTGGACATTTGTGGTTATGCGGAGCAGACCCTTGTCGAACGCCTGAAAAATCGTGGCGGTGAGCCCTTCGATATTTGCTTCCTCAACTATGCCGTCAACCATTTCAAAATCGGCATAAACCCTTTTGCCGTTATAACGCATTAAGGGTATATGGATATTTTCTCTGCCGCCTGTGGTCTGGTTCACCGCTTCCACTGAGAGCTCTGAGTCAGTGTCCATAGTGAATGAGCCCCCGCTGTAGAGGACTGTTTTAAACTCGCTGAAGTTGGACTGAACAACTTTAAGCGACTGATCATAAAAAAGTGAGATAGTTTCCTTAAGCAGTGCTGCTGTTGACGAAAGCTGGCTTTTTGTTTCTGCGAGCATCTCCTTCTTCACGCCGCCGGAAGTCATGGTCGCGAGTATAAAGAAGATAATTAGCAGAGGACCGCCGAAGAACAGAGAATATTTGACACGGATGCTTCTGATTTTCATTTTTACCACCGGATATTAAAATTCATAAAAAGCTATTTTCCGGGTTAACGGAAGACACAATCAGCGAAAAGGGAGGAGGACATAATTTGCGTGGCATATATCCTTCGGAATAACTTTTTATATACTTTGTATAAGGCTATAAAGTGTGCATCATATGTAACAAGTCAAGAACTTTCTGTCAGGTTTATGAAAAATTAATGTCTGATGATATGGATTTAAAGCAAAGCCCCTGTAACGGCGGGGCTTTATTGCCTAAAGGTTAACTATACCCGAACTTAATTATTTTTATCTGCTGTTTCGCTCAAGTCCGGCTCCCAGTTCAGCCATGATGATTTAGGATCTGCATACAGATTGAAAACCTCTCCGTTTTCTGCCTGTGCTCCGGTTTCATCGGGTGTCGCAAAGGAGATTCCACCTGCAAGCAGTGTTTTGAGTGACTCGGTTTTAACCTTTACGCCGAAAAGGTTAATCTTTGTCCCCACACCGCCGGAATTCCAGAAAACTGAATTATTTTTCACCAGACGCCGATATTTTTCATCAATAAACACAGATACTTCAACGTTCCGCCCGTCAGCGCTGAGTCTTATATTCTCCACACCGCCTGTTTCCATCTGTCTGTAGTAAACCGGAGAGCCTCTTTCAAGGGAATGGCGCGCGGGAGTGAGCAGCCTTATTCTCAGTCCTTCTTTACCCTCAAAGGGTGAAGGAGCTTCCGCGAGAGCTGTAAACTCTGTCTTTGCTTCGCCGCTGCCGCCTTTCATGGCAATTTTTGTTCCTAAAACAGCCGAATCCAGATTTTCTATGCCGTCAGCGGAGATTTTCATGCCTTCCGTCCAGAAGAGCGCTCCTTCGGTGAGTCCGTCAGTAAATTCATCATGCACCAGAAGCGCCGTACGGGTTTTGCCGTCCTTTATCACAGAGCCTGCCGCATAACCTGCTTCTGCCTTGCCGCTCATCAGGGGGGCGCCTCTCTTTATCTCAACCTGATAGGGGAAGGATACATAAATCTTTGCCATATCAGCTTCCCGCGCCGATTTGGGATCAGGATACAGAACTCCCGTGCCGGAGTTTTTTTTGAAGTTGTCGAAGTATACAGCGTCCTCGATATAGGTCTTGACCGGCTTTGATTTAAAAGAGAATCCGGAGGTATCCGCACGGAATTCCATGCCCCCTTCCAGCCAAAAGCGGGTTTTATCGCTCAAGAAACGGGCGAACTCAGGCTTAATGAACAGAGTAAGCTCAGGAATTCCGTTCCTGCCCGGCTTTACTCCGGTCACAGTGCCGGCATTCATATTGCGGTAGTACACGTCAGCCCCTTCGGCGGGAGGAACGGCGTTTGCCGCAGTGAGCGTTACGCTCCGTCCGCTGCCTGAGAGTGCGATAGCTTTTTCCCCATCGCTTCTGCTTTCAAAAAGTGTGTATGTATTATTGTCGCAGCGCAGCAGCCGTTCCTGAGGATTAAAGAAGGCGATGCCGCCGCCTATGGCTGTTTTCAATGCCGGAGCCTGAATCCTTAAGCCCGCGGCGTCCGCCTCGAAGCTTATTCCGCCAGACTTATAAAATATCGAATAAGGGGTGACCAGCTCCGTATACTCAGGGTAGATAAACGCCTCCGCCAAGATTCCGCTGCCTGATTTATTCAGGGAGAAACCGCCGATCTCGCCGACTTTTATCCCCCTGAAATAGAGAGCGTCCCCTGCCGCAAGCTCTTCCGCAGTGCCTGCGGCAAGCCTGACGGTTTTGATGCCTGTATCTTTATAATATGCCTTTTTTGCCTCTGCGGAGCTTTCATACAGATTCAGGGAGGATGTTCCCCGTCCGAAATGTTCCGCTTCTATTCCGCCCCTGATAAGCGCCGTCAGCGACGGTGTATCTATGGTAAGCCCTGTGGAGTCAAGGCGCAGATCCAGACCTTCCTTTCTGCTGAAGTACAGACCCTCCCCAGCCAGATTCGCGTAACCGGAATATATCACAGCGTCAAACTCCACGGAGCGGTTTTTAATCAGTCTCACATCCGTTATATGCCCTATTTGTATGTTCCTGAAATAAATACCGCTCATCACGTCCAGAGAGCCTTTGTCTGAGGCGGAAAGGGTTATTCTGCGTCCGTCCGTTTCTCCTTTCGCAGGGGCGTATTCAGAGAGAGCAAACTCTGAGGCGGGTTCACCGCCGCCCGGATAAACTTCGATGTAAACTCCTGTGAGCACAGTGGAAAGCCCGCTTATTCCCGTTACGGAGAAGGAGGGTTTCACGAGGACAAAGCGGGAGTCTTTTCCCGCAAAGCTCTCATACTCTCTGTTCAGCCGGATATGGGCGTTAACCTCACTGTAATCCGCAGACGGACTGACATCTGTCACCAGTCCGGCGGGGAGCCCCATAAACATAACCGGAGTGCGTCCTGCTTTTATGCCGCCTGAGTTCTTCATGCGCAGTGTGATCACATTTTCCGAAAGCCTGCTCTGCTCCTCCGAGCCGTACAGGCTGAAGAGATGCCCGTTTTCAACCGGCGCTCCCGGCTCACCGGACGGATTGTCAAATGATACGCCGCCGCTGATGAGGCTTGCCAGCGGAGCCGATTCCAGACTGAGCCCCGCGGCGTCAAACTTCAGTTCCAGCCCGCCCACATCCCAGAATGCTGTGGACGTAGTTACGTACTGCTTGTAATCTCTGTTTACGGATATATTTACGTCATAAATCCCGCTTTTCGGATCGAACTTTACGCCTGTAACCTGTCCGGCGTTCATCCCCTTGAAGAAAACCGGAACTCCCTTTATCAGATACTGGTTTGACTTGGTCTGAAGGCGGAGTGTGAGAGCATCCTCGCTCAGGTCTGTATCCGGCGGCTCGCTTAAACCTATGAAATAGGTCTGCTCCGCCAGCTCACTCATTTTTTCCATGTCAAATGTCGGGGGCTGCACTTCGATATACGAGCCTGAGATAAGGGTTTCAAGTCCGGTAATTTTATTAAAGCCCAGACGGGGCTTCACTATCCAGAACATCATCCCTTCCCGCGCGAGTATTTCCGCCTCCTTGGAGAGCATCACAACCGCTTCAACCTTATCGGGGCTTTCCGCTATGCGCACGTCTTTGACCTTGCCCACATTGATGCCCCTGTACTTCACGGGTGTTTTCTCCGGCACAAGCTCTGAGCCGGAATCAAACTGAATGATTATCTCCTTCCCCAAGTTTACGTAGCCGCTGTAGAGAAGCCACAGAGTGATGCACAAAGCAAGCAGCGGCGTGAGCCACACAGGCGAGAGAATCCCCCGTCTAATTTTCAGACCTTCGGGCAGATTTGTGCTCATTGTTCCCCCTTTTTGTCCCATATCAGGCGTGTATCGAAAGATTTTGAAGCAAGCATCGTGGTTATGACCGTTGCGGCGAAGAAGGTTGCTCCCGCTCCGCCTTTTATCTGTATGAGAAAGCCCATGTTAACAAGCCCCGCCATTATTGTGATCACGTATATATCAAGCATGGACCATTTCCCTATAACCTCTATCAGGTGGAAGAGGCGTGTCTTGGCGGAGTTCGTCAGCCTGTCCTTCACTCTGAGAGCTGTAAGCAGATAAAAAATGCTGCCTAACTTAAACAGCGGCACAATAAAGCTTGCCACGAAGACAACCGCCGCTATGAAGTACATCTTATTCTCAAAAAGCTCTATAACCCCGCCGAGAATAGTATTTGCGGATGAATCGGCGAAGGTTTCTATAGACATTACGGGCAGCATGTTCGCAGGTATGTACAGCAGCAGGGCTGTTATTGTCAGCGCCCATGTTTTCTGGAGGCTGTTTTTCCTGCGGGGATGAACAGTGCTCCCGCATACGGGACATCTGAGTCCTTCCGTTCCTGCGCCGGATGCGTCAATAAGCTGTCTGCACGAGAGGCACAATGCCGTGTTCATTTCAATATCAGTCATTTACTGCTGCCTTAAGACGAAACAGGAGAGTATCGTAATATACCTCGGTGATTGCAGTAAAGGCGCATACGAACATGAGCAGATATATTCCGTAGTCGAACGTCAGCTCGGACATGTCTATGAGCTTAACTATTGAGACCAGTATACCCACAAGAAAGACATCCGCCATGTGCCACTCCTGAAAAAAATTCGTAAGCCTCAGCACTGCGGTGAAGAAGGGAAATTTACGCCCCGCAAGAACCGCCAGCGATATATAAAAACAGGAAAGCAGAAAGCTCATGGGGATGATAACCGAAGTCAGCAGAACAAGGAATCCCACTGCGCCCAACCCTTCCTCATACAGAGTCCGTATACTCCCGAGCACAGTCGCCGAGCTGCTGAGGCTGCTCACTGAAATATCCAGCACAGGATAAAGCAGAGCGGGAACGAACAGCATAAAAGCGGATATGCTGAACGCCGCCACATAAGCCACGGCGTTTTTCCCCTGCTTCTTAACCGTGCTGCCGCAGCGGGCGCAGGTTATCTTGTCATCAGTGTTTTTCGCGAAGGAGACAGCCCACCCGCAGTAAGCGCAGGCGGTGCACACCTCATCATGTCCGGTTAAAGGGTTCATAAGCATATTATAAGGTTTTAAACGGCGTGTGACAAGCCGCACGAATTTAAGAAGTGTTAAAAAACGGCAAAGGCACAGTTAACCATACGACACTTGATTACTTGCGGCTAATAAAGTTCAATTAGCTTAATAAATAGATTGACAGCAAAAGAGCATCAGTCTAGTATTTTCGTGTTCCGTGTCTTGATTTCCGCTGTTTAACAGACAAAGTCGGAAATCTCTTCCAGCTTGCGAACCGGTGCGGAGGCTTGGAAAATACAATGCACGGAAATCTTTCAAATACTATCCTTGAGAATCTTCTGAATTCCGAAATTAAAGGGGAGAACATGAAAAAAAACAGATACGGTTTTGGGCATATTCTTGCGCTCGGGCTCGCACTTTCGGTAACTTTCGGCGTTACGGGCGCATTCGCGGCCGATGAGGAGATCACTCTTGAAACAGTCGAAGTAGTCGGCACAGCGGCGGAGCAGGTTAAGCAGTCGCTCGGCTCTTCCATCATCACAAAAGAGGATATTGAAAAAAATCCTCCCGTTAATGACCTTTCGGAAATAATACGCCGCCAACCCGGCGTTAACCTTACAGGGAACTCCGCCTCCGGTTCCAGAGGTAACAACCGCCAGATAGACCTGCGCGGCATGGGTCCCGAAAACACGCTCATACTCATCGACGGACGCCCTGTTAAATCACGCAACTCCGTCCGCTACGGGTGGACAGAGGAAAGAGACACCAGAGGCGATTCCAACTGGGTTCCCGCCGAAATGGTTGAACGCATTGAAGTCCTCAGGGGACCAGCGGCAGCCCGTTACGGCTCCGGCGCCATGGGCGGCGTGGTGAACATAATTACCAAAAAACCCGAGGACAAATTTACAGGTTCAATGACATTCATGGGCAACATTCAGGAGGATGCGCAGGAAGGGGATTCATACCGCTTTAACGCTTCCGTTGGTGGCCCTGTGAACGATTCGGTTTTCTTCCGCATATACGGAGGCATAAACTACCGTGACGCGGACGCCAAAAGCATAAACGAAGGCGAAGCCGCTTACGGCGGCGCTGAAACTGTCGCCGGACGTGAAGGCTACCGCAACAGAGACATTAACGCACTTCTCACATGGGAAGTAAACAAGCAGCAGACTGTGGAACTCACCGGCGGCTACAGCCGTCAGGGCAACATTTACGCAGGCGACTCAATGCAGAACTTCGGCAATGATTATACAGAATCGCTCTACGGTGAGGAAACAAACGTAATGCGCCGCAAGAACATAGCCGCCACCCACACAGGCGACTGGAACTGGGGACACACCCGTTTTGACATCAGCTACGACAGCACAGTGAATACCCGTCTTAATGAAGGTCTGGCGGGCGGTCTTGAAGGCGAGATAACGGATACTCCCACCTATGAACCCGGCATGGCGGAATCAGAGTTTAATACGCTGCTCACATCCGTACAGGCGGATATACCCCTGAACCTGTTCGGGTTCGCGCAGACTCTCACTGTGGGTGCGGAATATCTCGGAGAATCGCTGGACGACAAAGGCTCACTGAGAAACTCGCCGGCTATGACATGGCTTAATATCGACCTTGAAGGCTATAACCCCGGCAAAACCGACGAGGATGTATACAGCTATGCCTTTTATATTGAGGACAATATCTATCTCGGCAGCGGCGTAACGCTCACTCCGGGCGTGCGTGTTGACGAACATGAAACCTTCGGCAGCAATGTAAGCCCCAGCCTTAACGCGTCTTATGAGATCAACTCCAACTGGACAGTCAAAGGCGGCGTGGCAAGAGCATACAAAGCGCCTAATCTTTATCAGGGCAACCCCAACTACCTGCTTTACAGCAGAGGAACAGGCTGCTACGGCGGAGCAAGCTCACTGGGCGGCGGATGCTATCTTCAGGGTAACGAGGATCTTGATCCTGAAACAAGCATAAACAAGGAGATAGGTATTGCTTACGACTCCGATTCATTCAGAGCAAGCGCCACCTATTTCCACAATGATTATGACAACAAAGTTTACGCAGGTAAAAAATCCGTGGCGACTGTTAACGGCAACAGAGACGTTTACCAGTGGGAAAACGCAGGCGATGCCATTATACAAGGTGTAGAGGGGAACGTCTTTGTCGCTCTCGGCAAAGACATTGATTTCAACACTAACGTCACTTACATGATCGAATCCGAGCTTAAAAGAACCGGTCAGCCCCTGAGCATTGTCCCTGAATACACAGTGAACACGTTCATCGACTGGAGAGCCGCAGACAGGCTTTCTCTCGGGGTGAACGCCACTCTCTACGGCGAACAGGAGACCCCTTCCATAGAGATCAGAACGGAAAGAGAGATAGAGAAAGATACCATAGATCCTTACGCCCTTGTGGGAATAAGCGCAAAATATCAGGTATTTGAAAACGTGTCTCTCAGCGCGGGAGTTAACAATATTTTCGATAAACAGCTTAACCGCAAAGGCAACTCCGCTTCCGCCTCAGCCTCAGCCTCAGCCGACGGAGCCGAAAAAGCCAACGCATATACTTACAACGAAGTGGGCAGATCATACTGGCTGTCTATGACGACTGAGTTCTGATTAATAAAGGCAGCCCGTACATCCTGTCGGGCTGCCTTACACGCTCGCGCCGTGATAAACACGGCTTCGCTTCGCACGGCGCAGTATTTGTCTTGCCGCTCCAAAAACTACATCCTGTGTTTTTGCCGCACACGCTCGCGCCGAACTTCGTTTGGCTTCGCTTCGCACGGCGCAGTTCCGTCCATGGAACTGTTTGTGTCATTGCGAACCCTGCAAGGGTGAAGCAATCTCTCATTTAATAACATAAAGCCGTACATACTGTCGGGCTCGCTTCTGTTTTAGGGAACATTTTTTTGTTTCTTTTTATAAGCTTTTAAAATTAGTATCAGCAATAGATTAGTCTAGTTTTATTTAACTAACATTTTTATAGCTAATAAACAATTTTATTGACATAAATACGCGGAAACCTGTATTAAGAGCAGGTAACAAATCATAGTTACTCACTAAATTATCCAGAGAATCTTTAGCATTCCAATAAGGGGAAATCATGAAAAAAAGTAGCATCAGCTTCGGGCATATTTTTATGCCTTTGGCAGCATTTGCCGTCATCCTGCTTTCGGCGGGCGTTTACGCAGCAGAGCAGGACACAATTACTCTCGATGCAGTTGAGGTAGTAGGTACGGCTGAAGAACAGGCGAAACAGTCTCTCGGTGCATCAATTATAACAAAAGAGGATATTGAAAAACGCCCTCCTGCCAACGATCTTTCCGACATAATCCGCCGTCAGCCCGGTGTCAACCTTACGGGAAACACCGCGACAGGAATGAGAGGCAACAACCGCCAGATCGATCTTAGAGGCATGGGACCTGAAAACACTCTTATACTCATTGACGGACGCCCTGTTATGTCAAGAAGTTCAGTCCGCTACGGTTGGGATGGCGAAAGAGATACCAGAGGTGACACTAACTGGGTTCCCGCCGAGATGGTTGAACGTATAGAAATTCTCCGAGGTCCGGCGGCTGCCCGTTACGGTTCCGGCGCCATGGGCGGTGTGGTAAACATAATAACAAAAAAACCGGAAGACAAACTCACCGGCTCAATGTCCTTCTACACGAATATGCCTGAAGACAGCAAAGAAGGCGGTAACAAGAGAGTAAATGTTTCCGTAAGCGGTCCCGTCAGCAATTCTCTCTCATTCAGAGTATACGGAAGCAGATCTGAATCCGAAGGAGACGCCCCGGATATTAACTCTGATGCGATAGATACTGACAGCGATACTTCGATAATAGCCGGACGCGAGGGTGTAAATAACAAAGACATCAACGCAATTCTTTCATGGGTTGTAAATAAGCAGCAGATAATAGATTTCGGCGCAAGCTACAGCCGTCAGGGCAATGAATACGCAGGTGACGCCCTTCTGGGCGCTGTGGGGGCGGGTGATGCGGCGGCAAGAAGCATGCTTGGCGAAGAAACAAACATAATGCGCCGCAGAAGCTATTTTGTTACTCACAGCGGCAACTGGGACTGGGGTTCAAGCCGAGTGGATCTCAGCTATGAAGGCACTGACAATGTTCGTCTTGATGAAGGTCTCGCAGGCGGTTCAGAAGGCAAGATTAATACCGCAGAAAACTGGAATCTCACTGAACTTGAAAATTACCGTGCAAAAGCAGAGGTAAACATCCCCGTTGTTCTTTTCGGTTTTCACCAGACAGCCACTTTGGGCGCAGAATACCTTAAAGAAAAAATGAAAGACCCCGGCAACACAGGCAGAAACGCCACTACCACTGCTCCTGACTACGAAGCAGGCAACAGCGAGCTTGAACAGTACAGCTACGCAGCTTACGTTGAAGACAATATCTACCTCGGTCACGGCGTAACTCTGACACCCGGTGTAAGGATGGACTACCACGAAATCTTCGGCTCCAACGCCAGCCCCAGCCTCAATGCTATGTGGGAACTTAACAAAAACTGGACTGTAAAAGGCGGCATAGCAAGGGCATACAAGGCGCCGAACCTTTATCAAGGCAATCCCAACTACCTCCTTTCCAGCAATGGTAACGGCTGCGCATACAGAAATCCCTCCGGCTCATCTTCCTGCTATCTGTTGGGGAATGATGACCTTGAACCTGAAATAAGCATAAATAAAGAGATAGGTCTTGCTTTTGAATCTGATATTTTCAATGCCAGCGCCACCTATTTCCGCAATGATTACGACAGCAAAATATACGCAGGCACTGAGCCAGTGGATTACACCGACAGATACGTCTATCAGTGGCAGAACGCTGAGGATGCTATAGTAGAGGGTGTGGAAGGCAACGTATTTGTTGCTGTAGGCAAAGACATTGATTTCAATACGAATATCACTTACATGATAAAAAATGAGACAAAAAAAGACGGTCAGCCTCTCAGCATCGTCCCCGAATATACCATCAACTCTTTCGTGGACTGGAGAGCAACTGATTCCCTGCTCCTTGGGGTAAACGCCACTTACTACGGCAAGCAGGAGCCCAGAACTCTCAACTACAAAAGACCCGATGTTCCTCTTTCAGAAGAAGCTATGGAAAACCGCGACCCTTACTACATTTTCGGCATATACGGCACATACAAAATAATTGATACCATTACTTTTAAAGCTGGTATAAATAACCTTTTCGATAAACAGCTTTACCGCGAAGGCAACGCATACAGCGTAACCAGCGGGGCAGGCGCAGGCGGGGACACTTACAACGAACCCGGCAGATCATACTACGTTTCTATGACAATGGACTTCTGATTAATAAAGGCAGCCCGTACATCCTGTCGGGCTGCCTTACACGCTCGCGCCGTGATAAACGCGGCTTCGCTTCGCACGGCGCAGTTCCGTCCATGGAACTGTTTGTGTCAGTATATTTAAAGACTGCTTCGTCGCTCCAATCCCTCGCAGTGAGGACAAGGGGAAGTTATTGCCGCTGAAAGAAAAACACCCTCCTTTATGAAAGGAGGGCGGGGGAGGATTTATGCAGTTGTTTACTTTTCAGCTTATTCTGTTCTTATAATCTTCGTAACCGAATTTTCTGATTACTTCAAAGGTTCCTTTCTCAAGGCTGAATGTGACGATCGAGGGGAGCTCCACTCCGTTGAAGTTTGTGTTCTTCACGAAAGAATACAGCGCCATATCGGTAAAAACCAGTCTGTCACCCCTTTTCAGCGGCGCGTCAAAATGATAATCCCCTATGACATCCCCTGAGAGGCAGGAGATTCCGCCAAGACGATAGGTATATTTTCCGTTCTCGGGCTCGCCTGTGAGCTTCGGTCTGTACGGCATTGCCAGAACATCCGGCATGTGCGTTTCCGCCGAGCAGTCGCACACGGCTATGTCCATTCCGTTGTATATAGTGTCCAACACAGAGGTTATAAACACTCCCGCATTCAGCACCACTGCCTCACCGGGTTCGAGGTAAACCTGTATATTATTGTATCTTTTCCGGAAATCTGTAATCAGGCGGCAGAGAAGCTCAATATCGTAATCGTCTCTTGTTATGTGATGTCCGCCGCCGAAGTTTATCCATTTCATCTGCGGTATGAGGTGAGAGAAATGCTTTTCAAAAGATGCCAGCACCCTTTCCAGAACATCCGAATTCTGTTCGCACATGGCGTGAAAGTGCAGTCCGTCTATCCCTGTGAGGTCGACTCCTTCCAAGTCCTGCGGAGCCACGCCGAAGCGTGAGCCGGGGAGGCACGGGTTATACAGTTCCACCTCAACCTCGGCATGCCCGGGGTTAACCCGCAGACCTATTTCAATATGCCTGCCGCCTGCCTTTATCTTATCCCTGTGCAGATGCCACTGGTTCACGGAGTTGAAGACTATATGGTCGGAGTATTTTATTACCCGCTCCATCTGAGCGTATGTGAATGCGGGAGAATAGGTATGTGTCTCCCTTTTGAACTCCTCAAAGCCCAGTTGCGCCTCTATGGGACCGCTGGCGCAGACTCCGTGCAGATATGATGAAATAAGCGGAAACATCTTCGGCAGGGCAAACGCCTTGAGAGCAAGCATTATCTTCGCCCCTGTGCGCTTTTGCACTGAGTCAAGAATTTCGCAGTTGCGACGGATCACATCCTCACTGATCAGGTAACAGGGCGTTTCCGCCCTGCCCGTTATTTCCTTCGGAAAATCTTTCAGCGTCTGTGCATATGAATCTGTCATTCGGGAAGCTGACCTTCAAAATCCACAACCTGCCAAGGCAGACCGCATTTGTTAAGCTCATCCATGAACATATCGGGATCAAGCTGCTCCACGTTGAAAACGCCCGTGTCCTTCCATACATCTTTCAGCATCATCATTGCGCCGATCATGGCGGGAACGCCCGTGGTATATGAAACCGCCTGCGCCTGAACCTCTCTGTAGGCTTCTGCGTGATCGCAGACGTTGTAGATGTATTTCTTAATCTTTTTGCCGTCCTTCTCGCCGTCAAAAACACAGCCGATTACTGCAAGCCCCTTGTAGTTAGTGCCGAGACTGCCCGGATCGGGGAGCAAAGCCTTGAGGAACTGAAGCGGGATTATTTTGCAGCCGCCAAAATCCACTTCGTCAATACGGGTCATGCCCACATTCTCAAGCACTTTAAGGTGTGTTATGTAGTTCTGTGAGAATGTCATCCAGAAGCGGATTCTCTCCAGACCTTTGATGTTCTTCACAAGCGATTCCATCTCCTCATGAAAGAGAAGATAGCTCTCTTTTTTGCCCGCCTCGGGATAGTCAAATGAGAAGTGAACGCAGCTGTCGTCAAGTATCGCGGGGGTTTCGATCCATTCTCCGTCCTTCCAGTGGCGCACCACCTGAGTCACCTCACGGATGTTTATCTCAGGGTTGAAGTTCGTGGCAAACGGATGCCCGTGGTCACCTGCGTTGCAGTCGAGAATGTCGATTGTGCGGATGCTGTCGTACAGGTGCTTCTGTGCGTATGCGCAGAAGATATTCGTCACACCCGGGTCAAACCCGCAGCCGAGAACTGCCATAAGCCCTTTCTCTTTGAATTTATCCTGATAAGCCCACTGCCATGAGTATTCAAACTTCGCTTCGTCCTTAGGCTCGTAATTTGCCGTGTCAAGGTAGTTCACCCCTGTCTCAAGGCATGCGTCCATGATCGCAAGATCCTGATACGGCAGGGCGACATTAAGCACAAGCTCAGGCTTGCAGTCGTTAATGACACGTACTATGTCGCTGACAACATCCGCATCCACAGCGTAGGTCTTCACATCGACGCCGTACATTTTCTTAACCTCTGCGGCTATAGCGTCGCACTTCCCCTTCGTCCTGCTGGCAAGAAAGATTTCCTTAAAAACGTCAGGATGCTGTGCGCACTTCTTCACAACAACATTACCTACGCCGCCCGCACCGATTATGAGCACTTTTGACATTCGCAAACTCCTTTATTCATTAAAATGTTTTATATTTAATTTTTTTAGGAAAACTTTTTAGAAACAAAGCTTCCCTGTAACCCTTCAAAAAACTCACTTTGTTTATTCCCTTTCAAAGTACGTATACCCTCTTAAGCCTTCTTCAAAGCCTTCGAGAATCTGTTTGCGCTCCTTGGGGGTGATGAAGCCTTTGTTTATGGAGTCCTCCGCAAGCTGCTTCAGGCTTTTTCTGAGGGCTTTTACGTCATATTCCACATATGAGAGGACATCCGCAACGGAATCTCCCTCCAGTTCTTTAATGACCTGATAGCCGCCATCATCGTTCACGTGGATTGTCGCCACGTTGGTATCCCCGAAGAGGTTGTGCAGATCTCCGAGGGTTTCCTGATAAGCGCCCACGAGGAACACGCCAAGGTAATACTCCTCACCGTCCTTCAGCTCATGGAGCATCAGTGCGTTTTTATCGTGCGCATAATCGGGGAAGTTGTCTATCTTTCCGTCGCAGTCGCATGTTATATCGGAGATGATGGCAGGATGCGTCGGTGCCTCATTAAGCCTGTGTATGGGCATAACAGGGAAGATCTGGTTTATAGCCCACACATCCGGCAGCGACTGAAACAGGCTGAAGTTGCCGTAATACACGTCATACAAAAGACGGTCTATGTCCTGCACGTCCTTGGGAACATGTTTAAGCTCTGAGCCGACTTTGGATATTTGTATCAGTATATGGCGCACAAGGTTCTCCGCCAGCGCACGGTCACGGAGATTTATCTGACCGTGCTTGAAGAGCTGACGAGCCTGATTTCTGTAGTACAGCGCATCGTTGCAGCACTCCTGTATCGCCTTGGGCGAAATCATGTCATGTGTGCTGAGAAGGTTCTGTATAAGCTCACTTGGGTTGTCCTTAACATCTTTGGGCAGCGGACTCGGGTGGAATGAGGAAACATCCAGCACATTAAACAGCAGAACTGAATAATAGGCGACAGTTACCCTGCCCGATTCTGTGATGATTACGGGATGAGGAATGTCATGCTTGTCCAGCACGGCGATTATGGATTCCACTATGTCGTAGCAGTATTCCTCTACTGAGTAGTTACGGCTTGAGTGGTAGTTTGTGTTGGAGCCGTCATAATCCACGGCGAGACCGCCGCCGAAGTCGAGATAGCCCATCTTGGCACCTTCGTTAACCAGCTCCTGATATATGCGGCAGGCCTCAAAAGCTCCGGCGCGAATATCACGGATGTTGGGGATCTGCGAGCCTATATGATAATGAAGAAGCTGAAGACAGTCCAGCATGTCGGACTGCTTGAGCCTGTCTATAACGTCTATAACCTGACTGATGTTCAGCCCGAAAACGCTTGCGTCTCCGCTGGATTCGCTCCACTGACCTTCCGCATGGGTGGAAAGCTTTATGCGCACTCCGAGATAGGGGCGAACCTTAAGTTTTTTCGCTCTTTCCAGTATAAGCTCAAGCTCTCCCGGAACTTCGATAACGAAAAAGCATTTAAAGCCCATTTTTACCGCATAAAGACCGAGATCGATGAACTCCTCGTCCTTGTAGCCGTTGCAGATAAGGCAGGCGTCCCTGTTCTGGAGCATGGATATGGCGGCAATGAGTTCAGGCTTGCTGCCCGCCTCCAGTCCGTGGTTGAAGTCCTTGCCGAACTGGGCTATGGCCTCAATTACCTGCTCCTGCTGGTTAACTTTTATGGGGAAGACCCCTTTGTATTCGTTTTTGTAGCCAGTGGCTTTTATCACGTCTCTGAAGGTGTTGTGCAGAAGCTTGATCTGCGAACCGAGAATGTTTTCAATCCTGAGGATAACAGGCATAGCAAGCCCTCTGTCCTCAACCTCTTTTACTATTTCATGAAGGCTTATCTGCGGTCCGTTCTCCTTGCCGAACGGGGTAACCACCACATGCCCCTTCTTGTTGATGGAGAAGTAGTCCGCACCCCACTTGTTTATTCCGTAGAGTTCTTCCGCGTTTGAGATAGTCCAGTTTTTGATAAGCTCAGGATTTCGCCACATCTAGTTTAAGGCCTCCTTAAAATGGTAAAAACAGGTTTATTTACGAAAAAACTGGGTATGTGTCAATAAAATTATATGTCCGGTCTTTGAAAACGCTTATTCCGCATGGGCTTGAAAAATTTCAGAAAAAAGTCATATTTTGCAAAAGTATGACTTTTGATGCTTCGCTCTCATTGAAGATGAATGCTCATTCAGTGCTTTTTATGTTTTTTCCTGTAAAACTGACAATATACGCAGAGATTTTTTTAATATTTTTTTATTTTTCGCCAAGGCAGGAAGCTCTAAAGCCTGCGGACAGTAATGTTTTGGCTTAGTTACTGATAATATATGCAAAAGATACGGCAGACACCATAAAAACCGCATGACGGTAAAACGCGGGGACAGAGACACAGTGTTCCGGACTGGCGGCAAACTCGGAATGTGATATTGAATACAGAGGGGATTGCTTCACAAAAGCTCGCAATGACAAAAATTTATGTCACTGTAAGGAGCAAGGCGGCGTGGCAGTCTCGGCTTTTTGTACCCTTGATAACAGCCTCAAACGCTGGGACAGAAACCCCGCAGGAGGAAAACTGGTCATAAACCCCCTGCGGGTTTTTATCGAAGAGAGCTTTTCAGCCCGTCTTTCCTGATTAAGACGCTTAAAAGATTAAAAAAGTTTACTCATAATGGTTTTTTTTCTATGAAACCCTCGGTATAAATTTTTTCAAGCCCTCTGACAGCTTTTTCGATGTCAGGCTCTTCCGCGCCGTCAAAGATCCATGTATCCATTATCGATGCCAGAGCTCCCCCTGTCACCGCTTTGAATATGAGGGGATCAACATTATTAAAATCGCCGTCCAGAGTTCCCTGCGCCCATATTGAGCTGAAATGCTCCTCTCCAATGCGCCTTGAAATTTCCGCATTGTGCTTATAAGTAGTAATCTCCTTCTGGTATCTTACGTAGTCTTTACGTGTCCTGTATATTTCAAAAACGAACCTTGAAGTATCCCTCAGCTTTTCCGGCGCGCTTTTGCTGCTGCCGCGTATTTCCCGCAGACCGTCGATGATCGGCTCTATTGTCTGCTGCTCTACGAAGTCCATGAGGTCTTCTTTGTTTTTGAAATAGTTATAAAGTGTTCCCTTGGAGACCCCTGCCTTTGCGGCAACCTCCTCCATCGTCAGCTTTTCGCTGCCGGACTCATGGAGTATTTCCATAACGCTGTCGTACACTGTGTCTTTAATAAGCTTGTTTACTATCTGCCGCCTGTCTATCCTGTGCATGGCAAACTCCGTCCTCTGACTCAAGGGTCATTAAGATGACTATATGGTCATTATTATAATGCGCAGTCAGGATTAGGCAATGGGAATGTTGGGAAGGTTACAAATATTTACAGAAAAAGCCGGAGGAAGCCCGTTTTGGCGGGTTTATCTGTCGAAGTCATAGTCGGCGGGATTAAGCCCCATTTTGCGGATTCGGTTGCTCCACTGCTGCCTTGCGAGATTCTGAAGGTCTTTCACCTTGTCGTGTTCGTCAACAATCTCTATGCCGATCAGCGTTTCGATAACGTCCTCAAGGGTCACTATACCCGCTGTGCCGCCGTATTCGTCAATCACGAGGGATATGTGCGCCCTGTCCTTTATCAGCCCCGTGAAGTGCCTGCTGATTGATATTGATTCGGGCACGGCGTTTATGGGGCGTCTGAATTCTGAAAGAGGAGTGTCTTTCATATCACGCACGGCGTAAAGCAGTATATCGCTTCTGAGCACGAAGCCGGTTATGTCGTCCAGAGCTGTTTTATACACAGGAATACGGGAAAAAACCATTTCCGGATGCCTTGCCAGAACCTCACCGACAGTAGTGTCCTCTCGGAGGGCGAACATAACTGTTCTCGGAGTCATTATGTGCTTCACTGTGAGCTTTTTCAGCATGAAAAGATTGGTAAGAATCAGCGATTCCTGCTCACTGAACACGCCGCCTTTTATCCCCTGCTGTGTAAGAATAAGGAATTCATCATGATTTATCACGCCTGATTCTTTGCTTTTAGGGAGTATTTTTGTCATCAGATTGGTGAGGAACACCAGAGGCTTCATGGTAAACATGGTAAACCTGAGCACAGGAAGCATCGGGACGGCTATCTGTTTCCAGAAGACAGCGCCCAGCGTCTTGGGCAGAATCTCTGACAGAATGAGAATAAGCAGCGTGAGTATCACGGAGATTACACCGAGATAGGCATCCCCGAAAATTTTGGTTGCCTGAGCGCCCGCACCGGCGGCGCCTATGGTGTGGGCTATGGTGTTAAGGCTTAAAATAGCGGACAGAGGCGCCTCTATGTCTTTTTTAAGCTCGGTGTATGTCTTGCCTGCCTTGGGGTTTTTCTGTTCAAGCTGAATGGCGTATACGGGAGTCATGCTGAGGAGAACCGCTTCCATTACGGAGCAGAGGAAGGAGAGCCCGAGGGCTACAATAATGTAGGTAAAGAGGGTTAGCATACAGGTGCTTAAGTAACTCCTGAAAAGATTTTTATAAATAATACAGAAAGGCACGGGCAGTGTCCATATAAATCGGGAAAATTTTAAGATTCGCATAAAAAGTGTTCGGATGGATTATGAAAAAAGCACAAAATTATTAAAACTCTTTCAGTCCGCGATTCTTCCTGTTTGACTTGCAATAATACAGCGCAAAGAGTATTAATGGCATTACTTCATATATTAAATATCTACGGTCAGGAATAAGATGCAGCAGAGCCAGCTTAAGGGTTCCAGATATGTGGTTCCTAAAAAAAATTTTATTTTAAGATTTGCCTACAATCAGTTTCTCATTATTCTCGGCAGCATTCTTGCCGCCTTCGGATACGTGGTTTTTCAGGTTCCTTTTCAGATCGCTGCGGGCGGTATCAGCGGTCTTGCCATAATAATAAATGAATATTCAGGGCTCACGGTGGGCA
This sequence comes from Geovibrio thiophilus, assembly GCF_004087915.1. Lineage (NCBI taxonomy): Bacteria > Pseudomonadati > Deferribacterota > Deferribacteres > Deferribacterales > Geovibrionaceae > Geovibrio > Geovibrio thiophilus. Next base: position 2,966,240 of record NZ_CP035108.1, read on the forward strand.
TGCTGTACTTTCTTTTCAATATTCCTCTGCTTGTTGTGGGATATTACCAGCTCGGCGGGCTGAAGTTCATCTTTTCCACAATCAACTCCGTCATCACCTTCTCCGCGGCTTCGGATCTGTTTGTGCGTCTGCTCCCTGTTTATATGGATGTTTTCCCCTTATCACAGGATCTGCTCCTTAACTGCATATACGCCGGTGTTTCTGTCGGGCTGGGCGCGGGGATAATATACCGTGCGGGCGGAAGCATGGGCGGGACAAGCATTCCCGCCAGAATCCTCCAGAAACGCATGGGGTTTCCCCTCAGCCAGTCTTATCTCTACACGGATATGATCGTGATTGTTCTTGCCGGATTTGTTTTCAGCTGGGAAAAGGCTATGCTTGCGCTGCTTACCCTTCTTCTCGGAGGTATGGCGTCCGATTTTGTGCTTGAGGGTGTGAGTCAGGTGCGGATCGCTTGGATAATCACAGACAACCCAAAGGTAATGAGCCGCACTCTCATGGCGGAGCTTCAGCGCGGAGTGAGCATGTGGCAGATGACCGGAGCTTATTCGGACACTGAGCGCACAATGATTTACTGCACAGTGAGACGCTCGCAGGTTTCCGACCTCAAATTCCTCGTCGCAGCCATTGATCCCAAGGCTTTCCTTGTCATAGGAACGGCTCAGCAGGCATGGGGCGGAACCGGATTCACCCACCTTAAATCACCTTCCGGCAGATAACAATAATCATTTATTTCTAAAAAACCGGCAGGGAGCGGTTCCTTCTCTCTATGTCCACAGTCATTATATATAATGATTTTAACTTTACGTGACCCTCCCGTATTGCGTTTTTGTGAAAAATCAATATGATTAATGCCGAAGGCGGACTATGAAAAGCTTTAAGCTGATTGCGGAAATATCTGATAGACCGCTTTTTCTGCTTGACGGTGAGGGAACTGTCCTCGGTTTTAACAAAAGAGCTTCCGAGCTTTACTCACTGTGCGCGGAAAATGCGGGAAATGTGAAGATTTGTTCTCTCTGCCGTAACACTGACAGACAGTGCTCTTTTTCAAATCTTTTCTCCGGCGGCTACAGACAGAAAATAACTCACGGAGCAGTACACAGGCTTGCGGCGGACAAATCCGTCAGAGTTACGCTGGAGCTTTACCCTTTTTCCGAAGACGGAGAAGAGCCGGACGGGAAGATAATCTGCGCCGTAAGGCAGACAGAGAACGAAGTGTTCCCCTCTGAGAGCGGGGAGAAGGTTCCGTTTGTGCTCAACAGTCTTTCCGCCATGGTTTATGTGATAAACCCCTCAAACAGCACCATGCTTTACATAAACAGCCACGCGCTGGAAGCTCTGGGGTGCGGAGAAAGCTGGCAGGGCGAAAAATGCTGGAAGGTGATACACGGTCGTGATGAAAAATGCTCCCACTGCGGCATGGACAGTGAAAGCTTTTCGGAATCATCCGCTGAGGAAGTGTTCAACAACCGCACCGGAAGATGGTATTTTGAAACAGGACGGCTCATCGGGTGGGACGGCGGCAGATCTGCCCGACTTGTCATAGCTCACGACATAGACGAAAGGAAGAAGCTTGAGCTTCTCCGTGAGGATGTGGAGCGGATAATGCGCCATGATCTCAAAACGCCGCTCAACGCCATTTATCTCCTCGGGCAGACTCTTGAAGCCTCATCCGAATCTGAGGACACACGGTTTCTTGCCTCAAAAATAATTGAATCATGCTTTCAGCTTAATGCGATGATAAATCTCTCTCAGGTGCTTTACCGTCTGGAGAGGGGAGACTATACTGTTAAGAAAAGGGACGTTCTTCTCGATGAACTTCTCGGAAGGGTCTGCTCACACCTTGAAGGTCTTGCCGCATCCTACAGAGTGAAGATCAGAAAGGTTTTTCAGGCAGACACACCCGGCGGTTTCATTGTCAGGGCGGATGATCTTCTTCTGTACTCATGCCTTTCCAACCTTGTCACAAATGCGATCGAAGCCTCGCCGGAAGGGGAAACAGTTCAGGTTGAATGTGAAAAAACCAACGGACGGGACGTAATCGCGGTGAGCAACAAAGGGGAGATCCCCCGGGAAATTGTAGACAGGTTTTTTGAAAAATACATAACAAAAGGCAAGACAGCGGGAACAGGACTGGGCACATACTCAGCAAAGCTTCTGGCAGAGGCGCACGGCGGAACCATCTCTTTTATGACCGGAGAGGGCTTCACCCGAGTAACCGTCAGCCTGCCTGCGGACTAGCCCGCTTCTATTTCATCAGGCAAACGCCGCTTCAAGACTCTTCATAAGCTCCTTTGTATCGATCGGCTTGTAGAGGATCGTCACTCCCGCATCATCAAGCTGCTTGGCTTCATCACGGTAAGCGGTGGTGACGATGATCGGGGTCACGGTATTCTGCTCCCTTATTTTTCTAATCAGCTCGAATCCGCTCATAACCGGCATCGAAAGATCAGTCACTACGGCGTCCACCTTATTCGCCTCAAAGAGCGAGAGAGCATCCCTACCGTTGCTGGCAATGAGAGTATCCGGGTATTTCTTGCTTATGAATTTTCCCAGTATTTTCTGTATAATTATGTCGTCTTCAGCGTAAAGGATCGTCTTATTATTCATCTGCAATATCCTGACTAAGTGTAATTTCCACTCCTGCACCGCCTTCGGGGTTGTTGTAGATGCGGATTTTACCTCCCATATGTTTTTCGATGAGAAGCTTGGTGACATACAGCCCTATGCCTGTTCCCCTTCCCTGAGGCTTGGTAGTATAATACGGATCGAAAACTTTTGACAATGTTTCGTTTGCAATTCCCGTCCCGTTATCTTTTACATTTAGTTTAATGATCCCATTATAGCAGGATAATTCTATATTTATCATTCCTTTTAATTTTTTTTCCGTCAGAGATTTTTCTTCCACCGCATATATTGCGTTGCTGACAATATTCATCAGCGCCTGCCGGAACTCGCCCACATAGCCGAAGGCGGATACATACGCCGCACCGCACACAGGCATACTGTAGTCATCCATGCAGCTCCGCTTTTCGCCGTCGCAGTCACACGTATATGTCAGATTGATGTTCTTTGAGGACATCTGAGCGCTGAGCATCCGCAGGAGATACGCAGTCTCCTCCGCAACATTAAATTTCTCCTGCTCCTTGGACGGGAGAAAGAACGAGCGGAAGTTGTCGATGGTGTCGGACATCTGAGAGATGAGCATCATAGAAACAGATTCAAACTCACTCAAATCCTTCTCCGTAAGCACTTTCTCCTTTATTCTCTCGGCTGTGTCCTGAATATATATGCCCAGAGCGTTCAGCGGCTGACGCCACTGGTGGGCTATGGCGTTTATCATCTGCCCCATGTCGGAGAATTTTTTCTGCTGCTCCAGATGCTTCTCCGTCTTCTGCCTTTTTTCTATCTCCTCCTCAACCTTGACTGTGAGGTGGCGGTTCATGTCCTCCAGTTCGGCATAAGCTCTTTCCAAGTCGATTTTGAGACTATTTTCCTCCGTCACGTCACGACAGAAGATTATGTTCAGTCTGTGTGATGGAAGCGAGGCGGCGTCAGCCTGAACCTGAATCCGTTTTCCGTTTGCGGTTCTGAAGGTATACATCCCGCTGAGCCTTCCTGTTTCCGTGAGAGATTTTCTGATTGCTTCTTTGGTCTCCGGAGACTCGTAGTGAAAAAGGGAGATAAAGTTCATCAGCATCATTTCCGGATCGCTGTAACCTGTCAGTTCTTCCGCCGCAGGGTTGGTTTCAAGCAGATTGAGGTTTGAATCGGTCACGAACACGGCGAGAGGAGCGTTCACAATATAACCCCTGCACTGCGCCTCTTTGCGTTCAAGCTCCTTTATGGTTCTCGCGTATTTCCTTTCCAGACCGCCTATCATTTCCCTGAAGCCCTTTCTTATTATGAAAAGGATAAGGATAACAATGAAAGCGGTCGCGGCGGCGCTTTTATACAGGTAAGCACGCACCCATTTTATCTCTTCGGTAACATCAAGAGCGAAAAGAAATATTCCGGTATTTTCGCCGCTGAACTCGGTTATCTGCATGTCGCTTATTAAAAAGAATATCCTGCCGTCAACCTTGAGCAGTTCAGGGAATCCGCTGCCGTTGAGCTTTCCGTATATCTTTTCAAAAAGCTCCGGAGAGGTGTTGAAGATTTCAAATTTGTCTGAAGACACCTTGTTGTTGATCTTCATTTTGTAGTGATCAGAGCTCTGCATGTTTAAAAGGATGCTCGCAGCGTAAGAGGTAAGGCTTGAAATCCTTGCTGCGATGAAGCCTGCGTCTATGGCTGTGTCAAGAGCGCCGATGAGCTCGCCGTCTCTGTAAACAGGGCTTATCACCCTCAGCGACAGCCCGTATCTGCCTGTTTCAAAGCCGGATTGCTCCTCGCCCGTTTCAAGAGTTTTCTTAATCATGGGTCGGGAAGCGAGAAGGTTATCGCCGAACTGGTCCGGCTGATGCGCGCGGTAGAAGGATGTGCCGTCCGCCAGCAGAAGGTGTATCACCGTGCGGGTATTGCCGAAGTCGCCTCTGAGATGACTAAAATACTGCTCAAGAAGCTGAGCGGTTTTTGCCTTGTCCTGCTCATAGAAAGCCTCTGAGATCTCTTTGTCGGAAAGTATGCCTGAGTTGGCGTTGCGAAGTATGTCTATGAAACGCTTGGGAATATCTGTCACCAGACCCTGAAGCCTTGTCTTGTCCCGCTCCGTCATAAGCTCAAAGGCACGCTGATTCCTCAGCAGGGATGAGCCTATGAAATAAGCGCAGAGAACAAGGATCAAAAAAGTAACGAATAATGATACTTTTCTTGAAACGGGAAACATACAGGCTCCGTTAAGTCAAAGATAGCAATAAAGTATTATAGCCCATATTTCGATGATTTACACACTAATGTATTCGGATCTATTTTCCGCGCGTATCCCCTCCCTGCACAGCATCCTTCAGCTGTTTCCATTTTTTTACGGAAAGTTTTTTATAGCGCTGATCATCATCTGTGATACGCTTGTATTCCGCATCGTTAATAAAGCGTCCGTTTGTGACCTTAAATTCCTTTCCGCTGTGGAAGCTCTCAATCTCCAGTCCGTCCTTTTTCAGGTCGAAGATCCGCTCCTCCTCCGTTTCACGCATCAGACGCTTATTGTTTTTATGGCAGCTTTCACACATCACAACCTCCCGTCTGACTGTATGCGGAAAAAGAGCCTTATAATGGTCTGCCAGCATTTCGTTCTCTTTCCCTTTGGCGCCTTCACCCACTACATATGTAAAAAACGCTATATACTGAGGACGTACGGGTGAGTATTTCCCCCGTGAGTTCACCCCGAGAGGCGGCGGAGAATAGTCCTTGGTGTGGCTGCTTTTGGCGTATTCGTTGTTCGGCGTTTTCACCCAGCGGAAGTAATCGTCATATTCTGTATTGCGGAAGCGTATCCAGAAGGTGCCGTATTCCTGTGAAGCCCATGCCGAGTGGCAGGTGTAGCACTCCATTTTCTCCATATGCTCGGGGATCGAATGCTCTATTGATGAGGTTCTGCTGACCTTGTGGCAGTCTGTGCAGGTTTTTGAGAAAGGCTTGCCTTCGGCGAGACTCTGCATGGAGTGGCATTCTGAACACTGCATCCCCTTTTCATGGTGGACATCGGGGAGCATTTTCGCGTAAAGCCCGTCATTATGCTCAATCCCTCTGTCGTAACGCTCATGGTCGTCCCGCACACCGAGACCCGTGTATTCAATACCAGTGTAATAGCCGCTGTGACATGTAGTGCATGCTTCAGTTTTCGGTTTAACTGTATCATGCACGCTTTTCCCCTTATGGCAGTCTGTGCAGGAGGAGACATGGCAGGATGAGCAGTTCTTAGCGTAAAACGCAGGATCTTTTTTACCGTATGATTCGTGGACGAACTTCTGCTCCGCATCCCGCTTGTGCATGGGGCTGTTCAGCATGCCCCTGTAGTCTGCGTGGCAGGTGAGACATCCCTGCGCTCCGGTGCGGAACTCTGCCGCCTTTGCGTAGTGGGTGTCGTTTTTTATATGGCACGATGTGCATGAGGCATTTTTATGAGCATCAGTAAGCTTTACCTTGTGACAGTCAGTACAGGTTTTGCCCTTGGTATCGATCTGTCCGCCGTATGCCGCGCTAGTCAGCAAGAAGAGGCTTATGCACAGAATCGGAAAGAATCTTTTCATAGTCTATCTTTTTCCCGTAGATTTTATTGTCGCCCTTGTCATGGCAGATTATGCAGCGGTTGGCATCGAATATCCGGCTTATCTCAGCAGGGGTAAACACCCTTGAGTGTTCCCTGACAATGTCTGAGGTTACGGACATCTTACCGTTTTTCAGCGTGTACAGCGAATCCAGAGGCTTGTCGCACTGGTCGCACATGTATGAACTGTCGATATTTTTCTTCGTGACCGATACCAGCCCCTGCCCGAATCCCGCAAACATGAGATCAGAATGGCACTTGCGGCAGGTGATTGCCTTTTTGCCTGTGTTATGTCCGTAAAACGGGGCGAACTTAAACTTCCTGCCCCCCTTATAGTTGAAAACATGCTCTTTGATTACCGCATTCCCTTTTTCATCCAGCACAGTGAGGAAGGTCTGGCAGCCCGGAGTGACGGGAGCTATTTTCCCTCTCTGATTCAGTCCCATGGGGAACGGGAAGAACGAGCGGAAGTCCTCTTTCTCGCTGAAAAGACCCTTGGTCTCTTCCATTTTCACCCAGTCCATCATCGTCTGCGATTTGTCATAGGTGGTGTGGCAGCCGTAGCACTGGATTACCGTCTTTGAGTGGCAGGTGTAGCACTCCATGCGCTCATGCCCGTACACTGCGTGGTCTGCCGTGTTCGTCACAGTCTTTATCTCAAGGCGCTTGCCCTCTCTTTTGGTGTAGAGAATGAACCTGCCGCCTTCCTTTTTTACGTTTGAATACATCCGCCCCTTGGAGGTAAGCACCATATCGTCGCCGTAGTTCGCTTTTACCTTGTAATACTGCGATTCCCTCAGCGGAGAGTCGCTTTCTTTGGTAATTTTTGCTGTTTTCGGCAGATCTTCCGGTGTTCCGTGGCAGTCCTCGCATGCTGTCTCAAGCTGCCGGTACATATTTTCATACAGATAGCCGTCCCCCATCATATCCCGTGAGGTATGGCAGTCTATGCACTCCATGCCGTATTCCCTGTGAATGTCCGCCTGCATATGGCGTATATTGCGTATGCCGTCCATCAGTTCAGGTCCCGGTATGCCGCCGTCGGTAGGAACGAGTGAGTTGTTGCCGTCGTATTCTCCCCTGTACGAGAGAGCTATGCGCCCGCTTCGGTTATGGCAGGTGAGGCAGACATCGTCATTCGGAAGAGGATTGATTACGTGCTTTTCAGGGTACGGTTTCTTACCCAGAATCGTTTTATCACCGCCTGCGTAAGCTCCGTCCACGCTGTGGCTGAAATGACAGGCAGCGCAGCCGGAGGAATGGTGGGCACGGTAGCCTATGAGTTTGTCAAACCCCACATGGCAGCTTGAACAGAACTTCCTGTACAGTTCGCCGGACAGCTCCTCAAGCTCTGTAACCTTCGGCAGAACAACCTTGTTTCCTTCAGCGTCGAACCCTTCGGAACCGCCGGTGCTGTAATGTTTTCCTTTGTAGTCATCCCATGCCTGCTGGGCGTTTTTAATTATTCCCGTGTTGGTGTACATCAGCGTGGTGTTCACTCTGTCATGCTGATACTGGTGGCATTTGCCGCAGCCCTTGTCCCAAACCTCCGGAGCGGAGGGATTGCGTCCGCCGAGCATGTCCTTGTGTGCGGCGTCCTTGTCTCTTGTGCCGGAATTTCCGGCGTGGCACTCCGTACAGGCGAATTTATGGTTTTCGGAAGCGTCCTCTATACCAGCATGACACTCAGCCGCAGTGCAGGACTGCACAGCGTTCTTCGACGCTGCAAGAGCATTTCCGGAAAGCATAATTAATATAATCGGAATTAGAAGAAACAATTTTCTGCGCATGAACCTATCTTAAGCTTTTATTATTTTTTTGGGAAGTGAAAGCGGTTTGGATGAGGCAGGGCGGACAAAGCCGCCCCGCCAAAGTATAACCTTATAGAACAGTCGGTTAGCAGCCCTGAAGCTGGAAACCGCCTTTGGGGGAACCGAGTGCTTCAACTTTTACATCATCGCCTTTTTTAACGTCGATGTCTTTGTCGAGTTTGATGGTGATAGTCGTACCCTGTTTCTCAACAACTTTTCCTTTGGACTGTTTAACAGCCGCAAAAGCCGCTCCTGCTACAACAAGAGTAAGAGCAAGCGCAATTACAGTGATTTTCTTTTTCATATCAATTTCCTCCTAGGATTAGAATCTTACCTGCAGGAACATTTCAAAGGTGTCGTAATCCTGCTTATTGGTATCTGCTCCGACCTCTTCGTCGAAATCGGTAATTGAGTACTGACCTACTATTTTAATATCGTTGCCGGCGAGGTAGTAGTTCGCGCCGAAAGCGTAGAAGTCAACCGTGTTGTCAGTGTAGCCGTTGAGCATGGCGTATTCAAAGCTGTCGTATCTGCCGAAGAGCTGGAGCTTGCCGGGACCAACGTTCATGGGGAGCATGTAGCCCGCTTTCACATAGTAGCCTTCTCTCTGACCGTTCGCACCGTTGAATGTACCCGCCGCAACGTTGTCAGTGAGTGCGGAGTCAGGGTCAGCGCCTTTGTGAAGGTCATCAAGGTCTATGTCAAGGTAAGCGCCGGACAGAGTAAAGGTACCTGCGGCTGTGGGCATTTCAGCGAAGAAATCCAGAGAGTATGCGCTGTAGTCAACTTCATCGGTTCTGTTTGTGGTATCGCCGTAAGCAACGTCAGCTTCGTACTGGTATGAACCGCCGACGGTGAGGACTTTTTTCTCGCCGAGGTATGAACCCTGATAGCCGTAGCCTGTTTCCTTATCAAACATAGTGAAGTGCAGACGTCCTGTGTAGCGGAAGCCGGAGTTGGGAACATAGCTGCCCTCATCGCCTTCGCCGCCGGATTCACGCCCTTCCATTACATCAAGCCTGTACTGAAGGTAGTCGTCAGCAAGGTTGCCCCATACCGCAACACCGTAGTCTCTGCTTGTTTTGAAGGGAGCAGCGACAAAGAGCGAGCGGTCGAAGTTAAGGGGCGTGAAGCAGCCTTCAAGGTTCTCCCTTGTGAGGTTGTGCTTAAATTTACCGAGCGTTACGTTGAAAGCGTTGTTCTGAGCGTATCTTATCTGCGCATCGAGAACATAGAAATTCTCATCGTCAGTGAGCGAGTCTTTCACGCCGAGAGGGTTAACAGCCTTGTCATCAAGGTACTCTGTCTGAAGATAGAAGCTGAGCTTGTCGTTGTAAGTGCCGATGAAGCCGAATCTGTTTCTTCTGAAATTGAAATCGGCGGTGTCGTCTTCACCCTGATCGCCTGAGCCTGTGTTTCTCATCGTAACGCCGAACTGACCTTCATAGAAGAACTTAAGGTATTTGCCGTCACCGAGTTCGATCGGTTTGAAGGCAAATGCCGAGCCTGCCATGAGCATCACAACCAGAAAAAATGTAAAAAACTTTATATTTCTCATGTTTTATCTCCCTCTTGAATTAATTAGCAGCCGCTGCCTATGCTGTCGCCGATACCGTCACTGCCTTCACCGGCGGGTACGGTATTGTGATATTCATAGTCTTCTTCGTAAATTTCGTTGCCTGTGCCTGTGTAGTTCCAGTCAACGAATACACCGGCTGCGCCTATGAGTGCTGCCTGACCGCCTGTTGCGCTGAAGCTGTAAAGAGATGTGTCATAGGCGGGTATAAGCCCCTGAAGAGGACCGTCAGCCTTGAACGCGTTCCACTGGTTGTTTGAACCGTCATACAGAACAACAGGTACGCCGAGAACATCTGTGAAGGCAGTGTACAGTGCAGAAGCGGAAAAACCGGCGCCGCAGTGTACATATATTGTTTTGCCTTCAAAAAGGGCAAGAACGTCATCCCATGTGGTAACTGTGGCAGGATTGCTGTCTGCTGCGTAGGAAGCGTTGATGTTTGCGATTATCGTTGCTTTGATGGTGTCGGCGTCATTGAACTTTCCGTTCACGTGAACAGAACCTGCGCCAAGAAAGAATGAATGCTCTGTTTCTATATTTCTGCCGGCTGCTGTTGTAGTCTGAGCGAAAATGACGGGTGAGCCGTTTTCAACTGCGTCTATAACCTCTTTTTATGGAGGCTCTGAGCTCGCCTTTCAGGACAGGAAGTTTCCTCACACTGAAAGTACTGTCAGCGGGGTCGTAAAGAGAAGCGACAGTTGTCGGCGCAAGAGCGGGATATGCCGCAGCGAAGGCTGCTGTGCCGCCGTCAAGAACCTTGACTTTAGCTTTTGAAAAGCCCCAGTATGAAAATATCCAGTAGCTTCTCCAGACATCATACTGGCTGCCGGTGCCTGTACCTGTGAGGACTATGACAGTTTTCTCGTCTACACCGAGATCCTGAATCATGGAGTCAATTCTTTCTCCGGTAATCATCATGGAGCTTGACGCGCCGTGTCCGGCTCCGCTGTTGTATGCTGTGGTATCAAGCGGACCTTCGGCTCTGTTATCGTTATAGCCGAAAGAAGAAATTGCCGCTTTGGATACTGAACCGGTTATTTTAGGTGCGGTCAGGGATGTATAGTCTGTCATTACATCAAAAACAACAACGGGCGAACCGTCAGCGGTTTTGAAACCGTTGTCGATCCATGCCGCAACCGTTTCAGGCTGCACAAGGGATGATTCGTTGGAGTAGTAGCCTTCCCACCAAGAATACGCAGGCGGGTTGCTTTCGTAAGATGTGTCGACCGAGCCGCCGCTTCCGCAGGCAGCGACCATGCTCATAAGAGCCGCGATTGTTGCGAGTAAAATGAAAGAATAAAATTTCCTTAAACTGCAGAACTTCATAAGTTTCCTCCGTTTTTTTGCTGTTTTACAGGAATTTTTGCCGGATAGAAGTTTGGATTGACCTCCTATTGATATTATCTATAGCGGCAATTAAAAATTAAATACGTCAATGCAGGCTCCGTTCTGTCCGTTTGTTAAATAAAAGATGACAAAACGTTCCGTTTTCTTGACTGATTATCTGCATCTTGCGGCTAAATGTCAATAAATACTCACAGGTTATTTTGACAGTTAATATGGATAATTCTAATATCATGATTTCACTATATTTATTTAAATTTCTAATATTATTGCATTTATTCCAAAAAGATCATACGCGCTAATGTAAAGATTAGGTAAAAAAAATATGTTTTTTATGCGGAATTAAATCAGCAAACAGTGGTATTGGTGAAACAATACTCAGTAATATCTCGTATCATATTGTGAAACAGTGGTATTTATACATAAGATCAATATCTGCATACGTGTTGATCCGACGCACCGATTTACCAGAAATTTTTGAATACAAAGGTTTTTTTATGAGCACCCGTAAAGGTGATAAAAATATAACCTATTGAAGCGCTGGTGTTTATTCATATCCTATCAGTTTAGCAGGAATTAACACGGAGAGCTTTCGGGCGTGACGCAGCCTGATTCAGGCGTCTGAGTATAAATAATTATAAAACAACAAGTAATTCATATTCAGCTACTAGGGATTATGCTATTATATTTGTCGATATGTCGTAGGGTTTACAGTTTGTCATCTGCGTTTTTATATGTTTTTCCGGAGTGATGTGTATATTTATAAGATAAGCTGTGGCGGCACGGCACTTCATCATGCTATGTATTATTAACCGCACGGAGGCTCTATGGATAATTACGTACTCGTAAGACCCGAACATCTCAACCACTACGGTTATCTTTTCGGCGGAATGATGCTGAAATGGATAGATGAAATAGCTTGGCTTGCCGCCTCTCTGGACTTTCCGGGCTACTCCCTCGTTACCGTTACGATGGATAAGGTGATATTTAAGCATAGGGTGGAGAACGGCTCCATATTGAAGTTTATCACCCTGCCGGAAAAAATCGGACGCACCTCCGTGAGCTATAATGTCACCGTGGAAGCGGACGCGCCGGGTTCAAGCGAAGTTGTGGAGGTTTTCTCCACCAATGTGAAGTTTGTCGCCATAGACAAGGGCGGCAAGCCTGTGCTTCTGCCGCAGCACAGTGAGCTCCGAAGCGGGAAGCTGCCGTAAAATGAACAGGATGCGCCGATGAAAGAAACCCCCAACGGATTAAGGGAAAAATTTACGCTGATTTTCGGTCTCGGCTATTTCGAGATAGAGCTTGTCCGCTTCCTCAGAGAGCGGAAAAAGCTTAAGGTCGTGGACATCCGAAAAGAATATCAGGAGTCCATGAAGGACACCCTCGCAGGCGTTGAGCTGATAAACGGTGACGCGAGCAGTATTGTTACGTGGAAAAAAATCAACATAAATGAAGTTATGAACATCATCATAACCATCAAGGATCCGGATGTGGTGTCCGAGTGCTGCCGAATCGCCAGAGAGGTTTACGGGCTTGATGTGCAGATTATCGTTCTTTCCTACGGCAATTACCCCGATTCCCTGCTTGATAAATACAACGTAAATATAGTGCATCCGCTTAATGTGGGAATAGAGATTATCGCCTCCATGATTGAGAAAAATGTAGCGTGGCCTGTTAACATCGGCAAGGGCGCGGGCGAGATCGTGGAGGTTCAGGTTCTGCGTTATTCGCATCTGGTCGGAGTGCGGCTGAAGCACCTCCGGGCAAGCAACTGGAGCGTCGCGCTGATATATTCCGGCGGCAGAATCATTCTCCCCAATAAGGAGAGCCGCATAAACATAGGCGACAGGCTGATTGTAGTCGGTGAACCTCAGGTCGTGAAAAGTGTCGTGGACACTCTCTCAAGGGGCGTGCCGAACTTCCCGCTCCGCTTCGGGCAGACCCTTTCGGTGTATATATCCGCAAACTATCCGGAAATAGTGAAGGAAGCAATCCTGATTCATTCCAACACCCTCTCCAAAAAACTCACGCTGATCCCACACCTTGGAAAGGGAATCAAGGGGTTGGCGGAGAAGATAAAAGAGCGCAAGCTTGAGTTTGAGATAGGCGACACAATCGCAAGCCTCAAGGATCTCAGAGGATATGAGAAGGGCGTGCTGGTTGTGCCTAAACGGAAAATTTTCTGCTGCGATTTATACTACAAAGGTTTTTTCAGAACCGGCACTTCTCCGGTGCTTTTTGCCAAGGGATATGAATCCTACGAGAGAGTTCTGATAAGCCTCAACTCCGAAACACCTTCATTCGCCCTTGAAACAGGCATAGAGCTGGCGGGACTCCTCAAAAAACCCTATGAGATAATTTATGTCAGTGCGGCGGAAGCTCTGCGCGGTCAGAAAGAGACAGAATATCTTAATTTCAGGAAAAATATAGTCTCGGACTACGAAATATCGGAGGGTGTGAAGCTGGACTTCACCGTAAAAGAAGGAAATCCCGTCTTTGAGACTCTGGGGAGGATCAATGAGTATGAAGGCGGGGGCACTCTCCTTGTGCTGACCTTTGATCCCAAAGAACAAATCGGTGTCTTTACCCCGAATGTGCCTTATCTCCTTGCCCGCAGCGCAGGTTGCAGCGTCCTTGCCGTGCCTGTAGAGGAAAAAAATGCATAGCGGCGAGGCGTTTCTTCTTCTCGCTTTCTGTCTCGGGGCGTACTTTGCCCCTTTTATCTCAAAACGTCTGATGATACCTGTCGCCGTGGGAGAAATCCTTCTGGGGATAGGTCTCGGCTGGTTCTTTGCCGATGTGCACTACAGCAAGGAGATAATAGGCTTTCTCGCCGAACTCGGATTCCTTGTGCTTATGTATCTCGCCGGAATGGAAATAGATTTTGAAAATATCCGCACACTTCCCAAGAAGGATCTCGCCAGTTACGGGGCGGTTGCCCTGCTGATTGTGGTTTTTTCCCTGATTACCGCAACTCTCATGGGGGATGAGCCAATAATGGCGGTGGCGTATATGACAGTCGCCATAGGTCTGCTTTTCCCCGTGTTGCAGGACACAGGACTGATCAACACCAAAGAGGGGCAAGCGCTCCTTGTCATAGGGGGAATAGGCGAGGTTTTCAGCCTTCTGGGGCTCACATTAGCCGTTCTTTACTACAGATACGGCGTAACCCCTGAGGCGGGAATACATGTGCTGAAAATCGGAGCGTTTATTTTCTTTGTATACGCTGTGACCAAGTTTCTGCGGCTTATGATATGGTGGTTCCCAAAAATCGCCGTCATATTTACCACAACCGGCAACCTTTCGGAGATGGGCATAAGGGCAAACTTTGTTAACATGTTTGTGTTTGTCGCCGCGGCGGCATTTATGAATATAGAGCCCATTGTGGGCGCCTTTATCGGCGGGATGCTGTTTTCCATGCTGTTCTTTGCCAAAGAGGATATTGTGGATATTTTCAGCGGAGTGGGAAACGGGTTTCTCATTCCCGTGTTCTTCATCCATGTCGGGCTGGGGTTTGATCTGGGCAATCTGAAAAACTTCGCCGTGGTTTCCCATGGCTTGGCAATCGCCGCTATACTTCTCAGCATCCGGGTCGTTTCGGTTATCCCTATGTTTTTCTCCGCTCTGCCGAGAAAGATTATTATAGTCACTCCGTTCGCTCTGTCATTCCCTCTCACTCTGATGGTTACCGTTGCCACTCTGGGCAGGCAGTATGAGATGATGAATGCGGAAACCTCCGCCTCGCTGATCATCTGCGCTGTGGTTACGGCGGTGGTTTACCCTGTTTTCAGCAAGGCGATAGTCAGGGCACTTTACAGCAAGGAAAACTTTGCGGATTAATGAAATAAGGGGCTTCTGCAAGCCCCTCCGATTGTTGACAAAGTCATTTAAAAAGTAAAAAAGTATATATTATATAAATCCTCCCCCACCCCTCCTTTTTAAAAGGAGGGATTTCTGCTTTAGCGGTAATAACTTCCCCCTTTATTAAAGGGGGATTGAGGGGGATTTTATAGATATGAATAAGCCGATTTACGGGATCACGTAGTCCGGATCATCAGACATCTTTCTGGCTTCTATATAAAGGTCATACTTTGCGGCGGAACCTGATTTTTCCATTCCTTCAATTTCGATTATGAGATAATAGCTCCCGCTGACGGCAAGGTCATAAACCTCATCGGGTACAGGGGAAATTTTGCTTCCGTCAATCTGAAGCTTACCGGAGGAATCCGTTAGCAGGGTGAAATTTTCGGATGCCGAACCGTTTCTGCCGTCAAGAATATATGACACGGCATATTCCATGGTTTTCGTGGTTGTCTGGGTTTCTATCTCCATTTCACCGAGAAAACTGGTGGTATTGTCGGAATCTATAGTTCCGTTGTCATAGGTTTCGACATATTCGGTTATTTCGTATTTGCCCCTGAGGGTTTTGGTCTGTGCCAGTTTGATGGCGGTAAGAGTGTTCCCGCCGGATGTTTCGTTGTCATCATCTTCGTCTGTTCCCCAGCAAGCGCTGAGTGCGAATACAAGAAGAATAACGAGAGCAAGCCGCTGAATTGTTTTCATACATTTTCCTCCGTGAAATAAAAGTAACTTAGCACAAATGATTATGCGTGTCATCAGAGATAATTGTCAACAAGCCGCACAAAATCCCTCTGTTATTTGTTTTTGAGTATGTCCCGTATCTCGGCGAGAAGCTGCTCTTCCTTGGAAGGCGCAGGCGGTGCGGCGGGGGCTTCCTCTTCCTTCTTTTTCAGGCTGTTCATCCCTTTGATAAGCATGAACACGGCGAAAGCCATTATTATGAAGTCAAGTACGGTCTGAATAAATTTGCCGTAATTAAGCGTAACTGCCGCTACATCGCCGGAGGCAGCCTTAAGAGTGACGGCAAGATCGCTGAAATTAACATTGCCCAGCAGCAGACCGAGGGGCGGCATGAGCACATCCGCAACAAGGCTCGAAACTATTTTGCCGAACGCTCCGCCGATTATGATACCAATCGCCATGTCCGCAACGTTTCCGCGCATGGCAAATTTTTTGAACTCCTGAATTACAGCCATAAATATCTCCTTACAATGACAAATATCTTCTATTATATCACAGAAACGGAACATGGGTGTACGGGCGTATAAAAGATGTTTATGGGGGATTAAAGTTTTTATTCTGGGAATAAGCTGAGATTGTGGAGGAGTCTGACTTTAGATAAAAAAATGGTGCCTGTCAGCGATCTGTCACAATTGTTTAGATTTTAACAGTCTAATTTGATATAAAGTGAATTAATATGTTTCGTATGGGGAGATTACCTGGATGAAAAATAAAGCGAAATCAATAGAGCCTAAGATTGCTGATTTAGCTAACGGCTGGCTTAAATCATACAAGCTCGATTATAAATTGGAACAAGAACCTTTAAATACTGAGATTGATAAAGCACTTTCTGATTACTTCACCAAAAATGGCGGGGCGGGAGCAAATCGTCCTGATGTAAAACTATTATTGCAAGACAATAGTTTAAACTTTTTCCCTGTTCTTATCGAATACAAAGGCTACAAAGACGCACTTGTAAAGCTAGATAGTAATGGTCAGATCGAGAATAGAACGGGCAAAAACGAACCAAATTTTAAAATATCAATTCGTATGCCGTAAACGGAGCTGTGCATTATGCGAATGCCTTGCTTCATCATACCAGTTACACCGATATAATCGCTATAGGAATAACGGGGTATAAGGATGAAAGCGAAACAATACAGCATGAAATAGGCGTGTATTATGTTTCTAAAACCAATCTTGGAACGGGGCAGAAAGTAGGCGAATATTCAGACTTTTCATTTTTGGCACCTAAAAATTTCAATGAATTTATTGAAAAAGTTAAAACTTTGCAGTTGCCACAAGAAGAAATCGATAAATTAAAAGAGCAGCGGGAAAAAGAGATTGATGCCAGCCTCGTAAAGCTTAACAATGATATTTATCAAAATGAAAAAGGTTTGGGAGAGAATGACCGTGTTTATCTTGTCGCTGCTTCAATTATCGCAACACTTGGCATACCCGGTAAAGTTGCACCACTAGAGAAATCCGATTTAAAATCTTCTACTGAAAAAGGTAATACAGATGGTGAAATAATAGTAAGGAAGATAAAAGCCTTTCTAAGTGAAAAAGAACTACCGGATGAAAAGAAAGAATTGATTGTAAGAACCTTACAAAATACCCTTACAACAGAAAATATAAATAAAGTTAGAAATGGCGAAAGTCAGTTAAAAAGGGTTTTTACAAAGATTGTAGATGATCTAGGGATATACTATAAAATTGGATTAACAACTGATTTTACAGGAAAGCTTTTTAATGAAATGTATGGGTGGCTTGGTTTTTCACAGGATAAACTCAACGATGTTGTTCTTACCCCTTCTTATGTAGCATCTCTTTTAGTAAAGCTGGCAAGAGTTAACAAAGATTCTTATATATGGGATTTTGCTACTGGTTCGGCGGGGCTATTGGTTGCTGCTATGAACGAGATGCTCAATGACGCCAGAGAGACGATTAAATCGCCGGATGAACTTGCTCAAAAAGAAATAAAAATAAAGGCAGAACAGTTGCTGGGCTTAGAATTACTTTCCAGTGTATATATGTTGGCAATTCTTAATATGATTTTGATGGGTGATGGAAGCTCTAATATTTTAAATAAGGATTCAATAAAGGACTTCGACGGAAATTACGGCTTTGGCAAAACAAAGAACAAATTCCCTGCGGATGCATTCATATTAAATCCTCCGTATTCTGCATCTGGAAATGGGATGAATTTTGTGGAAAAAGCTCTTGGAATGATGAACAAGGGCTATGCGGCAATTATCATACAGAGCTCGGCTGGCTCAGGAAAGGCCAAAGAGTACAACAAAAAAATACTGCAAAAACATACGTTGCTTGCCAGTATTAAAATGCCGATTGACCTTTTTATAGGTAAATCCAGTGTGCAAACCTATATATATGTTTTTAAGGTGAATGAGAAACATCATAAAGATGAGATGGTTAAGTTCATAGACTTTACTAATGACGGATATACCAGAACAAACCGTAAAAAGGCCAGCAATAATTTAAAAGATACTAACCAGGCAAAAGAACGATATGAGGAGTTAGTAAATCTGGTACGTTTTGGTAAAAGCAAACTGAATATTTTTACCGAAAAAGAATACCACGAAAACACCATAGACCCGGAACACGGTGCAGACTGGAACCAGTCTGCACCGATAGACACAAAGCCTACTTTGCAGGATTTCAAAAAAACTGTAAGTGATTACCTAGCGTGGGAAGTATCTAATATATTAAAATCACAAGATTTTAAGGATGAAAAACCGGGAAAGTAGATACCCTGCTTAACAAGGAACTGGAGAAAGTTAAGTGGGGTGAGTTTAGATTGGGTGATTTGTTTGAGATTAATTCTTATAAGAAAAGATTTGATGCAAACAAAGTTGATGTATTAACAGAAGGACAATTTCCCTATATTGTTAGAATGGGAACGAATAATGGGCAAAAAGGCTATATTAATGAAGATGAAGCCTATTTGAACGAAGGTAATACCATTTCGTTTGGGCAAGATACTGCAACAATGTTTTATCAAGAGAAGCCTTATTTTACCGGAGATAAAATAAAAATAATAAAAGCAAGAGACAGCAGATTTAATAAAAAAAATGCACAGTTTTTTATATCAACAATGATGAAATCTTTTAGCTCTTTTTCTTGGGGTAGTTCGAGCTTTAATATAGAAATTATTAAAAATCAGAAAATGTCATTACCTGTATCAGAAAATGGAGAAATTGATTTTGAATTTATGGAAAACTTTATAGCGGAACTGGAAGCTGAACGTATAGCGGAACTGGAAGCATACTTATCTGCTACCGGTCTAAACGATTATACTTTAACACCTGAAGAGCTGCAGGCTTTGGATGATTTTGAAAGCTTAGATTGGCAATGTTTTAATATTGAAAAATTATTTGGAAAGTCTACTCGTGGGAAACGCTTGAAAAGTGCAGATAGGATTAGCGGAACTTTACCTTTTGTAACAGCAGGGGAAGCAAATGAGGGGGTTTCAGCATTTATAGGAAATGATGTCACTGTTTTTTCAAAAAATACAATAACAATTGATATGTTTGGTTCTGCGAAATATAGAAATTATAAATATGGAGGCGATGATCATATTGCAGTTGTGCATACTGAGACCTTGCCAAAATATGCATCTATTTTTGTAACAACTGCAATTCACAAATCATCCTACACAGGCGAGTTTCATTACGGAAGAAATTTTTATGCAAAAGATGCTGATGTGTTGAATATTTATCTTCCAACTCTAAACAATCAGCCGGATTATGCAATAATGGAAACCTTTATTTCTGCCATTCATAAGCTGGTTATAAAGGATGTTGTTTTGTATGCAGACAGGAAAATAGAGGCTACGAAAACAGCCGTAAATAAACAAACATAGAATTATTTACGGCTTATTTTTTTCAGATATGGAATTTCTTAGTATCATTGTAAAATATCATTACAGAAAACACAGTATTAAAGGGGTTTGTAAAGGTTTTAGGAAGTTATTGGAACATGCTGGAAATAAAAATGGTGCCCAGGGACGGAATCGAACCATCGACACGTGGATTTTCAGTCCACTGCTCTACCGACTGAGCTACCTGGGCATCTGCGGGAACGCTAAATTACTAAAGTGAGTATTCTTTGTCAACAAAAAAATAACGAAAATCTGATTAAGCCGAAAATAACCTCCCGAGCCTCCGTGCGGGGCAATATATGTTTGATCTGCCTTGCTGTTTTGAGCTATAAATGCTTATCGGAATTAAGGGGGGTTGTTTTTATGCCTTGTAAGCCTGTCAATGCACCTGAGAGTGTTGTTAAAAACGCAGACAAGCTTTTTAAGCCTGCTTCGTATGATATAAGAGCCTATGTGGGCGAGCCGGGGAACTTCTTCGGAGAGAAGGCGGTTTTCACGCCGGACGCTGCCGTAATTGCAGGCGTGCTCATGGGCGGGCTGACCTTCACCCTCCGCAGCGGCGCAAAAATCGCTCTTAAAGACGGCGATACATGCGTAATCGGCTATGACAACGGTCCCACGTCAAAAACTCTGGCGGCGTCCTTCGCCGAAGGTCTGGCGGAAACAGGGGTAAATGTCTATATCATAGGCGTTTCCGGCTCCGGTCAGGTTTATCAGAACCAGAACCAGCTCGGCGCGCAGGCGCATGTGCAGATAACACGCTCTCACGTTGAGGTAACCACGAACGGGGCGAAATTCGGCATCGGCATGCAGGGAATACATACCTATCTCCTGAAACAGATGAACGAAGCGCTGAAAACAAACGCTCCCGTGCGGTTCGGCTGCGCAAAGGGTAAAATCAGCGATAAAACAGATGAAGGATACTCCGTTTACTTTGATAAAATGGTGAAAACATACAAGGCATATTTTGCCGGCAAGAACACATCAAAAATTGCCGTGAACCTCTTCGGCGGAACAGGCTGCAAATACGGAGAGCTTTTCCGTGCCGTTCTGGGTGATGATGTCCTGCTCCTCGGCGGAGATCTGGACGTTAACTCCGGAGCAGCGCTCGCCGACCCCACCAGAAAAGAGATGATAGAAAGGGTGGCGGGCTTCACTGAGGCTCTGGAAAACGGCTACCGCATACATTCCTTCGATCTGGATGCGGACAGAGGCTCGGTAACCTCCGGCGCCGATGCCCTGAAAACAGGAGTCAGCGGACATTATCTCGGCGATGCTCTGGCTTATATACTCGCCGACTACAAGCTGAAAAAATGTGTGCCCGAACTGCTTAAAAAACTCTCCCTGAAAGGCGTGTCTGCTGAGAATACTGCCAAAATCAAAGATATTGCCGAAACTATACTCATCGACGCCCGCTACACCAGCGGCGTAAAAAGCTATGTGGAATCCCTCGGCGGGAAGACGCTTTTCCACACCAAGGGGCACTCGCTCTGGAAGGAAACCATAACGGCAAACATGGCGGAAATGGCGAGCCTCGCCGGATATGACGATATTCCGTCATTTGTCGCCTCCACTGGCTACCGTGATTATCAGATAGAGGCATCGCTCCATTTCTTCACAACAGATGTTGAGGACGGAATGCCCCGTGATGATGCTGTGGAAAATATATTTGTTCTGGAACAGATATTTGCCGAATCAGGAATAAGAGACCTGAATGCGTATTTCGCCTCCGTCCCCTCCCGCTTCATTACCAAAGAGATAAGGACGACCTCCGTGAGCAATGAGGCGAAGGAGCATATAACAAATGAGATAGTCAGGGTGATCCGCAATACCTTCGGCGGGCGCAGCGACTTTGAGACAGTGGAGTTTGACGGACAGATCCGCGCGGACTGGGCGGACGGCTTCATAATGTACGGTATGTCAAACACTTCGCCGAAGCTTACCTTCATGGCGGAAGGCACGACGGAGGAGATAAGGAACAACGCCCTGCGCTTCCTGCTCGCTCTCCATAATCATTTCAAGGTGAAGTACGGCGACAGCGAGCCTATGGATCTTGCGGAAAACGACTTTTTTGTGAAAGAGGCAGGCTATAATCTGCCGGAACCTGATAAGGTAACGATGAATGACCCCGAGGTCAGTGCTTTTCTGGCGGATTTCGGGATAATATAGAGTTATACAAAACACTGCTACACAGAAAAAACACTTAAGGAAAATATATGCTGGCGAAGAGAATTATCCCCTGTCTGGATGTGAAGGACGGCAGGGTTGTTAAGGGAACAAACTTTGTGAATCTGCGTGATGCGGGCGACCCCGTGGAAGTGGCGCAGATTTATGACGAACAGGGAGCTGATGAGCTCACTTTTCTTGATATAACAGCCAGCTCCGACAACAGAAGCATCATTCTTGATGTAGTCGCAAAAACTGCGGAGCGTGTGTTCATGCCCGTTACCGTGGGCGGCGGCGTACGCACGCTGGATGATATACGCAGTCTGCTGAACTCCGGTGCGGACAAGGTTTCCATCAACTCCGCAGCTGTCGCCAGACCTGAGTTTGTCAGTGAGGCTGCGCTCCGGTTCGGTTCCCAGTGCACTGTAGTTGCCATAGACGCCAAGATGAAGGCGGACGGCAGTGGTTGGGAGGTTTACACACACGGCGGGCGCAAGCCCACGGGCATTGATGTTGTGGAGTGGGCGGCACTCATGGAAAAATACGGCAGCGGGGAGATCCTTCTGACCAGCATGGATAAGGACGGCGTGAAGGACGGCTTTGACCTCAGGCTTACCCGAGCCGTGGCGGACGCGGTTTCCATACCCGTCATAGCCTCCGGCGGTGCGGGCAGCCCTCAGCATATGTATGAAGGAGTAACGGAAGGCGGCGCGGACGCTGTGCTTGCGGCAAGTATATTTCACTATAAGGAATACTCCATAGCAGAGGTGAAGCAGTACCTCGCCGACAGGGGCGTTCCGGTAAGGATGGTATAGATGAACACCGAAATTATAGGCAAACTGGTAGAAACAGTAAGAGAAAGGAAACGCAACCCGCAGGACGACTCCTACACCTGCAAGCTTCTGGAAGCGGGCGAGAACAAGCTTGTGAAGAAACTCGGCGAAGAGAACGCCGAATTTATAAGAGCATTTCTGAAAGAAAGCGATGATTCCGTGGCTGGCGAAGCTGCGGATATAATTTACCATATGGTGGTTGCTCTGGAATACAGAGGAGTGTCGTTTGAATCCGTTCTGGAGGTTCTTGAGAACCGTTTCGGAAAATCAGGGATAAGAAAGTGAGCTTCTGCGGTATTTTGACCTGACAATTAATTGACGTCTGGTTCAAAATTAATTATTGACAACCGCAAATCACGGGAGCATTATAGCCCCCATGAACAATGTAAAGGGATATTTTAACTACTTTTTTAGCGGCTTTTATTTTTACTTCTTCTTTGAAGGAGCTGCTTAGGGTGTAGTTAAAATACAGAAAATGTATAAATAACAAGGCCGCGGGCAGCAAAAAGCCCCTGCGGCCTTTTTTTATGTCCGCATAAGGGGTCTTTTCTCTCACCGCCGCCGGAAATTTTCGGAGGAAAATTATGATAGTTGTAATGAGAATGGACGCGGAAGAAAAACATCTGAACGACGTGGTGGCAAGAGCCGAAGAGCTCGGTTTCAGCCCTCACGTCATCTTCGGCAAGGAACGGAATGTCATCGGGCTTGTGGGGGCGAATGTCAAGAAAGACAGCGTCTGCGTAATATCCGAGATGCCCGGAGTCGACAACATAGTTCCCATCAGCAAGCCTTACAAACTCGCCAGCAAAGAAGTCAAACCTGAAACATCAATCGTAGACGTATGCGGAGTAAAATTCGGCGGCGGAGAGATTCCGATCATCGCCGGTCCCTGCTCCGTTGAGTCGGAGGAACAGATAGTCCGTTCTGCTCAGATGGTAAAAGCGGCTGGAGCCAAAATCCTCCGCGGAGGCGCCTTCAAGCCGAGAACAAGCCCTTACGCCTTCCAAGGGCACGGTGAGGAAGGGCTTAAATATCTCGCGGCAGCAAGACAGGAAACAGGGCTTCCCATCTGCACGGAAGTGGTAAACCCCAGAAATGTAGAGCTTGTTTACAAATACACGGATATGTTTCAGGTCGGCGCACGCAACATACAGAACTTCGCTCTGCTTACAATGCTCGGTCAGACGGATAAGCCTGTTCTTCTTAAGCGGGGCATGTCAACCACTATAGAAGAGTTTCTTATGGCAGCGGAGTACATCCTCAGTGAGGGCAACCAGAGGGTTATCCTCTGCGAGAGAGGGATCAGGACATTCGAGACAGCGACAAGAAACACACTTGATATAAGCTGCGTTCCCGTTGTTAAGGATAAATCACACCTTCCGATAATAATAGACCCCAGCCACTCCGGCGGACACAGGCAGTATGTTTCGGCTCTGTCGAAATCCGCCATCGCAGTCGGTGCGGACGGCGTAATAATAGAGGTTCATCCCGAACCGGATAAAGCATGGAGCGATGCCGCGCAGACCATCAGCCCTGAGCACTTCATCCAACTGATGGGGGAAATGCGGGCAGTAGCGCTTGCCGTCGGCAGATACATGTAAACCCTGATATAAGATTATCTCTACGCCCCCAAGGATGGGGGCGCGCCATGCGAGCGAAGGCAGGTTCATCCTGCCGCGAGAGTGTATAAAAAATTCCCATGGAAGGAGAATTTTTCTATTGTGAAATCAGATGGGGGCGTAGGCGTGCGAAGGAGAATTTTTTTATTGTGAAGTCAGTGCGTCACTGCGAACCCTGAAAGGGTGAAGCAGTCTCTCAATATGTATACAGACTGCTGTGTCAGGTCACGCCTTCCCCGCAGTGACACAGCAGCGCATCTGAATCCTATACAGAAAAACTCCTTGCCTCCTGCTTTGAGTTGTTGACATATACCGCTCATCCCCCCGTCCGGCAAACCCGGCGGGGGATGCTGTTTATTTCGTCTTAAATGACTGCACTTTAGCTGCAAGTTCCTTGGCTCTGGAGTTCAGCATATCCGTTTCCCCGCTTATTTCCTGAAGTCTCTCATCATTATTATCGGCGACAAGATTGATCTTGCCCGTGTTCTCGGTGATAAGTGAAATTGCGCTCGTCTGCTCGGAAGTCGAAGACTGGATCTGCCGTACCATCTCCGTGGATTCACGGGAATCACTTATGATCTCCTTCAGGGCTTCTCCTGCGATGGAGGCGACTTTACTCCCCTGCTCCACCTTTGTTACGGAGTTGCCTATGTTCGAGGCTGCCTTCTGCGATTCCTTCTGGAGGGAGATAATCATCTCGGATATTTCTTTTGTCGCTGTCTGTGTTCTTTCGGCAAGCTTGCGCACCTCCTCAGCCACGACAGCGAAGCCCCGCCCCTGCTCTCCTGCTCTGGCTGCTTCTATTGAGGCGTTGAGCGCCAGAAGGTTTGTCTGGTCGGCTATATCGTTTATCACCTCTATGATGTCGCCGATTTTGTCAGTGGAGGTTTTGAGATCCTCCACCATGCGGGACGATTCGTTTATTGTGCGGGTAAGCTCCTCCATTTTGGCGATCATTTCGGTGACCGCCTTATCCCCTTTCCCCGCTGCGTTCTGCGTCTGGATTGCTTTCTGGTATGTAAGACGGGAGTTCTCCGCGATGCTGTCTATATTCGCATACATTTCCGTAACAGCGGCTGAGAGCTGGGCGGTATCTTCCTTCTGCGCGGATATTCCGTCAGTGATCTCATCAATGTTGCTGTCCAGTTTTTCCGTAGCACGGGTTATGTATTCCGCCTGCTCCTGAATATCCATTACGATCGATTTGATGTAGTTGATAAACAGATTGAAGTTTGTCGCTATGGCTCCCAGCTCGTCATTGCCCTTGTGCTCCATGTAGCGGGTAAGGTCGCCTTTGCCTGTGGCTATATTTTCAGCCTTGTTTCCAGAACCTTCAGCTTGATGAACAGCACTCTGCGGCTCATATAAACCGTGCTTACACTGAGAATGAGCAGGATAAGCACCATCGCGGTGAAATCCTTGATAATAACCGCGCCGACTGTGGCATTAATGGGCGCCATGGGTATCATAAACTCAAAGGCGCCGTGTATCTCTCCCGCCCGCCAGTTTTCCATCCTGACCCCTGTGGGATCCAGCCCCTGATCATTGCCCCATAAAGCCATCGAGGTTGCCGGGTCACCGTGACACCACTCGCATTCCTTGGTAAGGCGCACTGCCTTGTAATAACGGACTATACCTCCGCTGTGGTCATATACCACATGCTCCGGCGTGTCTCCCGTTTTAGTATCTATTTTTTGAAGGTGTTCAAGGGCTTCAATGTCAATCTCGTCCGGATTGTTTTTAGGGTTACGGGGGGAATTTTTCGGAACCTTGAACTGCATGCCGGTCAGTTCCGCCTTGGCTTCGGAAACCCTGATCGCAGATACTACGGGTATAATCTGCACAAGCTTTTCCGTATCACTTTTCAGTGCATCAATATTCACTGTTCCGCTGTGAATAAGAGAATTTGAGTATTCTCTTATCCCTTCCGCCATTGTTATTATTTTCCTAGCCTTGTCTATCTCCGCCTCAAACGCTGTTTCCCGTGCGTTTTTGGCGTTAAATATAAAGAGCCCCGAAAAACAGGCGATGAGAAAGATATTAATGAAAACCGTCATTTTGGTGCTTATTTTCATAAAATGCCCCGTAAGGTTATTTGGTTTTCAGATGAAGCTTCATGAAGGCGGGAACATATAAAATGTTCATGGAGATCAGATATTTCGATACTTTAATTATAAAGGGTAAAAATTATTGCTGTCAAGGCGGCTTGGTGCAGGAATTATCAGCTTTTGCCTGATTTTACTTGAACAATTTTACAAAAACTATAAAGTGGCGTATTTTGAGAAAGTAGGCGCCGCTGAAAGCGGCTTTTTATGCTAAGGAGTCAGATTAATATGTCAGTAAGAGTGAGATTCGCACCCAGCCCCACAGGGCACATACACGTAGGGAACGCCAGAACGGCGCTTTTCAATTACCTTTATGCACGCAATACAGGGGGCACTTTCATTCTGAGGATAGAGGACACGGACTTTGACCGCTCCACTCTCGCCAGCGAAGAATTGATATATGAGGACATGAAATGGCTTCTCATGGACTGGGACGAGGGTCCCATGAAGGGGGGCGCATTCGGTCCGTACAGACAGTCAGAGAGATTTGACATATACAAAAAATACACTGAAGAGCTTCTGGAAAAAGGGCACGCCTACAAATGCTGGTGCACCAAGGAAGAGCTTGACGCCGAAAGGGAAAAAGCCCGCATAGAAAACCGCCAGCCCGTTTACGGCGGAAAATGCAGACACCTTTCCCCCGCACAGAAAGCGGAGCTTGAGGCATCGGGAGCTCCTTTCGCGATCCGTTTTAAGATAGATAAGGATGTCGTCCACATTTCCGACAGTATAAAAGGCGAGATCGACTTTGAGACAGGCGTTTTCGGCGACTTCATCATAGTCCGCCCTGACGGTGTGCCTGTTTACAACTATGTGGTTGTCATTGACGATGCCCTGATGAACATCAGCCATGTAATAAGAGGGGACGATCACCTCAGCAACACTCCCAAGCAGGCGCTGATATTCGACGCTCTGAATTTCAGCCGCCCCGAATTCATCCACATCCCCATGATCCTCGGAGAGGACAGATCCAAGCTCTCCAAGCGTCACGGAAACACCAGCATTGAGCAGTTCCGCTCTCAGGGCTACCTGAATGACGCCTTGTTTAACTTTCTCGCCTTATTAAGCTGGTCGGATGATCAGGAGAGGGAGATCATCGGCAAAGAGGATCTGATAAAATCCTTCAGCCTTGACCGCATATCCACAAGTGCGGCAGTTTTCGATTTCGGCAAACTGAAATGGCTCAACGGACAGTACATCCGCATGAAAACCCCTGAGGAGCTTGCGGATCTCTGCTTGCCTTTCCTCATGAGTGCCGGTCTCCCCGCCGACAGGCTTGACAGAGAGGTATATGTAAAAATGATCGCCTCAATCGCCAGCAAAATGGAGCTTCTCGGCGACGCGCCGGAGGTTATGAAGGTATACTTCCAGTATCAGACGCCGGATGAGGACGCCGCGGAGTTTCTTAAGCTTGAGACGACACCTGCTGTATTGAAGTCTTTCAGGGAAAAAATCGCCGCATTCAGCGGATATATAAAAGAAGATGAGTACAAAGATATACCCAAATCCGTGCAGACGGAAACAGGCGTAAAAGGAAAGCCCCTTTTCATGGCGATAAGGGTGGGAATATCCGGCTCGGTAAAAGGACCGGAGATAGACAAGATGGCAACTCTCATGCCTGTGGACGAACTGCTCAGAAGACTGGACGCGGCTCTGGAGATCATAGGCTAAGCCACAAGCGTATAAAATTCCATGTTTGCTTTGCAAACCGCGAGCGTATGAGGAAACGGACAGGATATACCGTTTTCCAATGATAGGAAAATAGACAGATGTGACATAAACGCTCCCAAGGATGGGAGCGCGCCGTGCGAAGCGAAGGTTTGCTTTGCAAACCGCGAGCGTATGAGGAAACGGACAGGATGTACCGTTTCCCAATTATAGGAAGATAGACAGATGTGACATAAACGCTCCCAAGGATGGGAGCGCGCCGTGCGAAGCGAAGGTTTGCTTTGCAAACCGCGAGCGTATGAGGAAACGGACAGGATGTACCGTTTCCCAATTATAGGAAGATAGACAGAATGAAGAAAATCGGAATAATAGGACGCCCGAACGTTGGCAAATCCACACTTTTTAACAGACTGGCAGGGCAGAGAATCGCCATTGTGGACGACATGGCGGGCGTTACCCGTGACAGAATTGAATTTACAGCCGAATGGCTTGGAAGACGCTTCCGTGTGGTGGATACCGCGGGTTACGACTTAAAGGAAGAGATAGTAAAAAAGGAAATGCAGCGCCAGTTCATGTACTCACTTGAAGAGGCAGACTTTTTCATCCTCATGGTTGACGGGCGTGAAGGCGTTCATCCGCTGGATGAGATAGTCTGCGGGCTCCTCAGAGAAGGCGGAAAAAGCTTTGTCGTTGCTGTCAACAAAATAGATTCATCCTCTGCGGAGAACCTTGCCTATGACTTTTTCTCCATGGGAATCGACAAGGTTTTTCCCATAAGCGCAACTCACGGACGCAACGTGGACGACCTGATGGACGAGATCATCTCCCGTCTGCCTGAGGATGAGGAAGAGGAAAGCTTCAGCTATGACGGACGCATTAAGCTGATCGTCACAGGGCGCCCCAATGTCGGCAAATCCAGCATGATAAACCGCTGGCTCGGCGAGGAAAGGCTGATCGTAACTGACATTCCCGGAACAACAAGGGATGCGGTGGATACTCTCTTTGAATACGGAGACGAAAAATATGTTCTCATCGACACTGCGGGGATCAGAAAAAAATCCGTAATGTTCAAGGACAGAATAGAGAAATACGGATATTACCGCTGGGAAGACGCACTCTCCCGCGCGGATATAGCAGTGTGCCTCATTGACGGAGCGGAAGGCTTAAACGAACGTGACGTCAAGGTCATTGCGGACGCATGGGAAGCGGGCAGACCGATTATTCTCGTGGTCAACAAGTGGGATGCGGTGGAGAATAAAGATCAGGCTGCGAAGGAAATGAGGGCGGATATAGATTTCAAGCTCCAGTTTCTCAGCAATCCGCCCGTGATATTCGCCTCCGCTATGAGCGGCAAAAACGTTTATAAAATATTCGAGGCAGCAAAGGGGCTCTATAAGGAATACACAAAAAGGGTCGGAACAGGGGAAGCGAACCGTGTTCTCCAGACCGCTCTGGATCGCCACCAGCCTCCGGTGGTTAAAGGCAGAAGACTCAAGCTGTATTTCATGACTCAGGTGGCGGCGTGCCCGCCGCAATTTGTTATCTTCGCCAACTATCCGGATTCGGTGCACTTTTCATACCAGCGCTTCGTGATAAACATTATAAGAGAATTCTTCGGTTTTGAAGGGATTCCCATAAAACTGTTCCTGAGGCAAAGGGGAGAAAAGAAAGAAGCCTGACCCCTTTTTCAGGGTTCAAGGATCTAAGGCGCCGTTTCCCCCTGCCCGGGCAAACGGCGTTTTTTCGTTTTACGGTCAAAAAAACGCCGGAAAATAAGCTTTCTGTTATGTTTTAAAAATGGGCAAACTGCTTATTGAAAGTATATAAATATTGTTATATAAACGATGATTTACCCGTAAAACGGGTATTCAACGGTCATATTATGCGAGGGTAGACTAATGAGGTATGATCTTGCTAAAAGCGGGAACGGACTGACGTATGAGATACGCAACATTGTTAATGTCGCCAACAAACTCAGTCAGGCAGGCGTGGACATTTACTGGGAAAACATAGGCGATCCCATTGTCAAGGGTGAAATTCTTCCGGACTGGATGAAGGAAGAGCTTGCGAAAATTATCATGGACAACAACGCTTACGCCTACTCCCCCACCAAAGGCGTTCTCGAAACCAGAGAGTACATAGCCGCACAGGTAAACGCACGCGGCGGAGCGCAGATCACTGCGGAAGACATTATTTTCTTCAATGGTCTGGGCGATGCGATAGCGAGATCATACAGTTCTATCAGGGTCGACGCGAGAATCATCATGCCCGAACCCACATACTCGACACACCTTCTGGCGGAGGTTCTCCACGCATCCTTCCCGCCAAACACATATCAGATGAACCCCTACAAGCACTGGGCACCCGATCTTGACGAGCTTGAGAGCAAGGTAAGAAGCTTCCGCTCCATAGTAGGCATCCTTGTCATTAACCCGGACAACCCCACCGGCTATGTCCACACAGAAGAAGGACTCAGGCAGATAGTGCGCATAGCCAAGGAATATGACCTGATGCTCGTGTTTGACGAAATATACGCAAATATGTCCTACAACGGCTCAAAAACAGTTATGCTGTCCGATATTATCGGCGATGTGCCCGGCATAAGCATGAAAGGGATCAGCAAGGAATACCCTTGGCCCGGCGCAAGGTGCGGCTGGATAGAGGTCTACAACTATGACAAAGACCCCGCGTTTCAGAGATACGTAGACGCCATCCTCACTCAGAAGATGTCTGAGGTGTGCTCTACAACCTTCCCTCAGATGTCCATTCCCCGCATAATGTCGCACCCTGAGTACAAGCCTTATCTCGCTGAAAAGATAAAGCATTATGAAAAGCTCTCAAACATAGCCTACAGCATTCTCAGGGATGTGCCCTATGTAGTGGTTAACAGAAGCAACGGCGCCTTTTATATGTCCGTGGTTTTCAATGAGGCCGTCCTTAACTCCAAGCAGAGCCTGCACATTGAGGATGAAGGCGTGAGAACGTATGTTGAAAGCATAACAAACACAAACATAGAGAACGACAAACGCTTTGTATACTACCTCCTCGGCGCGACAGGCATCTGTGTTGTTCCGCTTACATCATTCTTCACCAGCAAGCCCGGTTTCCGCATGACCCTCCTTGAGCGTGACGCGGACCGCTTCGAGTTCATGGTGCGCCGCCTCGCCGAAAAGATAGTGGAATACGTAGAATCGTCAGCGAGGTAATACATTCCCAAGGAGGAGAATGCGCCGTGCGGAGCGAAGCCGCATTCGGTTTCTTTGGAAGGAGCTTGAGGAAACCTTTCTTTTTCGTTAAAGAAAGGTTTCCTCATTAATTAAAGCATCTATAAATAAAAAAATAATGAATATAAAGGCGAAGCTTTTCAGGAAGGCTTCGCCTTTTTTTGCCTATTATCCCTTTTCGTGGCGGATAAAAAGACATATACTGATCAGATATGCCTTGTATGATTTATTCTCGGCGAGAAGAAACCCGAAATCAGCTTATTGGAATTGCAGCACT